>NZ_SBJL01000001.1:1235000-1564045 GCF_004634425.1 Vitreimonas flagellata | reverse complement strand
CATGTCCGGTTCGATGAGAGGGATGTGGAAACGGAGTATGGTCAGGCTCCTCAGGCACCGCCAAACGAAAGAGGCGGCAACAGCTACGCCCGGCCTAACACCACCGCGCCACATCCCGACTCTACGATTTCGTGCCCCCTTACCGGGGCCTTACCAACGTCTTCCACCCGCGCCAGACTTGCCGGTGATTGCCAACGAAGTTGGCGATCGTGAGAGATCTTGAATCGCTATTTCTTCCTGAGCCGAACACTAGGCCCGCCGTCCTTGTTCTCGCCCGAGGCCAAGAAGATCACGCTTTTTTTCGAGCGCGCGTTGCACGCGTTCGAGTGTGTGCGGAAAAATCTCGCCACGGCTCGTTTCAAACCGGCGAATAGTTGCTTCGCCTACGCCTGAAGCCTCTGCGAGGTCGGCCGCACTCCAGCCAATGGCTACGCGCGCCATTCGAACTTGTGCTCCGGTGATCGTCACGCGGCCACCTTCTCCGCCTATCGCGACCTCTTGCGGCTCACTGGGCTCAACGCCCTGGAGCATCCCCACGACCGTGCGACGCTTGCGCGGATGAGGAAGTTTTGGATTCTATCGTGAGTTGCAATGCGTGGACGCGCGCTCGCGGGATGGTTTGATGGCGGGCCCCGTCTTGAGGAGCCGCTCGCATGGCCTCACGCAAGCGCGGGTCGCGCACCCGCAAGCGTCGCAGCGATCCGGGCCAATTGAACCTGTTCGACACGCCAGGCGAGAAGGCGCCGGTGCGGGCCAAGTCTGCAGCGCCGCTGCGCGTGAAGACAAAGCGACTTACGGCGGCCGCTAGAGAGCAGTCGGTGATTTTATCGCCACGAGAGGCGGCGGCTTATCTTCGGGTCGCCGTGAGCACCCTCAAGAGTTGGCGCGCCAAGAAGATCGGGCCGAAATGGATGCGCCGTGGCGCGCGCTTGGTGTGCTACTTTCCAGAGGACCTCGACGCGTTTTTGCGGCGCGGCGCACGCGATCCCGACAAACCCTGACAATTTGCGCGTCACGCATGACGACGAATTTAGTCGCGTAACATGCGAACTATGGCGGTGGGACATTAAGGGCGATCAAGAGCTATCGTTGATCATTGAGAGTCGCGAGAGGTAAGTCTCGGAAACGCGCGGAAACCAATTGAGACGCAGCGCCCTTTTCGACTTCGATTTGTGTTTTCATCGCATTGCAGAATGGATTTGTTCGTTGTGGATAAGCGGACCTTTCATCGAGGCGCCGCGAGGGAGTTTATCGCTCGCAGCGCGCTGAAAGGAACGAACCATGTCGACCGAAATCCTGCTGACCGTTGAAGACGCCGCCGCGCGTTTGAAGATTTCCAAACACACGCTCAATCGTTGGCGTGTGACCGGTGAGGGCCCGCCCTTCATCAAGTACGGACCACGCCTTGTGCGCTACCGGGAGGAAGTGCTGGAGGCGTGGGCAGACGCCCGTACGCGCGGGTCAACCTCGCCCACGAGATAACAGGGGAACTCACAATGCTAGGCGTTACGGTGCCGACCAGGTGCCGACCAGCAATTTCCGTGTTCACTTTTGTTCGAACGGCGCTTCGAGAAGGTGTTGATGCAACGCGTGATTTTTGGAGCGGGCGGGGGGAATCGAACCCCCGACATTCAGCTTGGGAAGCTGACGTTCTACCTCTGAACTACGCCCGCGAACGCGCTGCGACCGATAGCGGGTTTTGGGTGCGCGGTGCAAGCGAGCCGCTGAGAGCGGCTCGCTCCAAGGCTCAAGCGTAAGACGCGGCCTGCTCTGGCGTGAGCGCAGGGCCCACGCGGCCGGCGTCGGCGGCGAGCACGGCGGCTGGGGCCACTTCTTCCGGCGTCAGGAAGACGCCCGCGCGTGCGGCCATGAAGCCCGCCTGCGCGCTCGACGTGAACACAGTGAGCGGCACGCTGAAGACGAGGCCGAACAGGATCGGCGCCGTCCAGATCACGAGATCCGAATAGGGCGCGGCGAGCGCCAGCACGAACACGCCGATGGCTGTGTGCCACCAGCATGAGCGCCACGCTTCCGTCCACGGTGCGGCTTCGGCGGAGCGGCGTTGCGAATTCCAGCCGCTGTCGAAGCCGAGCAGTGTCTCGGCCACGGCGCGGCAGGTGAACAACATGCGCATCGGCGCAAGCACGGCCGACATGACGAGTTCGCCGAACAGGCCCGCGATCACCGCATACCCGCCGCCAAAGGCGCGGCGTTCTTCCGGGCGCGTGAGGATCAAGAGTGCGCCCATCACTTTCGGGCCGAAGAGCATCACCACCGTGAGCACGATGCTCCAATGCAGTTCGAGCAATTGCTCGGCGCGGCCGGAGAACCAGGGCTCACCCGGCTCAGGCGCGCCTTGTTCGAGGCGCAACGCAATGCCGGCGCTCAAGAACGCCAGCCAGAGCGGCGCCGCGAAATAGACCATCGCCGCCATCGCGATTTGCACTTTGGCGAGCCAGCCGAGGCCCTCGGCGCGCATCAGGCCGAGGTGCTGGAGGTTGCCTTGGCACCAGCGGCGGTCGCGCACGGCTTCATCGACCAAGGTCGGCGGGCATTGTTCGAACGAGCCGTCGAGCAGCGGCGCCATTTCCACGCCCCAACCGGCGCGGCGCATGAACATGCTTTCGATGACGTCGTGGCTGAGGATTTCACCGCCAAACGGCGGAGCGCCTTGCAGGCGTGGCAGGCCGGCCGTTTCGGCAAACGCGCGCGTGCGCAGGATGGCGTTGTGGCCCCAATAGAGGCCTTCCGCGCCCGTCCACCAGGCAACGCCTGCGCTGGCGACGCGGCCATAGAGGCGGATGCCGAATTGCATGTGACGCGCAAACAGCGTGTCGCCGCCAAAGCCCATTGGGATGGTTTGCAGCACGCCGAGGTCTTGGCGCGAGTCCATGTAGGTCGGCAGCGCTTGCAGCAGCTCGGCGCTCATCAGCGAGTCGGCGTCGAGCACGATCATGTACTCGTACGCGCCGCCGAAATTGCGGACCCAATCGGCGACGTTGCCCGACTTGCGCCCGATATTGGCGCTGCGGCGGCGATAATAGAAGGCGCTGTGGCTCGTGGCTGCTGCGTTGACGGCGGCGAGGCCTTCTTGGGCGGCGACCAATTCCTTGTTGGTGTCGCTCAGTACGAAGAAGTCGAACTGGCTAGAGAGGCCTTTACGGGCGAGTGCGTTGTCCATCGCGCGCAGGCGCGCATAGACGGCAGCCACATCCTCATTGCGGACGACGGCGAGCAGGGCGGTGCGTTGGTTGGAGACGCCGACGATGTCTTCAACTTTGAAGAAGTCGCCACGGCGCGTGCCGAGCAGGAAGAAGCCTGCGAGCGCGCTGCAGAACCAGCACGAGATGCCGATGAAGAGCGGGCCGAATAGAACGAGTGCGACCACTTCGATCCAGGTGAAGCCTTCACCGGCGAAGAGATCGAACGGCGCCATGAAGGCGGCGATGGTTAGAGCGAAGGTCGCCGTGAACAGCGCGGTGCGGCGCATCCACATCGGCGTGTACTCAAACCAGCGCGGCTCTTGCGCTGGCTGAGAAGCGCGCTGGGTAGGCATCGCCAAACTTGCCGTGGGCGGCAGAATTTGCGGCGTCGTCGCGTGATCGTAAGGCAATGAATCCCCCGGAGCGCGATCAAGCGCCAACCAGCTTAAACACGTAAGTACGACAACAGATGCATCGTGTGAATGCCGATGCGCCGCCCATCGCTTGGGCGGGCCCTCGCGACGACGCTAAAGAATGTGGCGCCTTAAAAGCGCCAATGCGTCTCGTTGCCGCTGGCGAAGGCGGTTCCCGAGGCGCCGACAGGTTCTGCTTTGCCGTCAGTGAGATACGAAATGGCGTTCTCGTCCGTGGCGGGAATTTTAGCGAGGAAGCGTTCGTCGGCAGGTGTTTTACCAACGACGACACCCGCGCGTGGACGCCCATCGCGTTCGTAGAACACCGTGTAGGTCTCCACTTTTGCGGGGCCTGAATAGCTTGCTATGAGTTGCGGGATGGGTTCGCGTTGCGCGTCCGCTTCGGCCTGATAGTCAAAATCCCTTGGTTTTACTGCGGCGCGCGCCGGATCGCGGCTGATAATGATCGAATGGTTCTGCGTGGCGAAGCCGCCATTGGCGAACAGCAGGCCGTGTTGGCCGCCCGCACGCAGGTTTTGCGTCATCGCGACCACGGCATGGCTCATGTAATTGCCGATCGGCCCACCTCCGAAAGTTAAACCGCCGAAGACGGTGGCTGGTTTTTCGACCGGCCAGTCGATGATCCGGCGCGCCATTTTCGGGACGCACGGGAAGCAAGAGTAGAGTTCTACGCAATCCAGCTCTGCAGATTTGATGGCATTCAAGTCCAGCGTCCGCTGCAGTGAAACCGCCATGCTGGCGGAATGATCGAAGCGATCGCGGGCGAGGATGTCGTTCGATTCGTCGGCCGCCGCGCCGTGGCCGACATAGATCAGCCGTTCTTCAGGGATGCCGCGTTGCAACGCCTGAGCGAGAGACGTGACGATAAACGCAGCGCCCTGGTTCACCGACGAGTTGGCGACCATCAGCTTGGTGTAGGGAAAAGCGATTGGGCGATTGTCAGCGGAGACGCGTGCGACGTCTTCGGCGCTGACGGGTTTGCGTATCCAAGCGCCATCGTGTGCCGCGGCCACCTGTGAAAAGCGCGACCAGATTTCGCCGCTCTCGGTTTGCGCGTCGGCCAAGCTCTGACCCCACGCGGCGCGCGTTGCGTTTTCGTAGAGCGGATAGATGTCGACGGGGGCGATCAAGCCGTAACGCTGCGCGTAGGTCGGCTCACGGCGCTGCGGAATGCTGCGGATGGCGTTGTGATCGGATTCCTTGTCGCCAGATTTCATCGCGGTGCGTTGTGCGGCGGTGCGGAGCGCCTCGCCGCCTGCAATGAGCGCGCTCGTGATCTCGCCATTAGCGATGCGATGCGCGGCTTCGTTGAGCAGCAGGATGGGGCTCGCGCCGCTTGGGTATTTGGTCTTGTAGGCAATGCGCGGCGTCGCGCCGAGTTCGGCGGCGAGCAAGGGCACGATGTCGCCGAGTTCGCGGAAGGAGAGATTGTCCACGACGCCGATGGACTCGATTTCGGCAAGCCACGCGCCGCCGCCCGCATCCGCCTCTGCGAGCCGCGCCGCCGCCGCCATCAGCCCCAGCGTGTCGAGCCCGACCATTGGATCGGCGGGCCGATCGTTCAATTGGCCGACGCCCACAATCACCGGCGTACGCGCGCTATCGCTCATGGTTTCCTCCGTGAGCCGCGATCTTACGCGCGCAGCGCACGCGGAGACAATTTTTCGCAACGTCAGCCTGCGCCTGACGCATGGTCAGCGGCCGCTTTCGGCTCTATCTACCCAGGCAAAGGAGCCCGTTCATGGCCGAGATTTCCCACCCGCAATTGCGCAGCTTCACCGACAAGCTTTGGAACGACGAGATCGTGCCGACCTTGGTCGAGTACATCGCCATTCCAAACAAGTCGCCGTCCTTCGATCCCGATTGGGAAAAGCACGGCTATATGGAGCAGGCGGTGCAGCTCTTCGTGGCTTGGGCGGAGAAGAAGCTGCCGGCGTTGAACGCGACGTTGAGCGTCGAGCGCGCAACGGGCCGCACACCGCTGATCTTCATCGACGTGCCGGGCAGCGTGAGCGGCGACACAGTGCTGCTTTACGGCCACCTCGATAAGCAGCCGGAGATGACCGGTTGGGCCGAAGGCAAAGGCCCCTGGGTTCCGGTGATCGAAGGCGACAAGCTGTACGGTCGCGGCGGCGCGGACGATGGCTACGCCATGTTTGGGGCCCTCGGTGCATTGCTGGCGCTGAAAGAGCAAAGCGTGCCGCACAAGCGCGCAGTGATCGTGATCGAAGCCAGCGAAGAAAGCGGCTCGCCGGATTTGCCTTACTACATGGATGCTCTGGCCGATCGCATCGGCACGGTCTCGCTCGTCGTCTGCCTCGATAGCGGCTGTGGCGATTATGAGCGCTTGTGGGTGACGACGTCCCTGCGCGGCTTGGTGGGTGGCACGTTGCGCGTCGATGTGTTGGAAGAGGGTGTACACTCGGGCGACGCGTCCGGCGTGGTGCCGTCGAGCTTCCGTGTGCTACGCCAAGTGCTGGCGCGCTTGGAGAATGTCGAGACCGGCGAAATCGTGGTCGATGATCTTAAGGCGCCAATCCCCGAAGAGCGCGTGCGCCAAGCGAAGGTCGCGGCGCAGGCCTTGGGTGATCAGGTCTATGCGAAGTTTCCGTTTGTCGAAGGCATGAAGCCTGCCGGCGCGGATCTCGCCGAGCTTGTACTGAACCGCACCTGGCGGCCTGCGCTCTCCGTGACGGGCTTCGCTGGCGCGCCAGCGCCACTAGACGCCGGCAACGTGCTGCGTCCGTTCACCGAAGCGAAGCTCTCCATGCGCATCCCGCCGACTTTGGATGCGGTGAAAGCCAGCAAGCGCATGAAGGAAATCGTTGAGCGCGATCCGCCCTATGGCGCCCGCGTCGTCTATGAAGGCGAGAAGGCCGGTTCGGGTTGGAACGCGCCAAAGACGGCGGCCTGGCTTGAAGCCGCGCTGGAAGACGCATCACACGCCGCGTTCGGCAATCCGGTCGCCATGATGGGTGAGGGCGGCTCGATCCCGTTCATGGGCATGCTCGGAGAGAAATTCCCCGAAGCGCAATTCGTGGTCACAGGCGTGCTCGGGCCGCACTCCAACGCGCACGGTCCGAACGAATTCTTGCACATCCCGACCGGCAAGCGCGTCACCGAAGTGGTCGCGCGTGTTGTCGCCGCACACGCGGAGACGTAATCAGCCTGCCTGCTTTTGCGCGAGCGGCGTGACGCTGGCCGCAGGCGCGTGCTGATCTGGCGCGCGCTTGCGGGCGTAGCGCATCACTGTGGCCGCCAGCATGTCGCGATCTGCCGGCTTCACGATGTGCTCGGCCGCGCCCAACGCCAGCGCGTGGCCGCGATCTTCGTTCACGGAGAGAACCACGACTGGAATGTCCTGCGTCGCGGGATCGTGCTTCAAGCTTTGCAGCACACGCCAGCCGGAGCGATCCGGCAAGAAGATGTCGAGCAGCACCAAAGCCGGTGATTTCGCGCGCGCAAGCGCCAAGCCCGCTTCGCCGCCGCCAACGCCCTGCACCGCAAAGCCCGCACGCGTGAGCGCACGCGCCGCGAGTTCGCGCGCATCCGGCTCGTCTTCGATGACGATCACAAGCGGCTGATCCGCCGTGCCCTGCAGCTCATCGACTTTCGCTGCAGCGCCCAACGCGGCCGAAGCATCGGCGAAATTCACGGGCACGTGTAGCGTAAACATCGAGCCTTGGCCGAGCGTGCTTTCCACGCTCACATCGCCGCCCAGCAATTGCGCGAAGCGGCGCGTGATGGTTAGGCCCAGGCCCGTACCGCCATATTGCTGCGTGATGCTGGGGTCCGCCTGCACGAACGGCTGGAAGAGGCGAGACATATGCTCGCTCGACATGCCGATGCCGGTGTCGCGCACCGTGACGAAGATTTGCTCGACGCCGTTATGAGTGCGGCGATCGTAGGTCACGTCGATCGCGCCGTTCTTGGTGAACTTGGCGGCGTTTGAGAGCAGATTCAGCACGCACTGGCCCAGCTTCATCGAGTCGGTGGTGGCCAGGCCATGCGGCGCCTTGTTGTGCAGCGTGACCACATTGCCGTTCTGCTCAGCGATAGGGCGAACGGTGCCGATCAGCTCGCTCAGTGTTTCGATCGGATCGAATTCAGCGGCGCTGACATCCATGCGGCCAGCTTCGATTTTCGAGAGATCGAGAATTTCGTTGATCAGGCTCAGCAGGTGTTTTGCGGCGGTCAGGATGCGCTGCAAATCCTGGACGGAAGCCTTGTCGCCATTGTCCTCAGCGTCTTCCTGCAACATTTCCGCATAGCCGATGATGGCGTTGAGCGGGGTGCGCAGTTCGTGACTCATATTGGCGAGGAATTGCGACTTGGCGAGATTGGCGCTTTCAGCCGCGTGACGGGCGTGCGCCAGATCATCGATACCGCGCTCGATATCGACGGCGCCGTGTGCGAGCGTGCTGAGAATCCTAGAGAGCCCCGCCGAGAGCGTTTCGAGCGGCGTGCTGATTTCAGCGGCAAGCGAGAGTTCGTTGCGCAGAGTCTTCAGCGCTCCGCCTTGGGCCAGGAGCGCCGTCGACGCGTCGCTGAGGACTTCGCGCGGGAGCGCCGGTGTGGCGACGACGGGTTCGCCGGTGCGCGATACGCAGGTGACGCGGATCGGGACGCCTTCCGGTGTGGTGCGGACAAAGGCATGGTGACGTACGCGAACGCGCGAGCCATCGGCGCGAACCACGTCGTGCGTCAGCGCGATGCGGCGCACAGCGCCATGCGTCGGTGCAAACGCTGATTTTACCAGGGCGCGATCCTCGGGCGGCGCGAAGCAGGCGTTGTCGACGATGTCGGTAAATGTGATCGAGCGGCCGAGCAGGGCGGCGAGACGATCGCCACCAACCAAACGCTCGCGTGTGAAGTCGATCTCCCAAGCGGCCGAATTGGCGTTGCTGAAGCTCATATTGAGCTGGCGTAGCCATTCCACATCCTGAACGCGCGCATGCGAGGCGCGATGCGCATGGTGGAGGGCCGCTGCCAGCACGTAGGCGACGCACGCGCCCATCGCCAACGTCGCGGCGAAGGTTGAAAGCGAGACGCTGCTCGCCAAGATCACGGCGCCGAGCAGAGCGTAAGGCGCGCAAATGGCGATCGCGTAGAGGCGGCCACGACGTGCGGAGAAAGCGGTGTGCGCGCAGAGCATGGCGAGCATGGTGGCGGCCAGCGGCGCGCCGACCTGCGACTGCTCAAACCAGAGAATGCCAGGCGCGGCCGCAAGGCTCGCGGATTGCGCTAAATCGAGCGTGAAATGCAGGCCTTTCGCGTTTTCGCCAACGAGCGCGCGCGCATTGGCGCTTGCCCATTTGTGCATTTCATCGATCATCAAAGCGAGGCCGAACCATACGGCGCCAAGCGGCAAGCCAGCGGCTGCGCCAACAGCGATCGCGATCAGCGCATAGAGATAGTAGCGCGTGCGCGAGCTGGAGAAGACCTCCGCTGTCGCGCGTTCAATCGCCGCATGGTTGATGAAATATTGCACGCCCCGCCCCAATGGCTAATTTCTGCTAAGCCTAATCGCGCTCTGTAAATCAAGCGTTCGCGTGAGTGCCTTTTTCGTACTGTTTTGATACGAAAAACGCGCTGTTTTAGGTGTGTTTGTGAAGTATGTGTTGATGTGCGGCGGGCAAGGTAAACGGGCATGAACTTTCGATCGGACAATACAGCGAGCGCCGCTGCGGAAATCATCGCCGCCTTAACAAGCGTGAACGAAGGCGCTGTTGTGGGCTACGGTGAAGATCCGTGGTCGCGCAAAATGGATGAAGCGTTTAGCTCGTTATTCGAGCGCGACGTGCGTGTGTTCACTGTCGCGAGCGGCACGGCGGCAAACTCGATCGCGCTCGCCAGCGTCACGCCGCCATGGGGTTCGATCATTTGTCATCACGAAGCGCATATCGAATGCGATGAGTGCGGCGCGCCCGAATTCTTCTCTGGTGGGGCCAAGCTGGTGCTCGTTGACGGCGAAGCCGCAAAGTTGACGCCGGACGCCTTACGCGAAGGCATCGGCCGCAACGCACGTGGTATTCATTCCGTGAAGCCAAGCGCGGTGTCCATATCGCAAACCACGGAGCGTGGCGCGATCTACAAAGCCGACGAGGTGGCGGCGCTGGGTGCGATCACCAAGGAAGCGGGGCTCGCGCTGCACATGGACGGCGCGCGCTTCGCCAACGCCATCGTCGCACTTGGCTGCAAACCCGCAGACGTGACCTGGCGCGCTGGCGTGGACTTGTTGTCGTTCGGGGCGACAAAGAATGGCGCCTTGTTGGCGGAATCGATCGTCTGCTTCGATTTGGACCTCGCCGAGGAGATTGCGCGCCGGCGCAAGCGTAGTGGTCATCTGATCTGCAAGGGCCGTTACCCGGCGGCGCAATTCCTCGCCTATTTGAACGACGGCCTCTGGCTGAAGCTCGCCGGCCGCGCCAATGCGCTGGCGGCGAAGCTGGGCGAGGCGGCGGCGCCGTTCCTGAGCGTGCCGGTGGAGAGCAATCAGGTCTTCATCAAGGTTGGTGCGGAGAGACTGGCGAAGCTACGCGCGGCGGGGGCGGATTTCTACGATTGGAGCGAAGGCGAGGCGCGGCTGGTCGTCTCGTGGAACCAGCCGGAAGCAGATGTCGAGGCGCTGTCAAAGCTGCTGAAGGCGCTTTAGCTGGCGAGGCGTTGGGCGTCTGCGGGTGGTGCGGCTGCGGGCGCAATCATGCGCGTACGCGGCGAGACGCCATGCGCGGTCTTGGCCCAATGATGTGGGCGGACCGCGAGTTCAAACAACGCACGCAAAGCCGCGAGCGTCGCCAGCGGCCAATAGAACGGCATCTTTAGCGCCGCGCGCATGTGGCTGAGATTGCCGGAGGGCGCGACCGCGCTCAGCGCCGCGAACAAAGCAACGCAATAGCCGAACAGCGCCAGCGCGAAGTCCGACGGCGCAAGGGAAGATCGCGACGAAATCTCGCCCCTAGGCTGTGGCCCTCGCCGGCGGATTCTTCTCCTGGCCGTCCTTCTTGTCGGCCACGCGCTCGGCTAAGGCGAACAGAAGCGGATTGAGCGCGATCGAGATGAGCGCCGCGGCGAGGATGAGATTGTAGGTCTCTTGCGACAACAGCTCCAAATGCACGCCCATGCCGGCGAGCACGAAGGAGAATTCGCCGATCTGCGCCAAAGACGCTGCGATCATGAGCCCGGTGCGCAGTGGCAATTTGTAGAGCGTCGTGATCGCAAGCGCCGCCGCGCTCTTGCCGATCATGATGATGAAGACGATCGCGAGCACGCCCAAAGGCTCGCGCACCAATGTCATCGGATCGAACAACATGCCGACCGAGACGAAGAACAGCACCGCGAACGTATCGCGCAATGGCAGCGAATCTTCGGCGATCTTATGGGTGAACTTAGTGCCATTGAGCACGACGCCGGCGAGGAAGGCGCCCAGCGCGAAAGAAGCGTCGAAGAGCTCATACGCGACCCAGGCGATGCCGAGCGCGAGGGTGAGCGTGCCGAGCGACATGAGCTCACGCGATTTCAAATGAGCGACCTGAACGATCAACCACGGAAAGAAGCGCGCGCCGACGAACAGCATCAGCGCCACGAACACGCCGATCTTGCCGATTGTAAACGCGAGCGTCGACAGCGCCGTCGTGAGCGAGATGCCGCCATTGCCGTTGGCCATCGTCGCCAGCGTCGGCAACAAGACGATGCCGAGCACGATGGCGATGTCTTCAATCACCAGCCAGCCGACGCAGATGCGGCCGTTTTCGGTTTTCACCATGTGCCGGTCTTCGAGCGCGCGCAGCAGCACGACGGTGCTCGCAACCGAAAGCGAAAAGCCCAGCATGATCGATTCAGCCGCGCCCAAGCCCATGAGCGCGCCGACGCCGTACCCGAGCAATGTTGCGGCCGTCATTTGCACCAGCGCGCCTGGCAGCGCGACGCCGCGCACGGCCCAGAGATCCGCGAGTGAGAATTTCAAACCCACGCCGAACATCAGCAGGATCACGCCGATCTCGGAGAATTGCATGGCGAGGTCGGCGTCGCCGACGAAGCCTGGCGTGAACGGCCCTACGGCGACGCCGGCGATCAGATAGCCGACCAGCGGTGAGATGCGCAGACGCTGCGCTGCGGCGCCGAAGAAGAACGCAAGCGCGATACCGGCGACGAGATTGACGATGAGGCTGTGACTTTCCATCGGATCTTTCAAATGGGGCTTCTCGGCCGTCGCGTGCGCGGCGGTCGCCGATCGGCGAATTGCGTGTGGTACGTCAATCGACCCGATCGAAGCGATCAAGTCAAACGGCGATGCGACGCAGGTCATGGTTTTTGTCGACGCGGCGGCGTAGAACGCGCAAAACATGGGAGGCTGGCGTGGGCCAAGACGAATTGCGCGCGTTGTTTGCGGACGTCAGTGCGCGTGCGGCGGCGTACCGCGATGGTGCGCCGACGCGGCAACACCAACCTGCGCGTGGCTATCGCGAGATGCGCGCGGCGTTCGATCAGCCGACGCCGGAGCGTGGCGACGAGGCGCGCGCGGTGATTGCGGAACTTGCGATGCTGGCAGAGCCGGGGCTGACAAACATCATCGGCCCGCGTTTCTATGGTTGGGTGATGGGCGCGAGCCACGAGACGGGCGTCGCCGCGGACTGGTTGATCAGCGCCTGGGGGCAGAACGTCGGCAACGCGCATGCGACGCCAGCGGCCTCGGCGTGCGAAGAAGTTGTGACGCGCTGGTTGCTCGATTTGCTCGACCTGCCGCGCGGGTCTTCGATCGGATTCGTGAGCGGCGCGACTTTGGCGAATTTCACCTGCTTGGCGGCGGCGCGCGGCGAGGTGTTGCGGCGCGTAGGATGGGACGTCGAGAGCGACGGCTTGTTCGGCGCGCCGCCGATCCATGTTGTGCTGGGCGAAGAAGCGCATTCCACCGTGTTCTCGGGACTTCGCTATCTGGGGCTCGGCGCCAAACGCATCGTGAGCGTGGCGTCGGACGAGCAGGGGCGGATGAAGCCGGACGCCTTCAAGCGCGCGATCGAAAAGCTCGACGGGCCGATCATCGCCATCGCGCAGGCGGGGCACATCAATTCGGGATCGTTCGATGCGTTCCCGGAGATCGCGACAACGGCGCGGGCGAAGGGTGCGTGGTTGCATGTCGATGGCGCATTTGGATTGTGGGCGCGGGCGTGTCCCGATCGTGCGCATCTCGGGCGCGGGTTGGAGCTTGCAGATTCGTGGGGCGTCGATGGCCACAAATGGCTGCAGACGCCGTACGACAGCGCGTACGCCATCGTGCGCAACGCCGAGGCGCATCGTCGCGCAATGCTGATCGCGGCGAGCTATCTGCCGGCGGGCGAAGATCGTCATCCCGCCGATTTCACGCCGGAGCTGTCGCGACGAGCGCGTGGGTTCGCGACCTGGGCGACGATCAAAGCGATGGGCCGCGAAGGCATCGCCGAAATGGTGAGCCGCCATTGCGCGGTGGCGCGGGGCATTGCTGAGCGCTTGAATGCAGCGCCGGATGTCTCGGTGTTGAATGAGGTGGTGCTGAATCAGGTCGCGGTGTGTCTCGGGCCCGATATGGACGTGGCGAAGGCCGATGAGCTGACAGCGCGGACGATCGCGCGGATTCAGAACGAGGGCGTGATCTTCGTCGGCGGCGCGGTTTGGCGCGGGCGCCAGATCATTCGGATTTCGGTGTGCAGTATGAACACGACGGAGGCGGATGTGGCCGTGAGCGCGGACGCGATCTTGAGTGCGTGGCGCGCTGAGCGGGACGCTGGATGATATCTTGGATCGTCGGCGTCCTCGCCGGCGATGGTGTTTCAATCGTCACGATGCCCGGCAATCACCGCGCCGGCGAGGACGCCGGCGGTCCAAGAAAGGCGCAGCACTTTGGCCGCGTGAAGCGCGGCTTCACACGGTTGAGTTTGGTGCAGGCATGCCGGCTGGAAGCCGGCGGCCCGGTTAGGAGGAATCCGCGCAAATCACTTCGGGCAGCGCAAGCGTGCGCGCGGAATCGCGCGGCGGGCGCATGAGGCGAATGCCGAAGAGGCGCGTCAGACCGCGTGCAAAGCGACGCGCGGCGCGGTCGACGAGGGCGTCGACATTTTTGAGGGCGTTCACAATGAGCAGGAAGCGCGTGAGTAGATCGCGATGCTGCAAGCGCTTGCGTAGCCATGCGCCGCGACCGGCGCGGGTGATGGAGCGTACGCGTGTGCGGCGGCAGAAGCCTGTGCTGGCGTAATTGCGCAGCTTCGGCGGATGCCCTGTGCCCATGCCAAGCTTGGCGGCCGCGTGAAGGATGATGATGTTGTTGATGGTGCGGGCGACGGCGTCGAGATTGGCGTAGAAGCCGCGTGCGAGCAGGTGGCGTTCGCTGATGCGGCCGAGGCCGTCGCGAAACATGAGCGCGCCCACCCAGAACAGAAGCAAGCGAGCCCAGGCGATGAGCCTGGTCTTTCTGTGCTCTGTGATGGTGGGCGCGGTATGTTTCATGCGCGGCAGTGTGCGGCTGTGCGCTAGTCGGTCGGATAGATTCTTCCTTCGGACCGCTGGCTTCCAGCCGGCCTTGGTTGAAAGGCCAAGACCTTCAACGGCTTTGCACCATCAAACAAAGAAGCCGGCTGGAAGCCGGCGGTCCGAGTTGCGGATAGAGCGCTACTCTATCCCCCCATTCCGCTCACGCTGCGCGCTGCGACGTGACTTTCGTGATCGTCAGACGGTGCGTGTCGCCCACGTCGTCGGGCCACCAGATTGTGTCGCCTTCGGCCAGGCCAATGAGGGCGGCGCCGACAGGCGTTAGCACCGAGATGCGGCCGTCGGCGAAGTTCGCGCAGTTTGGGTAGACGAGTTGGAAGTCGCGATAATCGCGGCCGTCATATTCGAACGTAACGCGATCGTTTATGGCGAGCACGTGGGGCGGCAGATCGTCGAGCACCTTGGCGCGCTGCATTTCTTGCAGCAGTAAAGCGGCGCCTGGCGAACGGCCGAGGCCCTTCAAAGCGAGATCGATGAGCTCTTCGTGATCGTCGGGCGTGACGAAGATCGCGGGGCGTTGTTTGGTGTTCATGGGTTTGTCTCATGCGTTCGCACGCGCTGAAGCGCGTTGCGGTAAAGATTTGAGATGATGTGAAGAGCCCCTAACGCGCGCGTGGCGGCGAGTTAGGGGTCAAGCGAAGCCGGCCGTGCGGTCCGCACGGACGAAGATCGACAGAAGGGGCGCGCTCGTACGCATACGCCATCAGATCGGGTTTGCGCGCGCAAAGTCAAGCGTGTGCGCTGATGCTTATCCGACGCGCGTCCAATCCATGATCCAGTTTTCTTCCCAGGTTTGGCCGCCATCGCGCGAGACGGCCTGGCGCCAGCGGCAGGTGGTGGGGCTGATATTGTCCCATACGCCGCGCACTTTGATGGGTTGATCATCGTCCATGTCATCGGCGCCGAATGTGCCGACGCCATTTGTGAAGCTGCCAGTTTGACCGGGTGTGGTGAGCACGCCGCTGCGCGCGTTGACCCAGAAATCGGACCACGCGCCGCTTTCAACATCGAGCAGGCGCAGACCCATGCCGGCGAAATTGCGCGAGGGGATCCGAAGTTCTTCTACGCTGCCGACGCCGCCGAGAATGTGCCAGCAGGTCGCTTCGCCTTCGAACACATCCCAATCGTTCGGCGCGCGCAGGCGACGATGGTGGATGCGCCATTCGCCGGTGAGGAAGTTGAACTCACCGGGCTGGCCGCGTTGTGGCGCGGGCGCTGGCGTAGCGGCGTTCGCATTGGTGTTTGTGAGCAAGGCAGCGGCGACATTGAGCAATTGGCGGCGATCTTCGTTCATGTTCTCCTCCCTCAAGCGCGCGTGAATTGCATGCGCCAATTGATTTCCCAGCTCGCGCCATTGTCGGGCGAGAAGGCTTGCTCCCAGCGCGGCGCGCCCGTGTGGGTTTCGGTCCATTGGAAGCGCACGAGGATGGGGCGATCGTTCAGTGTCTGTTCGGCGATGAAGGTGCCGACACCATTCTCGAAGCCGCCCAGCACAGGGGTCTCCAGCGTGTGCGGATCGCGGGCGTCGAGCCACCAGATCGCCCATTGGCGTGTTTGCGGATTGAAAGAGCGGAGGGCGACGGCCTGATATGTGCCGCTGGGAAGCTCGAGGACATTGTCATCGACATTACCGTGGCCGCCCATCAGTTTGCGCATGGAGCATGTGCCGTCAAAGCGCTGCCAATCATCGGAGCCGACAAGGCGGCCATTGAGGCGTTCGTGCGCGACGCGCCAATTGCCGACGAGAAAGTCGAAATCTTTGGGGCTGCCGGTGTGCATGTTCTGTCCTTGAGCTGGGTTGAGGGGGAGCGCGCTCGTGGCGAGCGCGCAAAGGAGAAGGCGGCGGAGCTGATCCATGCCCCTGCTTTAGACCGCAATACCTGACATCGAACGTCAGGATTTATGTGCTATGCAAAGGAATGCGTGCGAGCCGGTTACTTTCGATCCTGATCCTCCTGCAGATGCGGGGACGCCTGAGCGCCGAGGCGCTGGCGGAGGAGTTCGAGGTCTCGGTGCGCACGATCTATCGGGACGTGGATCAGCTGAGCGCCGCGGGTGTGCCGATCTATGCGGAGCGCGGGCGGTCCGGCGGGTTTGCGTTATTGGACGGCTATCGCACGCGTCTGACGGGGTTCACGCCAGCGGAGGCCGATGCGCTGTTGCTGGCCGGCGTTGGCGGGGCGGCGGCCGATCTGGGCATTGGCGCGGAGGCGGCTGCAGCGCAATTGAAGCTGCTCGCGAGCTTGCCGCCGGATTCAGGCGCGAGCGCGCAGCGCGTGGCGCAGCGTTTTCATCTCGATCCGCTCAATTGGTACAGTCGCGCCGAGGCGATCGACATTCTGCCGGCGCTCGCGTCGGCGGTGTGGAGCGATACGCGCGTGCGGCTGCGCTATGAGAGCTGGAAGGATGTGGTGACGCGCGACGTTGATCCGCTCGGGCTCGTGCTGAAGGGCGGGGTTTGGTATTTGGTCGCGGCGGTGAAGGGCAAGCCGCGCACATATCGCGTCTCCAGTATTCAAGAGTTTGAAGTGCTGAAGGCGCGCGTGAAGCGCCCGGCGCGATTTGATCTCGGGCGCTATTGGCGCGACTGGGCGCGGGATTTCGAGACGCGGCTGTTGGAAGAGCGCGCTGTGGTGAAGCTCTCGCCGGCGGGGCGGCGCTTGCTGCGCGATGTCAGCATGGCGGCGTCGGAAGCGGCGGAGGCCGCGCATCGCAAATGCGCGCCGGAAGGCTGGGTGCGCGCTGAGATTCCGATCGAGAGCGTTGATCGCGCGACACGGCAGATGCTGCGCTTAGGCGCGGACGTCGAAGTGGTCTCGCCGCCCGCGCTACGCCAAGCGATCGCGCGCGAGGCGGCGAAGGTCGCGAAGCTCTACGCCTAAGCTGCTTTCAGCAATTCGCCGGCTAATCCCTTGCGTAAGAGCGCGCTGGTTTCGCGCACGCCGAAGATGGCTGCGAATTGGCCGAAGCGCGGCCCGCTTTCGACGCCGAACAACACTTCGTAGAGCGCCTTGAACCAATCGCGCAGCGGCTCGAAGCCGTGCTCTTTGCCGACGGCATATACCTCGTTCTGGATGACTTCGCCGTCATTCGTCTCGGCTGGCAGCGCATCCAGGCGCGCGATCAAATCCTCGAACGCCGCGCGCTCCTTGTCGGTGGCGGCGCGGAACACTTTCGTCGGCTTCACGAAATCGTTGAAATAGCGGATTGCGTAATCGGTCAGCGTATCGAGGAACGGGTGCGTTTGCGGCGTCGTACCTGGCGCGTATTTGCCGATGAAGGCCCAGAGCAAATCCTTGGTCTCCGCGTTCGAGGCGGAGACGAGATTGGTGAGCAGCGCGAACGAGATCGGCGTCAAATCCTTAGGCGGATGGCCGGCGTGGATGTGCCAAGCCGGGTTCTCGAGCTGCTCGGCGATATTCTGGCTGTGATAGCTTTCGACATAGCTCAGATATTCATCGACCGCCTTCGGGATGACATCGAAATAGAGCTTCTTGGCCGTGCGCGGCTTTTGGAAATTGTAGAGCGAGAGCGATTCTGGCGCGGCATAGCGCAGCCATTGCTCGACGCTGATGCCGTTGCCCTTGGTCTTGGAAATCTTCTCGCCGTTTTGGTCGAGGAAGAGTTCATAGACGTAATTGACCGGCGGCTCGGCGCCGAGCGCTTTGCAGATGCGCGCATAGACGCCTTGGTTCGGCTGGTGGTCCTTGCCGAACATTTCGAAATCGACGCCGAGGGCGGCCCAACGCATGCCGAAATCCGGCTTCCATTGCATCTTGGCGCGGCCGCCTGTGACGGTTTGCGTGATCTCTTCGCCGTCCTCGTCGTCGAACGTGATCGTGCCGTTGGCGGCGTCGATCTTCTTCATCGGCACGTAGAGCACGCGGCCGCTCTTGGGCGAGATCGGAAGGAAGGGGCTGTAGGTCTTGCGGCGATCTTCGCCGAGCGTCGGCAGCATGATGGCCATGATCTCGTCATAGGCCTTCAACGCGTTGAGTAATGCGGCGTCGAACGCGCCGGACTTGTAGAGGTCAGTCGCAGACTTGAATTCGTACTCGAAGCCGAAGCTATCCAAGAACGCGCGCAGGCGTGCGTTGTTGTGGTGCGCGAAGCTTTCGTGCGTGCCGAATGGATCGGGCACGTCCGTGAGTGGGCGCTGCAGATAGGGGACGAGCGCTTCCGGGTTCGGGATGTTGTCCGGAATCTTGCGCATGCCGTCCATGTCGTCGGACACGCAGATAATCTTCGTCTTGATCTTGTCGCCGGTGAGCACGCGAAAGGCGTGGCGCACCATCGAGGTGCGCACGACTTCGCCGAACGTGCCGATGTGCGGCAGACCTGACGGACCATAGCCGGTCTCGAAGATCACCGTCTCTTTCGGTGATTTCTGCAGCCGTTCCAGGATCAGGCGGGCCTGTTCGAACGGCCAAGCCTTGGCGGCGGCGGCAAGCGTGAGAAGATCTGACATCGGCGAATCCAAAAAGGGGCGTTCTGCTTAAACCGCCCAAGCGCGCGATGCCAAATCCGAGGCTTATTCCGGCTGCGATCTGCGGCCGAACCAGCGGGCGAGCGTGGCGCGTCGTTTGGCGAGGAAACCCCAGCCGAACACGCCGGCCGCAACCCAGAGGAAGCCTTCCAGGCTGAGCGCCGCCGCCGTGACGATGGCGACCCAGGCAGGCATATCCGGGCGGTTGAAATAGGCGATGCCCAAGGTCGTCCACGCGGCGACGACAATGGCGCCCGCGACGGCAAGAATGACCCAACGTGCTTTCATGACGCTCTCCTTTGGCCCTGAGCAGCCGCGGGCGGGGCGATCGGATGCGGGGCGTTGCGCTTTTTTCGAACCACGGCAAAGTCCCCCCATGCGAACTCTGATCCTGATGCGGCACGCCAAGGCCGTCCGCGCCCACGAAGCTGACAGCGACGAGACGCGTGGGCTGACGGGCAGAGGCCGTCGCGAAGCCGCCGCTGCAGGGGCGGCGATGGAGGATGCAGGGCTGAAGCCGGAACTTGCGCTCGTCTCAACCGCCAAGCGCACGCGCGAAACGGCCGAGCACGGCTTGCAGAATTTCGCGCTGAAGACCCGCTTTGAGGATGCGCTCTATCACGCGCATCTCGAAGGCATTTGGGATGCGTTCAGCGCCAGCGACGCGGAGAGCGTCGTGATCGTCGGGCACAATCCCGGTATTGGCGAGCTTGTGTCGAAGCTCGTGCATCAAGCGCACGACGGCTCAAAACTCGCGCGCGAGTTCAGTGGGCATTTTCCGACCTCAGCGTTCGCCGCGTTTCAGATCAAAGGCGATTTGCTGCGCGCCGCAGGGCCGACGCTGATCGCCGCGTGGAAACCGCCGCGCGATCGGGACGATGATTAAGGCAAGAACGTCGCGCCGCTTAATTCGCCGTCGCTGACGCTGCGGTTGGCATAGGCGTAATTCGTGCCGTTCCATTGCCAGAGTGGGAAGGAGAAGCCGGGGCCGCCGTCGGCGAGATCGTGCACGCCATTGGTGCTGGTCGCCATGATGACGAGCACGCCGCCGCGATCGGAATAGACTTCGCGGAAGCGAGCGCCGTCACGCACGAACAGGTGCAAGAGCGAGCCATCGCCGTAGCACGATGCAGTGGTGGGGCCGCCGCCCATAGCGAAGAGAATGCCCGTGCCGGCCCCGCCGCCGAGATCGGCGCTCAAGAATTGCGGCGTGGAATTTTCGCCGCACTCGTTCATCACTTCGCCGCGTGGGTTGGGGCTCATGCCGAGGAGGGCGAAGATCGCGGCTTTGTCGGCATCACTGATCGCGCCGTTGGCGGCTGCAGATTGCGCGGGTTGCGCGTCAGCATTCGTTGCTGTGCCAGCGTCGCCGCATGCGGCGAGCGCAAGAACAAGACTGGCGATGAGAGTTGTACGAATGCGCACGGATGGTTCTCCCCGCGCGAAATCTACACGAATACCGCAATTGTCGCCAAAGTAATCGCGATTACTGGCTCGCCCACAAGATGCGCGCGATCCAATCGATCTCGGCGACGGCGATCTCGCGCGGCTTATGCGCGGGATTGAGGGAGGTGAGTTCGATGGTCTGATCGTTGCGGCGGCCGAGCACTTTGGCCATCACTTCGCCCGCGCGCGTACGCACGACAACGCGATCGCCACGCCGCACGGCCGCACCCGGCTGCACGATGACGACGTCGCCGGCGCGATAGATGGGCTCCATCGCTTCACCCGCGATTTCGAGCGCATAGACGCGGTCTTCGCCTAAATCTGGAAAGCGCACGGTTTCGTCGGCGCCGACGGGAAAACCGTTCTCGTCGAAGAAGCCGTCGGCGCCCGCGCGCGCCATGCCGACGATCGGGATGGCGCGGCCGGCGCTGCCTGGTTTGCCGGCCAGCAACGCGGCGAACTCGTCCCAACTGGTCTCCGCCGCCGCGAGCGCGCGCGCGACGCTTTCGGTGGAGGGCCAGCGCGCTTTGCCGTCCGCGGCTTGGCGCTTGGATTTGTTGAACGTGGTGGGGTCGAGGCCAGCGGCGCGCGCCAGGCCCGAAGGCGACATGCCCCGCCGGGCCGCCACAGCATCAATCGCGCGCCAGATTTGGGCGTGGTTCATGGAGGCGGAGCATAGCGCAGCTGGGAGGACTTTCAACCCATAAATAGGAAAAATATCTAGACTATGCACGTGACACACGGAGGCCCATCCCTTAAATAGAGGGAATGGAACACGCTGACCTCCAAAACCCGCTCTTCACCGATGAAGACGCTGCTTGGGCTCATTACGAGACCCTGCGCTGGCCGGACGGTCCGATCTGCCCAAAGTGCGGGTCGGTCGATAATTCCGTGCGCGTCGAGGCCAAGGAAACCAAGCGCACTCGTAAGCTGAAAGACGGCACCACGAAGACGGTGACGTGGAAGCGTCGGGGCGTGATGCGCTGCAAGGATTGCTCAGAGCAATTCACCGCGACTGTCGGGACTATCTTCGAAGACAGTCATATCCCCATGCACAAGTGGCTGATGGGCGCGCACCTGATCTGCGCCAGCAAGAAGGGCATGAGCGCCGCTCAATTCCATCGCATGCTTGGTTTCGGCTCATACCGAACCGCTTGGTTCATGCTGCACCGTCTGCGTGAGGCTATGGCGGAGCGAGGCTCCGTTCAGAAGCTCGGTGGTGAAGGCAGCGGCGGTATCGTCGAGGCGGACGAAACTTATCACGGCAAGGTTGAAGAGCCGTCTGAGTTCACGACCAAGGGCCACAAATTTCGCCGCTCGAAGGCGGGGCGCGGTCCGTCGAATAAGCGTGCGATCGTTGCTCTAATCGAGCGCGGCGGCAAAGCGCGCGTGTTTCACGTAGCGACGGCCAACCGCGAAAGCGTTGAGCGCATCGTGCGTGATAACGTCGATAAGGCGGCGCGTCTGCATACGGACGAAAGCCGTCTCTATCCGCGCGTTGGCAAAGAGTTTGCGGGCCATGACAGCGTGAAGCACAGCGCGAAAGAGTACGCGCGTCGCGAAGGCGATATGGTCATTCACACGAACAGCGCCGAAGGCTTCTTTGGTCTGTTCAAGAAGGGCTTTGCTGGTTCGTACCAACACTGCGACGAGAAGTATTTGGCGCGTTATCTGAGCGAGTACGAGTTCAGATATAACCACCGCATCAAGCTCGGCTTTGACGACAAGGCGCGTGCGACGGCACTGCTCACCCGCACCGTGGGCCGCCGTCTCACGTTGCGACAGCCTAAAGAAGCCAACGCCTGAGTATCTGAGAGAGCGGAAGAAGAAGCTGCACCGGATGCGGCGCTATCGGATGCGCGCGCTTCGAGACAAGGTGCGGCGCATGAAGCATGCGGCCGACCGGGGAGCAAACCTGGATTTATTCGAGGATTAGCCGCCTACGCCTCGCGAGAAAATCTCACTGTACGCTTGCAGTGACTCGGCACTTCTGATTCAGTGCTGGGACTGAAGGCACTGGCGCCCCCGCCGCAAAACGAAGGCGCCAGCCCACTACGGAGCGTAGGGGTTACTTCTTCTTAGAAGAGCCCTTACGCGAACCCGGATACGTGATGTGTTCGACCACTGCGGTCTCATCACGCTCGCGGGCTTCTTTGACCGGAATAAACTGACCGTTGTCAGCGTCCCGGCCCGCTTTGCGAGTGTACGACATTTGCTACCACCTCCTTTCCCGGGCCGTTGCCCGCGCCTATCAGGCTGGACTCGGGTGGAGAGCGGAGGCGCAAAGCACACTGCGCGACTCAATATAAGCAGAGATTCGGGATTTTTTGGAGTCCCAACAAACTCTTAGCGGGACACATTGCGGCGGCCTAGGTTGGCTTCGATTTTTGGTTGGTGCGCTTCTTCGGAAGCTGCTTCACGCCCTCAGATCTGACCGGACGGCGCTTAGGCTCGTCCTTCAAGGGCTTTGGTGGCGTCGCTATCAGGCGCTTGATAACATCGTCGCGACGCTGAGCCGTTTCATCTTTCGGACTATCAGCCATGGACCGCCCTTCCTACGAGGTGAACGTCGCCGAATTTCGATACGAACCTGTCGGCCATTGCATCTACTGCGGCGATTCTAGCTCGTTCCTTACGCTTGAGCATATCATTCCGCTGAACTTGGTGGGGCATTTGAAGCTGCCAAAGGCAAGCTGCAGTGTCTGCCAAAAAGTCACGCACGCCTTTGAAACCGAGTTCGCCAAGGCGACGCGAGGTTTTCGTTATCGTCTTGGCATCAAGGCGAGAAAACCGAAAAAGCGGGTTCATGTTCACACGGTGACCATCAACGATGGTCACCGAAAACGTGAGATACAGATACCAACGGAAGACTTTCCAAAGCTCTTGAGCATCCCTGAGCTTGTGCTCCCGCGAATCCTTACTGGCGCTTCGGATAACGATCTTGGGCGCATTTGGAACGGCGTTGACCTTCGCGACATGCGCGCATTTGCTGACAGGTATGGCGGGCAAGAAGCGACTTTCGCCAAGTACGATGTTGCAACGTTTCTTCGGCTTGTCGCGAAAGTTGCGCATGCTTACGCGTATGCGGCAATCCCGCGCTCGGAGCTGAGTTCCTACAATTTGTTGCTGGGTGATTTTATCCGCACCGGTGAAGGCGATCCGCTTTACTTGATTGGCGGAGGACGACAGCAGCTTGATAAGGTGAAAGACCTGCATCAAATCGAGCTGCTTACGCTTGAGCGCTCTACCGATGAATTGCTTGTGTGCCGCTTGCGGCTGTTCGCAGCGTTGGGCGCGCCAGAGCATCATGTCGTGGTTGGCATCAGGGAGAAACGGGAAGCCTAAGCCGCGCGCATTCCTCTAAGACCGCCTCGACGCACGACGCATAAGTAGCGCGCTCGTGCTCAGGCACTTCAGACCATGGAAGGGCGTCCGGGTCGGGGTCGGCGGCCTCCATCGCTTCATACAAACGGCGGGCCAATAAACTCAATACTGGGTCCGGCATGGGAAAATAGTCCTACATTCCGCAGGGGATCGCAGGACGATTCGCCGTTTTGGGACTTTTGACAAGCGAGCAACCGCCGATTGTTGCTGATTTTGCTGCACTATTGACAGCGTGTGTGCCAAGTGCATAATTAGGAAAAATATCCGATATGCCTACCATTGATTGTGGTTCTCGCCTTTGGCGGATTGTGCGGGCAGCGGCCGCGCCAGCGTGGTAGGCGACAGCGCGATCAGAATCGGCGAAGCGCGACCACGTGAGCACCATCCATGACATCGCCACCGGCGCCATGCGTTGGCTTGAGCCTGAGCGGGCGCACGAGGCTGCACTTGCCGGTTTGCGCGCAGGCTTCGGCCCACGTGTGCGCGCCGATAAATTTCCGCGCTTAAAGACGAGCCTTGCTGGGCTCGATCTGCCGAACCCGATCGGCATGGCGGCGGGCTTCGACAAAAATTGTGAAGCGCCGGATGCGTTGTTGAAGTGCGGCTTTGGTTTTGTCGAATGCGGCACCGTCACGCCGCGCGCGCAAGAGGGCAATCCGAGACCGCGCATCTTCCGCTTGAGCGAAGATCGCTCCGTGATCAATCGGCTCGGGTTTAACAACAAAGGTCTCGATTACTACGCCGATCGCTTTGCCGCGCGCGCGGGCAAGCCTGGCGTTGTCGGCGCAAATGTCGGTGCGAACAAAGATAGCGCCGATCGCGCAGCCGATTACGTCGCGGGCATGGGTCGAGTGTGGAAGTGCGCGTCCTATGTGACGGCGAATATTTCATCGCCGAACACGCCGGGTCTGCGCGGGCTGCAAGAGCGCGGCGCGCTGGAAGATTTGCTGGGCCGGTTACGCGAAGCGCGCGCGCCGCTGGAAGCTGCGCATGGCAGACGGCCTTTGTTTTTGAAAGTCGCGCCGGATCTCGATGAAACGGCTGTGCGCGATATTGCGGAATTGGCGCTGACGTATGAGCTTGATGCGCTCATTGTGTCGAACACGACGCTGCAGCGGCCGGACCATTTGAGCTCGGATAATCGCGACGAAGCGGGCGGGCTTTCGGGACAGGCGCTGTTCCACATTTCGACGCAAGTGCTGCGCCAGTTCGCGCAAGCGTTGAACGGGCGTTTGCCGCTGATTGGCGTGGGCGGTGTGGAAAGCGGGCTGACAGCGTTGGCGAAGATCAAAGCCGGCGCAAGCGCGGTGCAGCTCTATTCGTCGATGATTTATACGGGGCCGAGCCTCGTGGCGCGCATCATAGACGAACTCGACGGCCTGTTGGCCGCCGAGGGTGTCGATTCAATTGCAGAAATGGTCGGCGCGGACGCGCGCTAGCGCGTTACGAATTGCGCGCGAGCACGCGTTGGCGCAGCGACGCGGTGAGCTGACGGATGTCCGTCATCAAAGCACGGATGTCGCCATTGTTGCGGTCGAGCTGGGCGAGGAAGTCGCGCTGCTGTTGTTGCGCCAACCAGATTTGGTTGCCTTCGATCAGCAGCGACACGTCGACGACTTTCCACACATTGCCCGAACGCAGCAGGCGCCATTGCACCGTTTGTGGGCGTCCGCCCCGCGGTTGCATTTCCGTGGTCACAATCACGTCGCGGCCAGCGACGCGCTCGGTTGAATCCGTCACGCGAATGGTCGCGCCGTTGAAGCGGCCGAGGCGATCTTCGTAAACAGCGATCGAGTATTCTTGGAATGTGCGGTTCCACTCGGTGCGCAGCGCTGCGTCGCTGCGCAATTGCGCGCCGTAGCGGCCGAGCACGAAGCTCGAAATGCGTGGCATGTCGGCGAAGCGCGCCATCAGCTGATCGAATTGGGTGCGGCGCTGCGGCGTGCCGACGGCAGTATCCGCTAGCGTGCGTAGAGCCGCAGTCGCGTTTTCCTGGACGTAGTTTTCAGCGTCGGCGTTGCGCGCGGCGTGTGCGTCCGGAGCTGCGACGAGCAGGCCCAGGCCCAACATTCCAGCGAAGAATGCAGAGCGGGTGATGGGGCGGGTCGTCACTTCTTCTCTCCTGTGTTGACGCGCGATGTGGGTTTAACTTCGCTCTCGTCCAAGTGTTGCGCCGTGACCGGCGTTTCATTCAGTTCGGAGTGTTGCGCATAATCCCCAGTCGCGGCCGGCGCTTCACTTGCAGAAATGTCATCGAATTCCGGCAAATCCTGGACGTCGCCTTGACCGTTTTGGATGGCGCTTTCGCGCAGCAATTCATACGACGAACGTATCGTCGAATAAGGGTCGAGTGAATCGCGGCGAATATCATCGACGGATTCAAGCAATTGCTCGCGCACGGAAACGCCTGTCAGCACGCCGCGCGTGGCGCGGAACGTCGTGGCGTCGTCGCCGTCGAGATAGGAGAGCGGATCGAGCACGCTGTCGATGACGCGGCCTGTCGTGTCGCGTACGTTACTCGGGCCCATCAACGGAATGAAAAGATATGGGCCTTCGCCGACGCCCCACACGGCGAGCGTCTGGCCGAAATCTTCGTCGTGATATTCGAGGCCCATGCTCGTCGCGGGATCGAACACGCCGACGACGCCGATCGTGGTGTTCACGGCGAAACGCGCTGCCGTCGTAAGACCGCGATTGCCTTGGCCCTGCAACACGTCGTTCGCAAAGATCACAGGGCCGCGCAGGTTGCGCAGGAAATTTCTGACGCCTTGGCGCACGGGGCCGGGCGTGACGGCGCGATAGCCGCGCGCGACGGGCTCCACCACGGCTTGGTCGACGCTTTCGTGCACAGCAAACATCGAGCGGTTGAAGCCCTGCCAGGGATCGCCTTCCGACGGCGCGGTTGCCGGCTCAACAGGCGCGGCGGCGGCGGGCTCAACCTGCGCGACAGGCGCGGGCTCGGCCGGCGCGTCTTGCGCATACGCCAGCGCGGGCGCGGCAAGTGCGGCGGCCAACGTGATGAGAGTGATACTTCCCCGCATGCGCAGACGCCTCTTCTAGGTCCACGGCCACATAATGACGGGTTTGGGTTAATCAACTTTAGCTTTACCGCATCTGAACGCAGGCTGAGAACGATCGTTCATTTTGCGCGCTTGGTACCGCATTTAATGCACGGATATTACGCAGAAAAACGGTGCAGCGGCTTTCGCGCCACAGGTCGCGTTTGTTTTGGCCGGACCAGCTGGATCGCACCTGCGAAGGGGGCTTCACAGGCGGCCTAGCGCTGTGTCATATAAAGATATGTTTATATCTCCAACTCAGCCCGTGCCGGAGCGCCGCGACGCCGATCGCGTTGTCGCCGCGTTGCGCGCGGCGGGGGAGCAGACGCGGCTTCGCGCGCTGGCGTTGCTCACGGAGGGCGAGTTGGCGGTCGGCGAACTGGCGCAAGCTTTGGGGCAGAGCCAGCCGCGCGTGAGCCGGCATTTGAAGTTGCTGACGGAAGCCGGGCTAGTGGAGCGCGCGCCGGAAGGGGCGTGGGTGTTCTATCGTTTGCCGCGCGCCCACACGACCGAGCGCCATCTCGCGGACGCGACGCTCTCGATGCTTGATCCCAGCGATCCGGTGCTGGCGCGCGATGTCGAGCGCTTGCGCGAAATTCGCGCCGCGCGTGACGAAGCCGCTGCGGAATATTTCGAACGCAACGCCGCCGATTGGGAGCGCGTGCGCGCGTTGCATTTGCCCGAGGCGGATATTGATAGTGCTGTGCTCGCGGCGGCGGGCGAAGGGCCGTTTGAGCTCATGGTCGATGTCGGCGTCGGCCAAGGACGCATGATTCAATTGTTTGCTGATCGCGTGCGCCGCGCCGAGGGCTTTGACACGTCGCGGCAGATGCTCGCGATCGCGCGCTCGTCGCTGGGCGATCTAAAATCGAAAGCGGCGGTGCGGTTTGGCGATGCGTACGCGCCGCCGGTCGAGGCGGGCGCGGCTGATCTCGTCACCATCCACCAAGTGCTGCACTTTCTGGCCGATCCTGGCCGCGCGATCGCGGAAGCGGCGCGCGTGTTGAAGCGCGGCGGGCGTTTGCTGATCGTCGATTTCGCGCCGCATGACTTGGAATTTTTGCGCGAAGAGCACGCGCATCGCCGGCTTGGCTTTTCCGATGCCGAGATCAGGGAATGGTGCGGAGCCGCTGGTATCGCACAGGTGAAAGCCACGACGCTGGCGCCGGAAATGCGCGGCGCGCTCACCGTGAAAATTTGGGCGGGGGACAAATCATGAGCGCGCACGCGCAAAATCTGATCGCCGAGGCGGCCGAACGTATGGGCCGCCCGCGCGTGTCGTTCGAGTTCTTCCCGCCGAAAACGCAGGCGCTTGAGACGCAGCTTTGGGAATCGATCCGCAAGCTTGAGCCGCTCGATCCAAGCTTCGTCTCGGTGACCTATGGCGCTGGCGGCTCCACGCGCGATCGCACGCACCGCACGGTGGCGCGCATCGTGGAAGAGACGACTCTGAAGCCGGCCGCGCACCTCACCTGCGTTGGCGCCAGCCGCGACGAGATCGACAGCGTGTTGCGCGATTATTGGAGCGCGGGCGTGCGCCACATCGTGGCGCTACGCGGTGATCCGCCCGGCGGCGTCGGCACGCCGTATGCGCCGCATCCGGAAGGCTATGCGAGCGCGGTCGATCTTGTCGAAGGCGCCAAGCGCATTGGCGGCTTTGAGATTTCGGTGGCGGTGCATCCGGAAAAGCATCCGGCGTCGCTGAGCTGGGCGCACGATGTCGAGAATTTCAAACGCAAGCTCGAAGCCGGCGCGACGCGCGGCATTTCGCAATTCTTCTTCGACGCAGACGTGTTCTTGCGCTTCCGCGATCGCTTGGCCAGCGCTGGCGTCACCGCGCCGATTCTGCCGGGCATCATGCCGGTTACGAACGTGAAGGGCCTGCGCAAGATGGCCGAGGGCTGCGGCGCATCGTTGCCTGCTTGGCTCATCCGTTTGTTCGACGGCTTGGATGACGATCCAGATACGCGCCGCCTCGTGACGGCTGCAACGACGGCGCAGCTTTGCGCCCAGCTTGCAGCCGAAGGCGTCGAGGATTTCCATTTCTACACGCTGAACCGCGCCGATCTCACGCTGGCGATCTGCCGGATTCTGGGCGTGCGTGTGCAGGAGCAAGCGGCATGAACCGCGATCAACGTATTGCCGCGTTAAACGCCGAAATGGCCAAGCGCATCCTCACGCTCGACGGCTCGATGGGCGCCTATCTGCAGGGCTTTGGTCTGACGACCAATGATTTCCACGGCACGCGCTTCATCGAGCATCCGATGTCGCTGAAGGGCAACAATGATTTGCTTGTGCTGACGCAGCCCGAGACGATTACGAAGGTGCACAGCGCTTATCTCGACGCAGGTGTGGATATCATCAGCACCAACACGTTTTCCGCGACGCGGATCAGCCAGGCTGAGTATGCGTTGGAAGATGTAGTCTATGAGATCAACGTCGAAGCCGCGAAGATCGCGCGTGACGCGTGTGACGCATACGAGGCGAAGGACGGTCGCCCGCGCGCTGTCGCTGGCGCGATTGGACCGACGACGAAGCTGCTCTCGATGTCGCCAGAGGTGGGCGATCCGGGGCGGCGGGACAGCGATTTCGATACCATGGCCAAGGGCTACGAAGAGCAAATCCTCGGCCTCATCGAGGGCGGCGCCGACATTCTGCTGATTGAAACGATCACCGATACGCTGAACGCCAAGTCCGCGCTGTGGGCGGCGTGGGAAGCGTTCGACAAAACCGGCGTTGAGCTGCCGCTCTGGATCAGCGGCACGATCACAGATCGCTCGGGTCGCACGCTCTCGGGGCAGACGGTGGAAGCGTTCTACAATTCGCTGCGCCACGCCAATCTCTGGGCGATCGGTTTGAATTGCGCGCTTGGTCCACAAGATATGCGCGCGTTCTTGGCTGATCTCGCGCGCGTCGCGGAATGCGCTGTCAGCGCCTATCCAAACGCCGGCTTGCCCAACGCGATGGGCGCCTATGACGAGACGCCGCATTCGATGGAGGCGCACTACGCCGAATGGGCGCGCGCCGGTTTGCTCAACATCGCCGGCGGCTGCTGCGGCACGACGCCAGAGCATATCCAGCACATGCGCCACGCTGTTGAAGGTGTTGCGCCGCGCAAGCCCGCCGAGCACGACGCGCGCTTGAAACTCGCAGGTCTCGAGCCTTTCACGGCGGCGGCGTGATGAGTACGATTGTGTTCAATGCTGAAGCGGCCAAAAGCTATGACGACGGCCCACGCCGCCTCGTGCCTGGTTATGCGTTCTTTCAGGATCTGATCGCGCAAGTGCTTGCGAGCGAGTTGAAAGACGATGCTTCCATCCTGGTGATGGGGGCCGGTGGCGGCGCTGAATTAATGGCGATTGCCGCGGCGCGCGAGAGTTGGCGGCTTACCGGCGTCGATCCGTCGGCCGACATGCTTGCGCTGGCCGAGGGCAAGTTGCGCGCGGCGGGCTATGCGCAGCGCGCTTCGCTTGTCACGGGCTATGTCGCGGATGCGCCAGAAGGTCCGTTCGACGCGGCGACGTCATGCCTCGTCGCGCCCTTCGTTCCCGATGACGGCGGCAAGCTCGATTATTTCCACCAATTGCGTCGGCGCATGCGCCCGGGCGCGCCCTTGCTGGTGGTGGAAGGCTTTGTCGCTGACGAACCGGGTGGCTTCGATCGCTACATGAAGTCTTACATGATGTATGCGCGTCTCAATGGCGTCGCGCAGGCGATGCTGGACCGCGCCGTGAGCGCGCAAGCGAGCCTGCATTACATTTCGCTGGAACGGCAGAAGCAGCTGTTCGACGAGGCGGGCTTTTCCAGCGCCGAAACTTTCTTCCAGGCTTTGCACATTTACGGATGGATCGCGCGCGCATGACCTCCGCCAACCCCTTCGCCAATTTCGTCATTATCGGCGAACGCACGAACGTCACCGGCTCGGCGAAGTTTCGTAAGCTGATCGAGGCGGACAATTATCCCGCTGCGCTCGATGTGGCGCGTCAACAGGTTGAGTCCGGCGCCAATGTGCTCGACGTCAACGTCGACGCGGCGTTGATCGATGGGCCGGCGGCGATGAAGCGCTTTCTCAATCTGATTGCGTCCGAGCCGGATATCGCGAAAATTCCGCTGATGATCGACAGCTCCAAATGGGAGGTGATCGAGGCCGGACTGAAGTGCGCGCAGGGCAAATCGATCGTCAACTCGATCTCGCTGAAGGAAGGTGAAGCGGCGTTTCTCTATCACGCCAAGCGCGTGCGCCGTTATGGCGCCGCCGCCGTGGTGATGGCGTTCGACCAAGCAGGGCAGGCCGATACGGCCAAGCGCAAAATCGAGATTTGCACGCGCGCTTATAATCTGCTCGTGGCCAATAATTTCCCGCCGGAAGACATTATCTTCGACCCGAACATCTTCGCGGTGGCGACCGGCATCGAAGAGCACGCTAACTACGCAAAGGATTTCTTCGAGGCGACCGCCTACATTCGCAGCGAGCTGAAAGGCGCCCACGTTTCGGGCGGCGTGTCGAACGTGTCGTTCTCGTTCCGTGGCAATGAGCCGGTGCGTGAGGCGATGCACGCCGTGTTCCTCTACCACGCCATCCGCGCCGGCATGGACATGGGCATCGTCAACGCCGGTTCGCTGACGCTTTACGACAATGTCGAGCCGGAATTGCGTGAACGCGTGGAAGACGTGCTGCTCAATCGCCGCGATGACGCGACGGAGCGTTTGCTGGATATCGCCGAGGCGGCGAAGGCGGGCGGCAAAAAGAAAGAGACGGAGCGCGATCTTTCGTGGCGTGAGAAGCCCGTGAAGGATCGGCTGGCGCATGCCTTGGTGCATGGCATCACTGAGTTTATCGTCGAGGACACGGAAGAGGCGCGTCAACAGGCCGAACGGCCGTTGCATGTGATCGAAGGGCCGCTGATGGATGGCATGTCCATCGTCGGCGATCTTTTTGGCGCTGGCAAAATGTTCCTGCCGCAAGTGGTGAAATCCGCGCGCGTCATGAAGCAGGCGGTCGCTTACCTCTTGCCCTACATGGAGGAGGAGAAAGAGCGCACCGGCATGGCCGGCAAATCCAACGGCAAGATCGTAATGGCGACCGTGAAGGGCGACGTGCACGATATCGGCAAGAATATCGTGGGCGTTGTGCTGCAATGTAACGGCTACGAGATCGATGATCTGGGCGTCATGGTGCCGTGCGACAAGATTTTGGAGCGCGCGAAGGAAATTGGCGCCGATGCGATTGGCTTGTCTGGGCTGATCACGCCGTCGCTGGATGAGATGGTGTTTGTCGCCAGCGAAATGCAGCGCCTCGGCATGAATTTGCCGCTGCTGATTGGCGGCGCCACGACCTCGCGGACGCATACGGCCGTGAAGATCGCGCCGGCTTATGCAGGGCCGACGATTTATGTGACGGATGCGTCGCGCGCAGTGCCGGTGGTGCAGAAGCTTTTGGGTAAGGAGCGCGACACGCTCGTGTCCGCCACCAAGGCCGAATACGACGCGGCGCGCGAGAGCTATTATTCCGGGCAGGATAAGCGCCCGCGTCTGCCGATCGCGAAAGCGCGCGAGCGAAGCGCGAAGCTTGAGTTCGCGCCGGTGAAGCCGAGCTTCCTCGGTGTACGCGATTTCAAGAATTTCCCGCTCGAAGAGCTTGCGCCCTACATCGATTGGACGCCGTTCTTTGCGTCATGGGATCTGGTCGGTCGCTATCCGGCGATCCTGGAGGACGACATTGTCGGCGAAGCTGCGCGCAATCTCTACAAGGACGCGCGTGCTATGCTGGATCAACTCGTCGCCGAGAAATGGGTGACGGCGTCCGGCGTGATCGGCTTCTGGCCCGCAAACGCGCAGGGCGATGACATCGTGCTTTGGCAAGATGAGACGCGCAGCGCCGAGCTCGCGCGCTTCCACACGCTGCGTCAGCAGATGGATAAGGGCGAGGGCAAGCCGAATTACGCGCTGTCGGATTTTGTCGCCGCGACGGGTGCGGATTATGTCGGTGCGTTTGCGGTGACGGCGGGGATTGGCGAAGCAGAGGTCGCGATCCGCTTCAAGCGTGCAAACGACGATTATTCCGCGATCATGGCGCAGGCTCTGTGCGATCGCTTGGCCGAAGCGTTTGCCGAGGCCATGCACGCGAAAGTGCGTAAGGAGCTTTGGGGTTACGCGTCGAACGAAGCGCTGGGCTATGACGATCTGATCGCGGAAAAATACAAAGGCATCCGCCCCGCGCCCGGCTATCCGGCGCAACCCGATCATACCGAGAAGCGCACGATCTTTGATCTGCTCGAAGTGCCGCAACGCGCCGGCATTGATCTGACCGAAAGCATGGCGATGACGCCGCCATCGTCCGTGAGCGGCCTCTATTTTGCGCACCCACAGGCCGAGTATTTCGGAGTCGGCAAAATCGATCGCGATCAGGTCGCCGATTACGCCCAACGCAAGGGCTGGGATTTGGCCCTGGCCGAGCGTTGGCTCTCGCCGATCCTGAGCTATGATCCGTTGCTGAAAGCTGCGGGCTGATGCCCGCGACGGTCGCGATGTCCGGCACGCCGATGCAGAAGGAGTATTGGAGCGGGCCCGCTGCGGAGCAGTGGGCGACGCATGCCGATCGCATCGATGCAATGATGCGGCCGATGACGGACGATGCGTTGCGGGTGGCGAATGTGAAGCCCGGCGAGCGCGTGCTCGATATTGGCTGCGGTTCGGGCGCGACGAGTTTGCGGCTGGCTGGCGCTGCGCAGCCGCGCGGCGCGGTGACGGGCGTCGATATTTCTCCGCAGCTCTTGCAGGTCGCGCGTACACGCGCGGCGCAGGTGGATCTGCCGGTGAGCTTCATTGAAGCCGATGCGGGCGCTGCGCAGTTCGATCAAAAATTCGACGCAGCGTTCTCGCGCTTTGGTGTGATGTTCTTCGAACAGCCCAGCGCGGCCTTCACGAATATTCGCAAGCATCTGCGCGACGGCGGGCGTATCACGTTCATCTGCTGGCGGCCGATCGCGGAGAATGGCTGGGCGATGGTTCCGATCGAAGCGATTACGCCAATGTTCGACACGCCATGGATGCCCCCGAACACCGATGCGCCTGGGCCGTTCGCGTTTTCCGATCCCGCGAAGGTCGAGCGCATTCTGAGCGAAGCTGGCTGGCGCGACATTGCGATCGCGCGTTGGGACGGCGACAATGTCATCGCTGGTGGCGTCGGCTTGGAAGAGAGCACGGATTTCCTGGTCCGCATCGGCCCGTGTGCGCGGGCGATCGCCGAAAGAGGCCTCGACGTTGCCGACGTGCGCCGGCGCCTCATCGAGAGGCTCGCCCCGTTGCACAATGGAACCGGGGTGGCGCTTTCGGCGGCGTGCTGGTTCGTTTCCGCGACGGCCTGACGCGCCATTCGTCCGCCGAGACGCCGCACCCGTCGCAATTTCCTGGCCGGGTCGCGTGGGCCGCTGCTAGAAGCGCCCCGATATTCTCCGGGGAAATCCATGAAACGTTTCGTCACCCTGATCGCTGCGGCGTTTGCGCTCGTCGCGTGCGCCACCTCGTCTGCGCCGCAACAGCCCGCTGCCGGCGCCCTTGAGGTTGCGCCGCTCCAGTACACGATGCGGACGCTGCCGAATGGTCTGCGCGTCTATGCGATGCCGGATGCGAACACGGCGAACGTGTCGGTGCAGGTGTGGTATGATGTGGGCTCGATCGACGACCCGGAAGGTCGCTCGGGCTTCGCGCATTTGTTTGAGCACATCATGTTCAAATCGACGCGCAACATGCCGGAGCAATTCTTCGATCGCCTGACGGAGGATGTCGGCGGCTTCAACAACGCGTCGACGTACGACGATTTCACCAATTACTATGAAGTCGTGCCGGCCAATCATTTGCAGCGCGTGCTTTGGGCCGAAGCCGATCGCATGGGCTCGCTTGTCGTCAACGAGGAGAGCTTCGATTCCGAGCGCGATGTCGTGAAAGAAGAGCTGCGCCAGCGCGTGCTTGCGTCGCCCTACGGGCCGCTCTTTTACATGTATCTGAACCAAGCCAATTATACGGTGCACCCTTATGGCCGACCCGGCATTGGCTCGATCGAGGATTTAGACGCCGCGACCGTTGAAGACGTGCGCGCGTTCCATGCCACCTATTATCGCCCGGACAACGCCGTGCTCGTCGTCGCCGGCAATTTTGATCAGGCGCAGCTTGATGCATGGGTTGACGAATATTTTGGCGACATCGCGCGTCCGAACCGTCCGATCCCGCGCGATTATCCGACTGAGCCGGTGCGCACGCAGCCGCGTGAATACACGGTCTATCAGCCGAACGTGCCATTGCCGGCCGTGATGATCTCGTATCCGCAGCCGGCCTCCACGAGCCCGGATTTGCCAGCGCTCTACGTGCTGGATGCGATCCTATCCAATGGCGACAGCTCGCGGCTCTATCAGTCTTTGGTCTATCAACAGCAGATCGCGGCGCAGGTGTTCACCAATCTCGAAGCGACGCAGGACCCGGGCGCCTACAGCGTCTTCGCCATCCTGTCGGAAGGCCAAACGGCGGAAGCCGGCCAAGCCGCACTCTCGGCGGAAATCGCGCGTCTGCGGGATGCGCCGGTGACGCAAGCCGAATTGGATGAGGCCAAGAACGAAATCGTGACATCGACCATCCAAGGTCGCGAAACGGCCTACGGCCGCGCGTTTGAATTGGCCGACAGCGTGATCCGCTTCGGCGATGCCGCGTATGCCGATCGCCTGCTGGCGGCGATCCAAGCGACGACAGCGGCCGACGTGCAACGCGTGGCGCGTTCGATCCTGAACGAGCAACGCCGCGTCGTGGTGCGTTATCTGCCGGCGCAAGAGGGCGCGACAGGCGACACGATCACGACGTCGCCCACGATCCAGGCGCGCTCGCTGACCATCCCGCAATCGGAAATTCCGACCTTCACCTTGGCTGCTGAAGCGGAACGCGAACAGCCGCCGGCCGCTGGAACGCCGGTGAATGCGCGTATCCCGCAGACCTCGCAGCGCACTTTAGCCAATGGTCTGCGTGTGATCGTGGCGCCGAACCGTTCGCTGCCGTTGGTGAGCGCGGATTTCCGCGTTGCCTCGGGCGCGAGCGCCGATCCGGCCAACCGCGCCGGCCTCGCCAGCGTCACCGCCGATCTCTTGAACAAGGGCACCGCCACGCGCAACGCGACCGAAATCGCACGCGCGGTTGAATCGCTTGGCGCCCAAATCGGCGCGACGGCGGGGCCGGATTCATCTGCGGTTTCGCTGCAAACCCGCGCCGACCGTGCAGGCGATGCGTTTGCGATTTACGCCGATGTCATCCGCAACCCGACGTTCGCGGGCGAAGAGCTCGAGCGTTCGCGCCAACAATTCCTCGATGGCTTGCAGGTTGCGTTGAGCGAGCCAGGCTCGATCGCCGGCATGGCGATGTCGCGCGCGATTTACGGCACTGCGCCGTACGGCGCAGTGACTTCGCCGACCAGCTTGGCGGCGATCACGCGTGACGACGCCGCGCGCTATCACGCGACCTATTGGCGCCCGGATAACGCGGTGCTCGTCATCTCCGGCGATGTGTCGGCCGATGAGGGCTTTGCATTGGCGGAGCGTTATTTCGGCAATTGGCCGCGCCCGAGTGCGGCGTTGCCTGCGCGTCCGGATGCGAGTGCTTACGCTGCGCCCGCGCGCACGATCGTGGTCGACCTGCCGGATACCGGCCAAGCGGCGGTGGCGATGGGCTTGCGTGGCGTGGCGCGCACCGATGCGGATTATTTCCCGCTGCTGGTCGCGAACAATGTGTTGGGCGGCGGTTATTCCGCGCGTCTCAACACGGAAATCCGCATCCGTCGCGGTTTGTCGTATGGCGCCAATTCGAGCCTCTCGGCGCGTCTCGCGCCGGGCCCGATCGTGGCGTCCGCACAAACGCGCAACGACGCGGCGGTGCAAGTGTACGAATTGATGCGCGCGGAAATCGATCGCATCGGCGATACGCTGACGCCGGATGCTGAACTCACAGCGCGCAAAGCGGTGCTGATCGGCTCGTTCGGCCGTAGTGTCGAAACCACGTCGGGTGTCGCGGGCCAAATCTCGGCGCTGGCGCTCTACGGTCTGCCGCCGGAGAGCCTCGGAACTTATGTGTCGGACATCACGAACGTGACGGCCGAGCAAGCGCGCACGGCCGCGTCGCGCTATTTCGATCCGGATCGTGCGGACGTGGTCGTGGTGGGGGATGCGCAGCACTTCTATGACGGCTTGCGTCGCGTGCGCCGCAACGCCGAGCGCATCCCGGTCGATCAGCTCAATCTGGACAGCGAAAGTCTGCGTTGACACATAAGGCCGTCCTTTAAGGGCGGCCTTATTGTTTGCGCGGAGAAAGTGCGTGCCCGAGATCGTGCTGGCGGATGAGCCCAAGGCGGAACACCGCGAGGCCATCCTTGATGGCTTGCGCGTCTATAACGAGGCGCAGGTTGGACCGAGCGGTTCGCGCCTGCTCGCGCTACTTCTCCGGGACGATGCTGGAAAGATCATCGGCGGTTTGTGGGGGCGGAGCGGCTACGACTGGCTGTTCATCGAATTGCTGCACGTACCGGAGAGTCTTCGCGGCGGCGGGTATGGCGCAGCACTCATGGCGCGTGCGGAAGAGGAAGCGCGTGCGCGGGGCTGCCACGGCGTGTGGCTCGACACCTACGATTTCCAGGCGAAGCCGTTTTATGAGCGCCTGGGCTATGTGGAATTTGGCGCGATCGACGACTACCCGCGCGGCCACAAACGGCATTTCATGCGCAAATCGCTCTCCGCGTGCAATTCGCCGCCGTCGCGCGAGTCGGCGTGACGCTGGGCGCCGACTCGGTTAACTCTGGTCGGCCGTGACACTCATGAACTCTCTCCGCGTGCTCGCTGTCGCCCTGGTGTTGACGACGCTGTCGTTCGCCGCCGGGATCGCGGGTGATCTGTCGATGGATCGCGCGACCACTGGGCAGAGCGTGGTGATGCGGATTCCCCCGGAACTGCCGGCGGATACGCCGCGCGCTGGTCCGATGCGCCCGGTTGTGCAGACGGCCGCTGCGGAAGCTCGGCCACGTTTGGCCGCGGCGCCGGTCGCGGCGCCTGTGGATAACTCGGTCGAGCCGATGGAAAAGCCGCACGCTGCGCACGCTTTGGCGCAGGTAAAGGTGGACCCGAAGGTCGATCCTGATCGCGCGCCCAAGGAAGAGGCGATTGCGACACCGAAAAAGGGCGATGCGCCGCAAGCTGGTTAATCCAGTGCGGCTTTGCCGCAACAGGGGCGCCAAGCGTCTGCAACACCGTCAAAAAAGCGCCTTGGTCCGAGCGCTCTCCTTGCCCCCGATGAGCCAATCAAGCGCAGCGAGTCTGTCCGGACGCGGAGCAGCGGCACTAGCCGCCATGCTTACGCTTGCCGTACCGGGCGTCGTGCTGGCCCAGCCGCGCCAACAAGCCAATCCGCCGCCAGCCGCGCCGCCGGTGCAGGGGCTTTACCAGACCTCGTCTGGCGCCACGCGGTATTCGACGCCGGACGGCGCTGTGCGTTTCGTGCTCGATCGCTCTGGCGGCCGCGCGGCGCTCGTGCGCTTTGAAGGTGATCCGGAAGTGCATGTGCTGCGTCCGGCGATGGCTGCGGGCGGCGGCGAAATTTATCGCACCGACGATGGCGACGTGATGCTGCGCGTCACGCCGCACGGCGGCATCACGGTTTACACGCGCAACATGCGCACCGGCGCGCCAGCGTCCGAAGAAGCGGACGTTGCGCCGCTGACGCCTGAAGCGATCGCGTTCGCGGAAATGCAGGAGCGCTTCCGTTTGCTGCAGGCGCGTGCGCGGCGCAGCGTTGGCCAACAAGTGACGTTCGCTGTGCCAGCGCAAATGTCGGCGCCTGCGGCTGGCGTTGTCGTCGATGCGGCGGAACGCGCGGCGGAAGGCTTGGCGTCGGCGCCGATGACGAACGTGCGCCGCGTCGTGATTACGCTGGGGCCATCGCCGGCCGTGGCGATGCGCGGCGATCAGTTGCTGATCCAAGTCGCGCCGCAATATGGTTACGCGGGGCGTCCGTCCTCGAACACGATCCGCAATGTCGTGACCGGCGCCGTGCAAGGGCCGGAGCAGTAAGTCTTAGCCCTGCGGCGCCCAGTCGGGCGGTGCGAGTTCAAATCCCGAAAATTCAAATCCCGGCGCGACGACACATGAGACGAGAGTCCACTCGCCGACACTTTGCGCAGCTTGCCAATGATGCGCGGGCACGATCGCCTGCGGACGTTCGCCAAACTCGAGGTTCGGACCGAGCGTGATGCTGGCCTGCGCTTCGCCATCTGCCGAAAGCGAAAGTGTCAGCGGCGCGCCCGCGTGCCAGAGCCAGATCTCCGTCGCGTCGACGCGATGCCAATGCGAGCGCTCGCCTGCCCGCAGCAGAAAATAGATCGCAGTGCTGCGTGCGCGGTCGTTGACAGTCCCGGTGTCGCGGAAAGTTTCGACATAGTGTCCACCTTCAGGATGCTCCTGCATGCCGAGTGCGGCGATGATCTCGTCGGCGCTCATCCTTTGAAATTGTCTTTGCGTTTGCGGATGTCCGCGAACGCTTCCCAATCTTCGGCATTCGGCAGCATCACTGCGCCTTTCAGCGCGGGCGCGCGGAGGAAGGGGTTGGTTTCTTTCTCGACCCGCAGCGTCATCGGCACCGTCGGTTTGCCTTCGGCGCGGAGCTTGTCGATCTCGGCGATGCGGGCTTGAAGCGCGCGGTTCATCGGATCGATGGTGATGGCGAAGCGGGCGTTGGATTGGGTGTATTCGTGCGCGCAATAGAGCGTGGTGTCGTCCGGCAATGCCGCGAGTTTTTGCAGGCTCGCCCACATTTGCTGCGGCGTGCCTTCGAACAAGCGCCCGCAGCCCAGCGCAAACAGAGCGTCGCCCACGAAGGCCGTCTTCGCATCGTCCAGCACGTAAGCGATGTGGCCCAACGTATGGCCTCCGACATCTAGAATGCGCGCCTCGTGCGCGCCGAGTTTGACGACGTCGCCTTCAACGACGATGCGATCCGGCGGTTGACCGATGCGTTCGACCTCAGCGGGGCCGGTGACGATGGCGCCTGTCTTCGCCTTGATCGCGGCATTGCCGCCAGCGTGGTCGGGGTGCCAGTGCGTGTTCCAGATGTCGGTAATGCGCCAGCCTTTGGCCTCGGCCTGGCGCAGATATTCGTCAGCGTCCGGCGTATCGATCGCCGCAGTCGCGCCGCTGGCGGGATCGTGCGCGAGGAAACCGTAATTGTCGGACAGGCACGGGAATTGATGAATTTGAAGCATGTCTTAGCTTAGCGCTTGGATCACATGCGCGTCGATGTTCTTGCCCTTCAGCGTTTTTACGCGTCGCCGCTTGGCGAGGCGGCGCATCGGGCTGCCTCGCGCCGGCTGGCGGCGTTGTGGCCGCACGCAGAGGGGCTGGACGTTTTGGCCGTCGGCTATGGGACGCCCTACCTCGATCGCTATCGCGCCGACGCGCGCCGGACGGTGGCGATGATGCCGGCGGCGCAGGGCGCGGAACCTTGGGGCCCGGGCCTGAGCGCCTTGGCGGACGACGCGCGGCTGCCGTTCATGGATGCTGTGTTCGACCGCGTGCTGATCGTGCACGCGATAGAGGAGACGCCAGCGCCGAATGCGCTGCTGCGCGAAATTTGGCGGGTGATGGCCCCGGAGGGTCGGCTCGTTGTGATCGCCGCCAATCGTTGGAGCCTTTGGGCGCAATCGGATGCCACGCCGTTCGGCTATGGGCGGCCATATTCCCGCACGCAGCTGGCGACGCTTCTGAGCGATTCCATGTTTCAGCCGGTGGTGTCGGCGCGCGCGCTCTATGCGCCGCCTTCGACCTGGACGCCGTTCGTGCGCGCGGCCGACGCCTTCGAGCGCGTCGGCGAGATCATGTGGCCGGCGCAGGGCGGCTTGGTGCTGATGGAAGCGGTCAAACGGCTCTATGCGAGCACCGCGCGTTCGGCAGACCGTGTCCTTTTGGCCAAAGCACCCACGCGATCGCGGCAAACCGCCCCGGACCCCTTGCCGAAGCGCGACGCATCACGCTTTTATTTCCGGACATGAAACTCGTCACCGCCATCATTAAACCGAGCCGTCTCGACCCGGTTCTCGAAGCGCTGAAAGACGTGGGCGTGGCCGGCCTCACTGTGTCCGAAGTCCGTGGCTTTGGCCGGCAGAAGGGCAAGACCGAGGTCTATCGGGGCGCCGAGTACGAAGTGAAGCTGCTGCCGAAGGTCAAAATCGAGGTCGCAGCGTCCGCGGAGATCGCGGAGAAGGCGGTCGACGCGATCACCGCCGCGGCCAAGACCGGCAAAATCGGCGACGGCAAAATCTGGGTCACGGATCTGGATACGGTCATCCGCATCCGCACCGGCGAAACTGACCAAGCGGCGATCGAAGGTTAGCCGATACCGCCAAACCCCGGCGAACGTCATTCGTCGCAAGCCCCAGGTGCAAGCGTCCGTCGCAACGCTAGAATGCGGTAGGCAGGAATAACCTACCTCAGCACGGGGAAATTCAACATGCAGATGACGCGGCGCGGACTTCTTGGCGCGACGGCGGCGGCGGTCGCCCTTTCGGCGTGCGCTCGCCAGACCAATAATGGCGACCTCAACCCCATTCTCGATCGCATCTCGACGGGCTTCCTGCACGAAGTGCCGGAATACGCGACGAGCCTTGCTGTGCCGGAAGAGCAAGCGGGCGGGCGTTACATCGATCGACTGAGCGATGCGTCGCGCGAAGGCCAATTGCGTCTGCGCGATTTGGCGCAAACGGGGCTCAACGATCTGCGCGCGCTGAACCGCGATAGCCTTGAGGCGAAGGACCAAGTGACGATCGATGTCGTCACCACGGCGCTGCAAGACCAAGTCGACGGCGCGGCCTTCGAGCACGGCACGGGCGCACAAGCGCCGTACGTGCTGACGCAGCTCACGGGCGCCTACACGAACATTCCGGATTTCCTGGCGAGCCAGCACCCGGTCACCAACCGCGATCAGGCGGATGCGTATCTGGCGCGTCTTTCGGCTTATGCGCGCGTGATGGATCAAGAGATCGTGCGTCTGAACAGCGACGCTGCGGCGGGTCTGATTCCGCCGAACTTCGCGATCGCGGGTGCGGACGGCCAAGGCGGCGCGATTGGCCAGCTGCGTGGCTTCGCCGCGATTGCGCCGGCGCAGAACGTGCTCGTGACCTCGCTGCAAACGCGCTTGGCCGATGTCGCCGAAATTTCGGATGCGGATAAAACCACGTTGGTGCAACGCGCCGAGCAAATCCTGCGCGACGAAGTGCTGCCGGCGTATGGCCGTCAGATCGATGCGCTGAATGCGGTGTTGCCGCGCGCGACGGCGGACGCGGGCATCGCCAGCCGCCCACAAGGGGCGGAAATGTATCCGGTCGCGCTGCGCGCCTACACGACCACCAACATGGGGCCGGACGAAATCCACCAAATGGGTCTCGACCTGATCGCGCAATTCACCAGCGAGATGGACGCGATCTTCCGCGAACAAGGCATGACGCGCGGTTCGGTGAACGAGCGCATCGTGGCGTTGGGCCGTCGCCCAGACCAAATCTTCCCATCGACGGATGCGGGCCGCGAGCAATTGCTGGCGCTGCTCAATGCGCAGATGGCGGCGATCACGGCGCGCATGCCGGAAGTGTGCGGCGTGCAAGCGCGCGCCGCACTCGAGATCAAGCGCGTGCCGGCTTACACCGAAGCGGGCGCGCCGGGCGGCTATTACCAAGTCGCAGCGCTCGATGGTTCGCGTCCAGGCGCGTACTACATCAACCTGCGTGACCCGGCCAACGAGTGGCCGAAATTCACGCTGCCGACGCTGACCTATCACGAAGGCACGCCGGGCCATCACTGGCAGCTTTCGATCCAACAGGAAGCGGGCGAGATGCCGTTCATCCGCCGTGCGCTCTTGGGCTTCAGCGGCTATTCGGAAGGTTGGGGCCTCTACGCCGAACAGCTCGCCGACGAGATGGGCATGTATGCCAACGATCCGTTCGGCCGCATCGGCTATCTGCAATCGATGACGTTCCGCGCTTCACGTCTTGTCGTCGATACGGGCATCCACTCGAAGGGCTGGACGCGCGAGCAAGCCATAGACTCGATGGTGGCCGCGACCGGCGATCAACGCTCGAACGTCACCACGGAAGTGGAGCGCTATTGTGTGTGGCCGGGTCAAGCCTGCTCGTACATGGTCGGCCGCCAAGCCATCAATCGCATGCGCGACGGCGCCCGTTCGACCTTGGGCGATCGCTTCGACATCAAGGGTTTCCACGACGTGTTGCTCACCAATGGCTCAGCGCCGCTCTCGGTGTCGGAATCCCTGGTGGCGCAATGGGCCGCCGCGCAGAACGGCTAAGCCTTTAAACCCTCGTCTCTGGCGGCGGCGTGAGCGATCACGCCGCCGCTTTTGTTTGTGGGTTCGCGTGCGCGCCGCCGCGGCCGAGAAAACGCACGCCTTTCAGCATCATCTTGAGCGCTTCCCAATGGATGCCGGCGATGACTTTGAACGTCATCAGCGGATTGCCGAGCCAAGCGCGGAAGAGTGCCGCGTCCGTGAGCGGGCGGCGTTTGCCGGCGAACCAGGCTGTGAGCGCAATCTGCGCGCCGCGTTTGACGATCATGGCGACGGTGACGTCTTCGCCCGGCGGCAGGATGTGAAACTCGTAGCGCAGATCCATTTCGAGGAAGGGCGAGACGAAGAAATCCTTGGCGCAGGATTGGGTGACGATGCCGTTCTCCTGGCGCGCGGGCGGGAGCACGTAGAAATGCTGCTCGCCGAACGTATTGGCGACTTCGTGGACGAGGGCCGCGAGTTCGCCATCGCGGCGGGTGCAGAAATACACGGTGAGCGGGTTGAACACGTAGTTGAAGAGGCGCGGCATCGTCAGCATGAAGATCTGCCCGCCGTCCCAAGCGATGCCGGCTTCACGCAGCTTGGATTCGATCTGCGGCTTCAGCGACGCATCGATGCGTGCGCCGTGATCGCGATCCTTGAGCGAGAGTAGTGCGCCGCGATTGTGCTTTAGAAGGCGCAGATCAAGCGCGCTCAGCTCATCCAAATCGACCGCGAGCATGAACACGCTATAGCGCAGCCGGTGTTTGCCGGGGCGGTTGTGCGCGACGTGGCCGATATAGAGCGCTGAGTTCATGCAGCGATGGCTGGCCGTACTGGCGGCGGGCCGAGATGAATGCGGCCGGATTCGTCCGCGACATTCCAAGGTCGCCGCACGCCGCCAAGCTGCTCGGCGACGGCAAGACCGGATTGCAGGCCGTCTTCATGGAAACCGGCGCCGAAATGCGCGCCGCAGAACCAAGTGTTGCGCACGCCTTGCAGCGACCAGAGCTGTTCCTGTGCGCGGATGGCGGCGGCGTTGAAGAGCGGGTGCTCGTATTCGGTGTCGTAGAGCATGGTTTCGGCGCGCGGCATGGTGCGTGGGTTGAGCGTGAGGAAGATTTGCTCGCGGCTTTCGATGCGCTGCAGCTTGTTCATCCAATAGGACACAACGCAGCCGCCCTCGGGATTGTCGCCGACATAATTCCAGCTCGACCATTGCGCTTGGCGGCGTGGCATCAAAGCGGGATCGGTGTGCAGGATTGCGCGATTTTTGCTGTAGCGAAATGCGCCCAGCAGTGCGCGCTCTTCCGCGCTCGGGTCGTCCAGCATCGCCAGGGCTTCGTCGCCGTGCGTGGCAATCACGACAGCGTCGTAGCGCTGCGCTTCGCCGTTGGCGTCGCGCACCCAAGCGCCCGCGCCATCGCGCTGCACGGAAACTGCGCCAGCGTTCAGTCGTACGCGATCCGCGTAGGCCGCCGTAAGCTTCTCCACATAAGCGCGGCTGCCGCCTTCGACAGTGCGCCATTTCGGGCGGCCTTTGAGCTTCAGCAAACCGTGGTTCTCGAAGAAGCGCACGAAGGCGCAGGCGGGGTAATTGTGGATTTCCGCCATCGACGCCGACCAGATCGCGGCGGCTTGCGGCAGCAGGTGATCGTTCTGGAACGCGTCGCCATAGCCGCGGCGCTTCAGATACTCACCGAGCGAGATCATGTCCTCGCGCGTCTCGCGAAGCTCAGCTGGCGCGTCGCGATAGAAGCGCAGCAGGTCGAGCGTCATAGACCAGAAGCGTGGGCTGATCAGGTTGCGGCCGCCACAGAGAAACGCGGAGGTGTCGTTGGACGAATATTCCGTGCGTCCGCCGTTCAGCGACACGCCGAACGACATATCCGAGGATTTCGTTGCGACGCCGAGGTGATCGAAGAGAGCGATCAGGTTGGGATACGTCGCGTCGTTGAAGACGATGAAGCCGGTGTCGACGGGCGTCGAGCCCGCGCTCGTGTTGACGATAACCGTATTCGAGTGCCCGCCAAGCCGGCCGTTCTTCTCATACACCGTGACATCGTGCTTCTGGCTCAGCAGCCAAGCGGCGGACATTCCCGCTATGCCCGAGCCGATCACGGCGATACTTTGCCGGGGTTCGGCGAGGCTGGAGGTAAAGGCCATTATCTGTTCCCACTCCAGCGCAGCGAGGTTCGGCTGGTTCGAGGGCTTTTACGGCCCGCGTGGCGGCATGGTTCACACTGATCCAAACCCGAAGGCAGCGCGTAATCGGTTCCATGCGCGCGCTGGACTACTCTCCCGGCTCAATCCGTACGGTCCCGATGCCGCGGCGGAGGGGTGCGGTTAACGTGGATGATTGCGCCGATATTTCGGACGAGGCGTTGCTGACGCAGATCGCGGCCGGCAATCGCGTGGCGTTTTCGAGCCTGTTCGGTCGCTACGCCTCGAAGGTGAAGGGCTATTTGATCAAGCTCGGCGCGCGTGGCGCAGCAGCGGAGGATCTGGCGCAGGACGTAATGGTGTCGATCTGGCGGCGCGCGGCGTCGTTCGATCCAGCCAAGGCGAAGGCGTCGACATGGATTTACGTGGTGGCGCGGAATGCCTGGATCGACAAACTCCGGCGCGAACGGGTTGAACTGGCGTATCGCGACACGTTGATCATCGACGAGGCGAGCGACGAGGAGCTTCCCGATGACGCGGTGTCTCGGGTGCAGACCGAAGCGCAGATGGCGGAGGCGTTGGAGCTTCTGTCTGAAGAGCAGAAACAAGTGGTGCGGCTCTCCTTCTTTGAGGATCGGCCGCATTCGGAAATAGCCGAGCATTTGTCTTTACCGCTCGGCACAGTGAAATCGCGCTTGCGGCTGGCGCTCATAAAGCTGCGCGCGCATTGGGAGCAGATGAAGTGAGCGGGCAACACCACCCTTCCGCAGATATTTTGGCGGCCTACGCCTCCGGCGTTTTGGAGCCAGGCTTTGGCCTCGTCGTCGCCGCGCACGTCGACGGCTGCGCGCAGTGCCGTCGGCAGGTCGCGAGCTATGAGGCGATTTCCGGCGACGCCTTGTGCGAGATCGATGACGCCGCGATGGGCGATGATGCGCTGTCGCGCGTGATGTCGCGGCTCGATGGCGCCGCACCCGAGAAGCTGGCGATGGATCGCCGCCCGTTCGCCGAACGCCTGACGCTGAAGCCGCGGAAATGGGTGGCGCCGGGCGTGTGGGTCGCGGCGGTGGAGACGCCGCATGCGCGGACGAACCGGGTCTATGTGCTCTCGGTCGCGCCCGGCATGCCGACGGCCCGGCACGAACATTCCGGCGCCGAATTTTGTACAGTGCTGAAGGGCGCCTATCGCGACGAGCTGGGGCTTTTCCGCGCCGGAGATTTCGCCGCCACCGATCACGACGTGAACCACCAGCCGGTGGTGCAGGGCGACGAGGCGTGCGTGTGCCTGTTCGCGACCGAGGGGCGGCTGCAGCCGCAAGGCCTGCTGGGTCGCTTGGCCTTCGCCTACGCGGACGTCTGAATTTGTTACGTTGCTGTCGCGTCTGGGCGTGACCTGAGGCATAGTCCTACCGCTGAAAAGCGGGCGGACTAGAGCAATGACAGCACACGCAACGGCTGCGACGCCAGCATCATACGACGCGCGCACGCGCATCGCGCAAATCGACATGCTGCGCGGCCTCGTCATCGTCTTGATGGCCTTGGACCACGTGCGCGATTATTTTCTGGGCGGGCCGGGCATGGCCGGGATCGGCGGCAATCTGCTCGATCCGGCCACAACGACGCCCGCGCTCTACGCGACGCGCTGGATCACGCACCTCTGCGCGCCGACCTTCGTGTTTCTCTCTGGCGTGTCGGCCTACCTGCAATTCGTCAACGGCAAGGCGATGCCGAGCCTTTCGCGCTTCCTGTTCACGCGCGGGCTGTGGCTGATCTTTCTTGAGATCACGGTGCTGAGCTTCGGCTGGAATTTCGGCTTCCCGTACCCGTTCTTCCTGCAAGTGATCTGGGCCATCGGCTGGTGCATGATCGCGCTGGCCGCGCTCGTGTGGTTGCCGCGCGTGGCGGTGCTGGCGATCGGCGTCGTGATCACGCTCGGGCACAATGCGCTCGATCCGATCGATGCGCGCGAACTGACGGGCCTGGCGCAGACTCTGTGGCTCTTCCTGCACGATGGCGGGCCGGTGTTTGTGGGCGAGCAACCGATTGGTCTGTTCGCGTATCCGATTCTGCCGTGGATCGGCATCGCAGCCCTTGGCTATGGTCTAGGCGAGGTGTTCGCCGACAAATCAGAGAAGCGCGACCGCAACATTCTCTATCTCGGCCTCGCCATGCTCGCGGCGTTCTTGGCGCTGCGTTTGGCGATGGTCTATGGCGATCCGTCGTTCCCGACGGGGCCGGAGGGCGATTGGAAGGATTGGCGCCTGCAGACGAGCTGGGGCGCGATGCTGATGGTGTTTCTGGACGTGCAGAAATATCCGCCCTCACTGCAATTCACGTTGGTGACGTTGGGCATCGTGCTGACTCTCTGGCCGCTGCTGACGCGATTGCCGAAGATGGTGCAATCGGTGCTGAACACGTTCGGCGCGGTGCCGTTCTTCTTCTACCTGCTGCACGTCTATCTCATCCATCTGCTCGCCATCGCGGCGAACGCAGCGGCGGGCAATGATGTGAGCGGCTTGTTCAATTATATGATCAACGTGTTCACAGCGCCGGAGAAACTTGCTGGCGCCGGCTTTTCCCTGCCTTGGGTTTATATGGCTTGGGTGGTTGTGCTCGCGCTGCTCTATCCGGTCTGCCGCTATTGGCAGCGGTTGAAGGCGCGACGGCGCGATTGGTGGCTGTCGTATCTTTAAGCGGCGCGCTGCTGGCGTAGCGATGCCGTGATTTGCGCGGCAAACGGCTCGAGCGGCGCCGGCCGATATTTCGCATTGCCGGCCCAGCGCAGCAGCGCGGTCTCGTGCAGGTCTTCGAAGCGATTGAGGCCTTTGCGCCAGCGTGACCCCATGGCGCCAAGCAGCGAGAAGCCTTTGCGTGCATTGAGTGCGGCGTTGATCGGATCGATGTCGGCGAGTGCGCTGGAGATCACGGAACCTGGCTCGCGCGCGATGCAGAGGCCGGCGGCTTCGGCCCCCTCGAGCACCCAGAGCAGCGAACAATTGGATAGCCCGCGATTGGCGCCGCCGCCAACGCCGCCATGATCTCCGGGAAACCAGGCTTGCGCCACGCGCGCCGGCGCGCCCGTCGTGTTGAAGCTGTCGACATTGCTCCAGAGCGTCGGCGCAAACGCTGCGCGACGCTCATCTATGGCGACGGCATGGCGTGCGTGTTCGACGGAGCGCGAAAGCGCTGTGTCGTGAAACTCGTATTGCTTGTTCAGCCCAAGCGAGATCGGCAGCACACGCGGAATGCCGAGTGAGCCCACCGTGTCCCAGACGCCGAGATAGCGGATGCGCAGATCGACGGGCGGCGCGGTGAACGGTGCAGCCAACCTCGGCCACGCAATTGCGTGCGCACGGCGGAAACGATCTGTTTCAGGGCTGTCGGCGCTGATGGTGCGGTGGCGATAGATTTCGAGCGCCTCGCGCGCCTTGTCGACGTGCGCCCGGCGCAGAATGCCGATTTTGCGCAGCAGGCCGGCCAAGCTGCGGACGGTGTAGGCGCCGCGCGAAAAGCCGAAAAGATAGAGCTGATCGCCGGGCTCGTAATTGAGATTCAAGAACGTCCAGGCTTCGAGCAAATTGTCGTCGAGATCGGCGCCGGTCATGCCTTGCCAGAGACTGAGGCCATCAACCGAGGCGCCGACGCCCGCTGAATAGAACACGATCTGCGGATGGCCGTGCGCGTCACGTGAAGAGACCGCGCGCGCTGTCAGCGCGACATTGGTGAGCGCGTCGCCGTAAAGGTGTTGCCAAGTGCCGTCGCAGCAAATGACGAGGCGCTTCATGCGTGCCTACGGCGTCAGCAGGAAGACGGCTTCTTCGGCGAACCAATTGGCGCGCCAGAGCACTTTGGCGAACGGCGCCCCCGGCTTGTTGCGCGAGAGCGGGACTGCCCGCTCCACGCTCATGCGCATGCCGCGCGCCAACGCCACGAAATCGCGCACGCTCATGGGGTGCAGAATTTCACGCCCGCGCCGCGCTTTGTTGATGCGGCCGCCGAACATGAGCTCGAAGCGCCCGCTCCAATGGCCTGAATTGGCAATCGTGACGATGACGCGTTCGCCGATGCGCGCGGCTTCGCGCAGCGCCGCCTCTGGATCGCGTAGGCGTTGCAGGGAGCGCGAGAACACGACGTATTCGAAGCTGGCGCTCGGAAAAGCGGCGAGATCGCGATCCGCATCGCCTTGCACGACGGACAGGCCACGCTTCACGCAGCCATGAACCTTGGCCGGATCGATCTCCAAGCCGCGCGCTTTGGCGCCTTCGCGGGTGAGTAAGGTGATCAGTGCGCCGTCGCCGCTGCCGATATCGAGCACGCGCGCGCCGTCATCGACCATCTGGGCGATGATGTTGTGATCGCCGCGCGCGCTCAACGGTGCGTCGAGATCGATAGGCGCTGGATGAACCAGTTCGAGTTGCGCCATCAGCCGGCCCCTCCGTGCAGCGCCAGGCCGCGCGCGGTGGCGGCAGAATCGATGAAGCCGGTGAGCGCCGATTCAAACGCCGGCTCTTCGCCGAGATAGGCGTCGTGGCCGGCTTCGGTTTGGATTTCGACGTAAGAGGTTTCGGCGCCGCCAGCGATCAGAGCGCGCGCCACGGCGCGGCTTTCTTCGGGCGGATAGCGCCAGTCGCTGGTGAAGGCGAACACGGCGTGACGCGTCGCGCCGCCTTGGAACGCATTGGCCAAGCGCCCGCCGAAATCGGCGCCGAGATCGAAGGCGTCCATCGCGCGCGAGAGATAGAGGAACGAGTTGGCGTCGAAGCGATCGACAAAGCCGCCGTTCGGCACGCGCGGCGCTTCGGCGCTGTCGAGCGCGAAGGAGAAACGCTCCTTGGCGCGGGCGCTGTCGAATTTCGCGCGCACGTCGCTCTCGGGCAGGCCCGCGATCAATGTCGCTGTGCGCGCGACATTGGCGCCTTTGTTCGGGCGCACGCCGTGTTGGAGATAACTGCCATTTCGCCAATCAGGATCGGCCATGATCGCTTGGCGGCCGAGTTCGGCGAAGGCGATGTTCTGCGCGGACTGTGCCGCGGCGGCCGCAACGGTCGCGCACGCAAACACACGGCGCGGATAGGCGCTCGCCCAATTCAGCGCCTGCATGCCGCCCATGCCGGGGCCGATGACAAGGAAGAGGCTCTGAATGCCGAGCGCTTCGACCAGCATGCTTTGGGCGCGCACGGTGTCGGCGATGCTGATCGGCGGGAAACGCAGACCGTACGGTTGGCCATCGGCGGCAGGCGAGCCGGGGCCTGTCGTGCCCATCGAGCCGCCGAGCACATTAGTGCAAACGACGAAAAATCGATTGGTGTCGATCGGGCGGCCGGGGCCGACGATGCGCGGCCACCACGCGGGGCGTCCCGTGATCGGGTTTGGGCCGGCCACGAATTGGTCGCCTGTCAGCGAATGGCATACCAGCACTGCATTTGTGCGTTCGGCGTTCAATGCGCCGTACGTTTCGAAAGCGATCGAAAGCGGGGAGAGCGTTTCCCCGCTGGAAAGTTGCAGCGCTGCATTCGCCTCAAAAGCCAGGGTGCGTACGCCCCCAGCCGCCTGAAGCTTCGCCGCCGCCGCTCCGCCTGCGTGAATCATCCGCGAATGTATAAACTGCGTCGCCGGTTAAGCATCCCCCGGGAGAGCAGCTCCCTGTTAATGACGCGCATCTGGCGCGGAGATTGGCGAGCGGCGTGAAAGGTCGTTATGGTCGCGGCGGTATGAATGACGTCACCCCTCCTGGCGATCCGCTCGAACCGATCCGCAATGAGATCGACAAGATCGACGATCAATTGCTTGCGCTGTTCGCGCAACGCTTGCAGCAGGCCGACAAACTGACGGCGCTGAAAGCCAATCAAACCGGCCTGCCGCTGCGCCCTGGGCGCGAAGTGGCGATGCTGAGACGGTTAATGGCGAATGCGCCGGCGCCGCTCGATCGTGAATTCGTGCTGGAGCAGTGGCGCGCCTTGATGACGGCGGGTCTGCGCCGCCAGCGTGTGATCGATGTCGTGGTCGGGGGCGGACGCGGCGATCCGGCGCGTTTGTTCGATGTGGCGCGGCGTCATTTCGGCGCCCGAACGCGGATCAAGGATTTGGGCGAGCCGCAGCTGGCGCTGCAGAAAGCGGCTGAGAATCCCGAGACGATCGTTGCGGTGACGTCATGGCCGTCCGCACCGGGCGTTGGCGCGTGGTGGCCGGCGCTGACGGAGCGGCGCTTCCACAGTCTGCATCTGATCGCCGGTCTGCCTTTGCTTGGCGCGGGCGAAGAGCCGGAGGCGGCCTTGTTTGCGGCGAGCCCGAATGAGGCGGCGGGCGGCGATGTGTCGTTGTTGCTGGCGTTCGATCCGCATCACCGTTTGCAGCGTGCGCTGAACGAAGCGGGCTTGGTCGGCAAGGAGATTGCGCGCGCCGAGCCGCGCGTGCTGGTGCGCGTTGACGGTTTCGTTGCACTCGATGATCCGCGTGCAGCGATGCTGTCGCGTGCGGGCCTCGATAGCGTGCGCGTGCTCGGCTCCTACGCGCGCGTTTGAACATGACCCAGGTATTCGATCGCATCGCCATCATCGGCGTTGGCCTTATTGGCGCATCCATAGCGCGCGGCGCGGCGGAATTTGGCGCGGCGGGCTCGGTCGCGCTCTACGACGCAAGTGAAGCGGCGCGGGCGCGGCTGCGCGAATTGGCGATTGGCGAGGTGTTCGATGACGCGGCGAGCGCGGTCGCCGGCGCCGACCTCGTTGTGCTCGCAACGCCCGTCGGCGCGATGGGCTATGCGCTTGAAGCTGCTGCGCCGGGATTGAAGCCCGGCGCAATCGTCACCGACGTGGGTTCGGTGAAGGGCGCGGTGATCTCCGCGACGAACACACACGTGCCGGCGCATGCCTTCCACGTGCCAGGCCATCCGATTGCCGGTACGGAGCATTCGGGGCCGGACGCGGGTTTTTCTACGCTGTTCAAAGGCCGCTGGCATATTTTGACGCCGCTTGAAGATACGCGGCCGGAATACGCGCAGGCTGTCGATAAGCTCGAAGCGTTCTGGCGCGCGCTTGGCGCGAATGTGGAGCGCATGGATGCGGAGCGGCACGACGTTGTGCTCGCGGTCGTCAGCCATTTGCCGCACTTGATCGCATTCAACATCGTCGCGATGGCGGAAGATCTTGAGAGCGTCACCGAAAGTGAAGTGGTGAAATATTCCGCGTCAGGTTTCCGCGACTTCACGCGCATCGCGGCGTCCGATCCGACGATGTGGCGCGATGTGTTTTTGAACAATCGCGAAGCGGTGCTGGAAGTGCTCGGCCGTTTTTCGGAAGACCTTGCGGCTTTGCAGCGCGCGATCCGCTGGGGCGACGGCAAGACACTCTACGACCTCTTCGACCGCGCCCGCCGGATGCGTCGCGAAGTTATCGATGCCGGCCAAGACACGGCTGCGCCGAACTGGGGGCGGGAGAACTAAGGGTTCGGTTTCGGTGTTCGGGGATCGGTTTTCGGGGGCGGCGGTGGCCGTGGTCGCGCGCGGAATTATCCCCGAGGCGTCCCGAACCCCGAATCCCGACAACCGAAAACCGCTCTAGTAAACAGGCGGCAGCTCGCGCACGCTGAGCCCTTCGAGCCGCAGCACACCGCCTTCCGCTTCCACATCGAGATCGATGTCGTCGCCGCTGATGGCGAAGGCGGCGGCGAGGAGACCTAAGGCGCGGCGCGCGTCTTCGCTGGTGTCGGGCGCCTGTGCGAGAGCGGTGAAAATCGGTGCGGGTTCTTCGATCGGGAGTTCCAGATCGCCGGTGAGGCGGCGCTCGGAATCGAGGCCGCCGAAGCCTGTGCCGGTGGCCTGCAATGGTCCCCAATTCAGGGCCAGCGCTTCAAAGCGCAAACGCCCGCCCGCTTCGCGCCACGGACCTGTTGGATCGCCTGGTGCGGACTCAAGAAGGGCAGCGCCTTGCTCGATCACGATCGCCGCGCGGAGCGCCGCAACCTCTTGGCCGAACGCCTCGAAACTGCGCACCGGGCGCGGCAGCAGAAGCTCGGTTGCGTCGAACGACAATTGATACTCGCCCGCCGCGCGGGCATCTGGGCGCACATTGATGACGAGCTTGCGTGCAGTGAGCACGCCGTCTTCGTTCGGATCATCAAGAGTCATATTGTCGGCTTCGACGCCGGCTTGCGCGAGCGCGCCGTTGGCGGTGCGGAAGCTGCCGATGATCGTGTCGGCCGCGACATTGGTGACCGACCCATCTTCGCGCGCGATGGCGATCGGCGCCTCAGCTTTGATCGTCACGTGCTCGGTGTTCATCAGATTGATGTGCAGGTCGACGCGATCGGTGCGCGCGCGCCAGCCGCCGCGAGCGGGGGCGTACGACACTTCATTGAGCTGCAAGCGCATGATGGCGGGAAAGCCGTGACGCGAGATCGAGCCAATGCTTGCCGTGGCGCCATCCGCTTGCTGTTCAGCGATCGCTGCATTCAAGCGGCGTTCGGCTTCGCCGGCGACAGTGTTCCAATAGAGCGCCCAGCCGCCCGCGAGCAGCAGAGCGACCGCCCACGGAATGGCCAGCCAGAGATATTTTTTGTTCATGCCGCCGCCGCTGGTTGCGCTTTGCGCCGCTTCTCGGGCGGCAATAACGCTTGGCTCTCGCTTTCGATCCGCTCTTCAAGTTCACGCATGAATTCCTCGCGCGGCAGGCCGGGCGGAATGGCCGGCAACACTTTGAAAGTGACGTGGCCGGGGCTGCGCATGATGCCCTTTGGCTTCCAGATGAGTCCGGTGTTGCAGGCGACGGGCGTGACCGGAATGCCAAGGTCCTTGTACATCGCGGCAATGCCCGGCTTGTAGTCCGGTGGCGCATCGACTTCTTGGCGCGTGCCTTCCGGGAAGATCAGCACTTGGCCGCCCTTGGCGACTGCAACGCGCGCGCCGCGCACAATGCTTTTCAACGCCTTCGCGTAGCCACCACGATCCACCGCGATTTGATTTTTCTTGAGGTATGCGCCCATCACTGGCGTGCCGCCGAGCTCGGCTTTGTATACATAGACAGGGCGCGACAAAAACAGCGCAGGCGCCACCGTGTCGAGCATGGATTGGTGCTTCATCGCGATCAGCGCGCCGCCTTGCGGCACATGCTCTAAGCCTTCAAACGAAACACGTGCGCCCACGATCCAGCGCAGGCCCCACACTGTCGCGCGGCCCCATGAGCGGAGTGCGGTCCAGACGTGACGCTCGTCCATCAGCACGAACGGCCACAACGTCAAACCGACCACGGCCATCGAAGCGTAGAGCCAGATGACGAAGATGATGGAGCGGATGAGTCTCATGCGGGTGCGTCGGCCTTTGTCTCGTCCTGCGGCGCCTCTTCCTCGGGCGTGCCCAGGCTGATCAACGCCTCACGACCGCGAATGACAAGGTATTTCACGTATTCCGAGACGAGCCGGCTGGCTGTTGGCCAATCGCTGCGCCAGAGCGCGGGATCGGTAAAACGTGTGCGCACCGGGTAGGCGTAGATTTGCGCTTCGGGCATCGCCAGCGAGAGTTCCGCGTACGAGCGCGGCATGTGATAATCGTCGGTGACGAGAATGAGCTGCGTGTAGCGCCGCTCGCGCGCCCAGGACGCCGTCTCCGACGCATTGCCGAGCGTATCTTCCGCGCGCCGGCCAAGATCGATGCAGCATGCGCCAAGTTCGGGATCGACGTTGAGCACGGCGTAAAGCTCGTCATCGGTGACGATGCGGTTGACGCCAGAGATCAAGAGCCGCTCGCCTTTTTGCTCTTCAAGCAAACGCACGCCGGTTGAGAGTCGCTCCAGCGAGCCGCCGGTGAGTGCGACGATGGCTTGCGCCTGCGGCGGCTCGGGCGCTTCAGTGCGCACGCGCGTCGCGAAGCTCCAGAAGCCGCCAAGAAACGCGACGACTCCCAAGAGCGCAGCCCACAGCAATATTGAACGCATCAGCCCAGCCTCGCGGCCTGCCGATGGATCGTGGCCGCGGCCGCACGCGCGCCAGCGCCGGCGGCGATGGCGACGCCGATGGGCGCTGCGGCGATGGGGAGAAGATCGATCGGCAGAATCATGTCGCGCAGAGTTTCAAGCTGCACGCCAGGAATGGCCAGCATCAACACGACAAGCGCCGTGATTCCGGCCAGCACGCCGCCAACGACGCCAGCAACGAGCCCGGTCATGGCCGCTTCGTCGGCAATCCGGCCCGCGGTTTCGCCTTGGGTCGCGCCCAGGTCACACATGACGGTGACCATTTCGCGCCGCCGCGCCGCCAGCCCGCGCGCCGCAAGCCAGACGATCACCGCCATCAAAACCGCGAACGCCGCCGCGCCCCAAAGCGCGATCTGACGAACGATTCCCGCCAGACCTCCGCCGGAGCCAGTGTCCGGCGCGCCGACGACTTCGGCCGTGACCCCGCCCTGGGCGAGGGCGGCGACGATGTCGCCATTCACGTCGACCTGGGCTTCGGCGGGGGCCAGTTCGATCTCGAACAGGCGCAGCGGCGGCAAATCCTCAGCGGCCACATCCGAGCCGCCCCATTGCTGGAGCAGTGCCGCGGCGCGACCTGCCGTCATGGGCGCGGCGCTCGTTACGTGCGGGGCGGTGTTGAGCGCGGTTTGGGCGGCCGTGATGGCTTCTTCGCCCTCGGGGGCGATGACGCGGACGATGGCGTAATTGGTGCGTTGTTGCTCGTAGCTCACTGCGATGCGGTCGGCCGCGCGCGCGCCCAACGCCACAGCCACCGCCGCGAACGCGGCGAACACGAGCGTCCAGAACAGCGCCCGTTCAACCCCCGGCAGCGCCCGCCTCATTCATAATCCTCCGCATCCTCCGCATCGTCGGCCGCTTCGTAGCCGATGCGGGAGAGGTGGCCGCGATCCATGCGCCAGCGCAGGATCGGGCCGACATCGGCTAGGGTTTCGTCCTGGCTCGTGATCACAATTGCAGCGCCGACGCGTCGCATCTCCGTTAACAAACGCACAACGCGCCGCCCGTCCGCGGGCGACATGCCGGCTGTTGGATCGTCGGCGAGGATGAGTGTCGGCTTCGCGGCGAGCGCGCGGGCTATGGCGACGCGACGTCGTTCCGCATTCGAAAGTTTTTCGATGGTGAGATCAGCGGCGTCGCCGAGGCCGACGAAATCCACAAGTTCTTGCACGTCCTGATCGTAGTCGCGCGGCCTCTGACCCATCAGGCGCAGCGGCATGGCGATGTTGTCGAACGCGCTCCAATGCTCAACGAACACTGGGTTTTCAGCCACATAGCCGATGCGCTTTTTCAAATTCGCCTTGGCGCGCGCACTGGCGCGAGCGATGTCGACGCCCAACATTACAGCGCGTCCAGAGCGGGGCTCAAGCGCTAGCCGCAAGAGGTGCGTGAACGTAGTCTTGCCAGCGGCGGCGGGGCCCGTGACGAGCGAGACTTCGCCGGCGCGCGCTTCGAAATCCACGCCCACCAAAACGGTGGCTGCGCCATAGCCCGCGTCGACGCCCGCGAAACGCACGACGGCGCCGCGCTCGTAGAGGTCTATGTCCACGAGGTTAGATCGAGCCATGACTAGACAAATTTATTAGAATCAAGGCACCAAAATCAGTCACTGGGGCAGCTGAACGTATCGTTACCATGATCCTTACCTGCACGTCTTGCTCGACGCGTTATTACGCTGACGACGCCGCAATCGGACCCGCTGGGCGGACGGTGCGGTGTGCGGCATGCGGATTCTCCTGGTTTGCCGAACCGCAACTGGAGCTGCGGACGGCGGCTGAGCCAATGGCGGAAGGCGTTCGGGCCGAAGCGTCGGCCAATGAGCCACTGACACGCGAACGTGTCGAAAGATTGCGTCGCGCCGCCGAGCAGCCGGGCCCGGCCCCGTCCGCCGCCGCGAAATTCCGCGCCCAACAAGCTGACCGGATGCGCAAAGAACGCGCCCGCGCCGCCGCCGTCGTGTGGACCGCGACCGGTGCAGCGCTCGCGGCTTCGGCCACGGGCATGGTGGCGTTCCGCCAGGACGTCGCCGAGATTTGGCCGCGTTCGGCCAGTGCGTTCGCCGCACTTGGTCTGGACGTGAACGTCTATGGCCTCGAATTCTATGACCTCTCGGTCGAGCGCGCCTTCGATGGCCCGACGCCGATCCTTCTGGTCTCGGGCGAAGTCCGTAACATTGGCCGTGACGACAAGCTCGTGCCGCCGGTGCGCGTCTCGCTGCGCGACACGCGTTCGCAGGAAATCTTCGAGCTCGTGAATACGGTCACCGATCAGCCGCTGACGGCGGGTGAATCGATTCCGTTCCAAATTCGCGTCGAAAACCCGCCGGCTGACGCTGTCGATCTCGAGACGACGTTTGCGAGCTTCTCGGAAATGTCGATCGCCGACAGCCTGCCGCGCGTTTCGCCGGAAGCAGCGCCGGCGGCTGAGCATGGCGAAGAGCCGCTGACGCTCGACCAGCCGGTTGACGCGCATCCGGCGACGACCAGCGCGCTTGAGCCGGTCGCGGGCCTGCGCTTCACGAATGGCTGACGCGCGATTGCGCGTTCTGCTTGATGAAGCGGGCATAGCGGCGCGCGTCGAACAGATTGCCGATCAATTGAGCGAAGTCGATGACGGTTGGACCGTCATCGCTTTGCTGCAAGGCGCAATCCCGTTCGCGGCTGATCTCATGCGTGCGATCGAGAAGCGCGGCAAACATCCGATCTACGATTCACTGTGGCTGGAGAGCTATCGCGACGCGCGCGAAAGCTCGGGCAAGGTCGTGGTGCGCGCTGATATTTCGCGCTCGGTCGAAGGCCGGCCCGCTTTGATCGTCGATGACGTGTTCGATAGCGGCCGCACCATTGCGTATGCGCGCGCGCATTTGATGGCCAAGGGCGCGACGCGGACGTTGGCGTGCGCGTTTGTGCGCAAGCCGCTGGCGATGGGCGAACACATCGATGCGATCGGCTGGGACGCGCCGGGCGATTTTCTCGTCGGCTACGGCATGGACGACGCAGGCCGTTATCGCGGCCTGCCATACATCGCCGCCATCGATTAAGGCCGTCGCGCGAAGCTCAGATTCAGCCGGCCGTTGGCGCCGTCAGGTAGGCGCAGCTCCAGCGAGTCCGGCGTTGCGCTGAACTCCGCCGCGACATTGCCGACGCGGCCGCATGTATAGGTGATGCTGGCGCTGGGCGTTTCGCTGAAGTCCGCTGTCCAGCGATCGATCGCCCCGTCGGGCGCGGCGCCCGCCCAGTTGAACGTAACGCCGCCATCGGCAGCTTCTGTTACTTCGAGCGCGACCGAGCGTGTGTTGGTCCATCCTGTGGCCGCACCGATGCGTACGGCTTGCGTCAGATCATACGTGCCGGGCGCGATGCGGCCGCCGCGCAGATCTGAGGCGGCGGCAGCGACCGCGAGTTCCTCTTCAACGCCGACTTGGCGCGAGAGGTTTGGTTCCACGCTGTTGCACGCGATCTCAGTCGGCGGCGGTGTGGGCGTGTCGTGCTGTGGCGCTTGCGCGGGCGGCGAGCAGGCGACGAGTGCGGCCAGAGCGGCCGTTGCGAAAAGCGTGCGCATGTTTCCTCCGTTATGAATCGCCGAAGCGGTCGAGCAAGCGTCTTAGATATTCGCGCTCGGCTTCAGGTCTATTGGGATCTTGCGCGCGGCGGCGGATTTCGTCGAAAATTTCGCGCGCGCGCACCGGATCCGCTTGGCTTGGAATTTCGCCTTCGCCGCTTGAGGCGCCGGCGCCGTTGACGGGGCGGTTCAGCGGATCGCGCGCGCCGTCGCCGGATTGCTCTTGGTTCCCATTCTGCTGGCCGCGTTCGCGCATTTCAGCCGCAAGTGATTCCGCGCCTTCGCGTAGGTTTTCCAACGCCGCACTCTGCGCGCGTTCCGCGTCTTCCAGATCGCCGCGCCGCAGGGCGTCCTCGGCTTGGCGCATCGCTTCGCCAGCGGCGTTGAGGTTTTCGTTCGGCGCTGCGCCGGAGTCTTCGGCCATACGCTGTGCTTCAGCGAGGCCTTGGCGGATTTCGGATTGGCGTTGGGCAAGGCCTTGGCTGCCTTGCTGATTGCCGCCTTGGCCTTGCTGCTGGCGTGTTTCGTCGCGCAGCGCGCGCTGTTCGCCCATCTGCTCGGAGAGGGCGTCCATGCTTTGCTGCATTTGTTCGTCAGATTGCTCGCCACCTTCGCCCTGCGCTTGCTCGAGCTGCACTTCCATATTGGCGAGGATGTTCGCCAGCTGTTGTAGAAGCTGGTTGGCCTCTTCATTGCGGCCTTGTTCTGAGAGACGCTGAACCTGCTCCAGCATCTGCTGGATGTCCTGGCCGCTGATATTGGTTTGATCCTCGGTGTCTTCCATGTTGGCGCGGTCGCCGTTGCGCAGCGCTTCTTGCACCAGAGCTTGCATGTAATTGTCGGTGGCGCGGCGGAGCGCTTCCATCAATTGACGGATGCGCTCTTGTGGCGCGTTCTGCGCAAGCGCTTCGGCCAATTGGCGCTGCGCTTCTTCCAACGCGCGCCGCGCATCAGCGGCGCCGCCGTACTCAGCACGCAGAGCCGTGCGCCAGAGCGTGTCTGCGGCCACCTCGGTCGCATCGATATCGCGCGCGACATCGAGTTGCGCGCGGGCGGAGCTGAGGCCGAGGAAGACGGCGAGGTCGCGGAAATAACCGTCGTGCGGCTCCATGGTGAGCGCATCGATCAGGCGCGCGGCGCGGCGAATGCCTTCGGGCGCGCGCTGCAAAGCTGGCTGGCGATCATAGTCGCGGACTTCGATGCGCTGTGTGCCAAGAATGATGCCGCCCGCAGGAATGGTGCGGCGTTCGGCGCTGCGCTCCTCATTGTAGGCGCGGCGCTCGGCCAGGATGTGCCGGCGAATTTCAATCGCGGCTTGCGCCAGCGGCTGCAGGAAGATTTTTTCCGGCAGCGTAAAGCGCATCGGATCGCTGACACCCTCTTGGCCCAGCGCATCGAAGGCGACGACGCGCGCTTCGACTTCCATGCCGGCGTACGGGTGGGCGGCGAGATCGATCGTGGTTTCAGATTGCGCCTCGGCGGGATCGCCAGCGGGGACTTCCAGTTCGGTATCGACCGGATCAGCGCGCACCAAGCCTTCGGGCGGATTGATCGGGCGGACACGCAGCGCCATTCGGCGTACGCCGAAATCGTCGCGCGCGCGCCAAGAGATGGCGACGTGTTCGTCCGGCAAGCTCGCCATAGGCGCGATGAAATCGGCCGTCGGCGCGGCGTCGGGCGCTGGCGCGAGGCGCCATTGCGCGCGGGTGTGAAAGCGCACGATTTTGAGCTGACCGCCACGCGGGATTTGCATGCGTGCTTCCCAGGCGCCGTCGGCCGCGCGCGCAAAGCGTTGGCGTAAGTGTTCGCTGCCGCCGTCAAACACCAGCGCGGGCGCGCCAGTCGGGCCGGTGAGACGCACCGTGACTTCCACGCTGGGCGGCGTCTCGACGCGCTCGCCAATCACTTCGCTAAGAGAAACCGGGCCGGCGTGCGTGTAGTCCGCTGGCGTCGCCCAGGCTTCGATCGCCATTTCCTGATCGCCGAGCAATGGGCCGGGATCAGGCAAGAACGCGCGCGCCAAACGATCCGGCGCGTTCACGTTTGCGATCAGTAGGCCAAGCAGCAGCGCCACGAGCAAGCCGTAGCGCAGCTTGTAAGGATCAAGTTCGTCCAGCCGCACGCGTGGCGGGCCCGCGCGTGCTTTTTCGGCGCGCTCGATCGCGCGTTCGCGCTCGCGCTGCCAGAGCGCAACGGAAAATGCGTCATAGCGTGTCGGCTGATCGCGCAGCGCTTCGAACGCGCCGGCATCGAGCCGCGCGTCTTCGGCGAGCCGAGCGCGGGCTTCTTCTTCCGTGGGTTGGCGCCAGGCGCGCTTGGCGCGAACGCCGAGCCACGCAAACACGAGCAGCGCGGCGATCGCGGTCAAGCTTTGCAGCAAGAGCGGCAGCCTCTCGTGGCCGCCGATCAGCGCGATGAGGGCCCAGAGGCCAATGGCGGCGGCGAGAAAGAACGCCGCGCGCAAGCCGCGTTCCAGCGCCAGCCGGCCCTTGGCGCGCTGGGTTTCGCGGGCGAGCTGGGCGAGGGCGTCCTGATGTCTCATGCCGGCGACGCGAGCCTAACAGTCGCTGTCTGGCCAAACCATGACCAAACCCCAGAGAGTCGCCGTGGCCGCCGCTGAAAAAGGCTTAATTTGCGCCCCAGGAGGCGGGCGGTGCGGGAACTGGGCGCGTCAGATCGAACTCGACACGGAAATGCCGGTTCGGGCGGCGTAATTCGTAAGCGAAGGTTTGGCCGGGATGCACCTCGACCGCCCAGACGTTGTCCACAGAGGCGGGGATGTTGTTGGCCCTGAAGAGTTGCTTGGAATGCTCGTCGGCCGGGAATTCTTGGCGCGTGGACGAGCCGGAATTGGCGGTGTCGCCGCCATATTGGGTGAGCACGTCTTCGCTGCCGTCTTCGTGGCGGTGATCGTGCTTCAGGCGCAGGCCTTCGGCCGTGCGCGTGATCACCCAGGTGCGCGAGCGATTTTCGCCGACATTGAACGGCACACGGATTTCACTCGTGCTGCAATCACGCACATGCATCACGAGCGGCTGGCTGGCGAAGCTCGCGTCGGCTGCGTCTGTCGTGACGACGCGGCCAGAATAAGCATTGCCGCAGAGCGTCGAGAGATTGGCGAAGAACGTGTCTTGCGGCGATGGCGCAGGTGTGTTGGCGCAGGCGCTCAAGGCAAGGGCGGCCAGCGCGGTCAGGATCGTTCGCATCTCTACTCCCAGCTTGGAATCTGCTCGAGTGCGAGCTGATCTTTCAGCTCCCATCTCTTGCGCACGATTTCGTATTTGTCGCCGCGCACCAAAACTTCGGCGACAAGCGCGCGGGCGTTGTAGGTGGATGACATCGTCGCGCCGTACGCGCCAGCCGTCATGAAGGCGACGAGATCGCCCGCTTCGAGCGGCGGCAGCGCGCGATTGCGCGTGAAGAGATCGCCGGTTTCGCAAATGGGGCCGACGACATCGTACGCCGTTTCCGCGCCGCCCTTCGGTTCACGCACCGGTTTGATGCCGTGATAGGCGTCGTAAATGGCGGGACGGATGAGATCGTTCATGCCCGCATCCAGCACCACGATTGGCCGCGTCGGGCGCTCCTGCAGGCGGATCACGCGAGAGAGCAGTACGCCCGCATTGCCCGCGATCATGCGGCCGGGCTCGAACGCAAGGCCAATATCCAAGCCGTCGAACACGCGATTGACCATCGCGGCGTATTCGGCCGGCGTCGGCGGATCGGGTTCGTTGAAATAGGGCACGCCCAGGCCGCCGCCGAGATCGAGCCGATCAATGCTGAGTCCCGCAGCCCGCAAGCGCTCCGCCATGCCACGCATCGCTTTGAACGCTTCTTCGAGCGGGCCGAGGTCTTTGATCTGGCTGCCGATGTGTACGGCGAGGCCGCGCGCGTGCAGATGCGGATCGCTATGGGCGCGACCATAATATTGCAGCGCTTGGTCGATGGAGACGCCGAACTTCGTGTCGCCCTTGCCGGTGGTGATCTTCTCGTGCCCGCCAGCGCCGACATCCGGGTTCACACGAATGGCGATCGAAGGCTTGGCGTTCAGGCTCGCCGCGATCTGCGAGAGCGTTTCGAGTTCGGCGATGCTCTCGACATTGATCTGGTGCACGCCGGTTTTCACCGCGAACGCCAGTTCGTCTTCGGTTTTGCCAACGCCGGAGAAAATGATGCGCTCGGGCGGCACGCCTGCAACAAGCGCGCGCTCGATCTCGCCTTGGCTCACCGTATCGGCGCCCGCGCCTTTGCGTGCGAGCGTGTTGATGACCGCGATGTTCGCATTGGCTTTGACGGCGAAGGCGACCAGCGTGTCGCGCGGCGCGAACGCCTGCTTGAACACTTCGTAGTGCCGCTCAAGCGTGGCGCTCGAATAGACATAGACCGGCGTGCCGACGGCTTCCGCGATGGCTTCCAGCGAAACGCCTTCGCAGCAGAGCACGCCGCCGCGATAGTCGAAATGGTTCACGGGTTGGTCTGCGCCCCGGTTTCGTATTGGGCGCAGCGCGCGTCTTGCGGCTGGTTGCGCTCGGCTTGTTGCTGGCACTCGCGACGGATCGCGCCTTCGCGATCCCAGAGCGGATCGGGGCGCTCGAGATCGCCGGGGATGCCGCAAGCCGAAAGCAAAGTCAGCGCCGCCAGGATAAGTACGGTCCGTTTCATTCGAACATCTCCTTCCAGCGCTCGACTTGCTCGCGCACGCGCTGCGGCGCGGTTCCGCCATAGCTATCCCGGCTCTCGACCGACTTTTCAACCGTCAACAAGCCGCGTGCGGCATCGGTAATGCGCGGATCGACGGCCTGGAAATCCTCGATCGGCAGCAGGCCAAGCTCGCTGACGCCGCTATCCTCGGCGCGGCGGACGATTTTGCCGGTGATCTCGTGTGCTTCCCGGAACGGGACTTTGAGCTCGCGCACCAGCCAATCGGCAAGGTCGGTCGCGGTGGAATAGCCGCGGGCAGCGGCGGCGCGCATGGCTTCGCGCTTGAAGCGCATGGTTTCGATCATGCCAATCATGGCGGTGATCGAGAGCGCAAAGGAATCGAAGGCGTTGAAGGTGAGCGCCTTGTCGTCCTGCAAATCCTTGGCGTAGGCGAGCGGCAGTTTCTGTACGATGCCGTTGAGCGCAGCGAAATCGGCGCCGACGCGCGCGGCCTTGGCGCGGATGAGCTCTGCCGCATCCGGATTGCGCTTTTGCGGCATGATCGATGAGCCGGTCGACCATGCGTCGCTGAGTGATGCGAAGGCAAATTGCGGGCTTGTCCAGAGCACGATCTCTTCAGCGAGGCGCGAAAGATGCGTGGCGGCGATGGAGAGATTGGCGAGTGCGGCCAGCGCGAAATCGCGGGAGCCGACGGCGTCGAGCGAATTGCTGGCGGGGGCGTGGAAGCCCAACGCCTGCGCCGTCATCTCGCGATCAATCGGATAAGGCGTGCCGGCGAGTGCCGCCGAACCCAGCGGGCATTCCCACGCGGCTTCGAGTGCGCCGCCAATAATGCGCACGCGGTCGCGTTCGAACATCGAGACGTAGGCGAGCAAATGGTGGCCCAGGGTGATCGGCTGCGCCGTTTGCAGGTGCGTGAAGCCCGGCATAATCCAATCGGCGTGCGCTGAGGCTTGCTTCACCAGCGCCTTCTGCAGCGCGCGCAGGCCGTCGCCGGCTTCGCGGGCGGCGCGCATGGTCCAGAGCTTGAAATCGGTCGCCACTTGGTCGTTGCGCGAACGGCCGGTGTGCAGGCGCTTGCCGGCTTCGCCGATGCGCTCGGTCAGCCGCGCTTCGATATTGAGGTGGATGTCCTCAAGTTCCGTGGAGAATTTGAACTCGCCCGCAGCGATTTCCGCGGCGATCTGATCCAGGCCGCCCTGTATCGCTTGATTGTCTTCTTGCGTAATGATCCCACGGGCCGCCAGCATGTCAGCGTGCGCCTTCGAGCCTTCGATGTCCTCGCGCCACAAGCGTTGATCGACATCGATCGAAGCGTTGATGGCTTGCATGGCGTCCGCGGGCTGCGCCGCAAAACGGCCGCCCCACATCTTTTGGCCGCCTGAGGAATAGGAATTGGACACGAACACAAGCTCCAAGGCGCCGCGCAATTGGGCCTTATGGGCTGCGATGCTGATGCTCGCGGCCGGACTAGTCGCGCTCCTTTACGTGCTTTTCGCAGCGTCTTCAAAGCCCGAAGCGAGCCTTGGGCTGATGCAATATGCCCAAGGCGAGATGCGCCGGCTCCAGATCATGGAAGCTGCCCCACCCATGCCCACACGGACGCTGACAGACGCGCAAGGGGTGGAGACCAATCTGCAGGCCTATCAGGGCGAAGTGATCGTGTTGAACCTCTGGGCGACATGGTGCGCGCCCTGCGTCGAGGAGATGCCGACGCTTGGCGCGCTACAGCGCCATTTCGGCGATCGGCTCAAAGTGATCCCGATCAGCGTCGATAGCGAGGCCCAGCGCGAAAACGCCGTGCGTCAGCTGGGCGAACTCAGCGACAATTCGTTGCCCTTCCTCATGGACATGACGCGCGGCGTGCTGTTCGACGCCCAAGCCGCCGGTATGCCGGTGACGATCATCTACGACCGCGAAGGCAACGAGCGCGCCCGCTTGGCCGGCGGCGCCGATTGGGCTAGCCCCGAAGCGATCGCACTGCTGGAGGCGGTGCTCGCGGGGGAATAGATGGCGCCTGTGATCGAAACTGAACGCCTGCGGCTGCGGCGGCATGAATTGAGCGATTTCGAGTCCAGCGTCGCCATGTGGGCGGATCCTGACGTCGCGCGCTTCATCGGCGGCAAGCCCTCATCGCGCGAAGACACCTGGGGGCGCTTGCTCCGCTATGTCGGCCATTGGCAGCTGCTCGGCCACGGCTTTTGGCTGATCGAGGAAAAGGCCACCGGCGCTTTCGTCGGCGAAGGCGGTTGGGGCAATTTCAAGCGCGAGATCGAGCCGCGTTTTGAAGCGCCCGAGCAAGGCTGGGCGCTGGCGACCTCGGCGCACGGCAAAGGCTATGCGTTTGAGGCGATGCGCGCGGCTTTGGATTGGGGCGTGGCGCATTTTGGCCGCACCGATTTCGTCTGCATGATCGCGCCCGAGAACGCGCCTTCGCTCAAGCTCGCCGCCAAACTCGGCTATGCCGAATATGGCCGCGCCGATTACAAAGGCTCGCTCTCGATCCTGCTGCGCCGCACTTAGAGGTACGGCGACAGCGCGAAGCGGATGCGTGAACCGGCTGCGAGCAGCTGGTTGTATGGCGTCGGCGCCTCAGGCGCGGTGGCTGACGGCCAGAGCGCGACGAAACGATCCAGCTCGCGATTGGCTTCGGTGTAAGCGCCCGCGTCGCGGCCGCGCAGATCCGATTGCGCCTCACGCAGCGCCGCGCGCGCGGCGAGGGCTGCGCCCATGCTGTGCTGGTATTCGATCGGGTCGACGAAATCTTGCTGGATCACGAGTTGGTAGAGGCCGGTCGAGATATCGACCAAACGCGCCACCGTGATCGCGGCGTCGTCGTCAAGCGCGCCCGAAGCGCGCGCGATTTCCGCCTTCGCGGCGTTGAGGCGTTGCGTGAGCTGGTCGCGCGGCAGCTCCATATCTGCGGCGGCGCGGATGACGTCTGCATTGAGCGTGCCGAACTCGGTGGGTGCAGCGTCATACACTTCGAGCACGCCCTGTTGGACGAGGATGGCCGCGTCCATCGGCTGGACGTTGTTGTCCTGCAGTGCACGTTCCGCGGCGAGCACGAAGCCAAGCAAATGATGCAGGCGCAGCGCGATGCGTTGATCGCCTTCGAGACCTGCATAGGCCGTTTGCGCGCCAGCTTCGCCGGCTTCACCGCCAGCTGCGGGGGCAGGCGCTTCGGCGCTCGGGGCCGGTGTGGGGGGAGCAACCACGTCGCCGCCCTCACCAGCTTCGCCGCCCTCACCGCCGGAAGCGCCCGTTTCGCCGCCTTCGCCGCCGCAGGCCGCCACCGAGAAGGCCGCCGCTACGCCGACAACGCGCCAATGTTTCAGCTTCCACGCGATCATTCGACCCACTCCCAAATTCCAAATCTGACGCGCAAACTGGACCAAATGCAAATGGTTCGCAACAACAGGCGGGCGGGTTTATGAGCGTCATTCTGCAGCAGGTGCTGGTGGGGGAGGATCTAGCCAAGGTCCGCGCCGAGCTAGCTGAAACCGGCTGGATTTCCGGCAAGCGTACGGCTGGCGCCGCGGCGCGTGGGGTGAAGGACAATCTTCAGGCCGACGGCGCATCGAGCAAAATTCAGGCGCTGGAGCGCTTCGTCGTCGAGGCGTTGCGCCGGCATCCCTTGTTCGATATTGCCGCCCGCCCGGCGCGGATCACGCGGCTGCTGTTCTCCCGCTACGAGCCAGGCATGACCTATGGCGCACACACGGACGACGCGCTGATGGGGCCGGCGGACGATAAGCTCCGCACTGATCTCGCTTTCACGATCTTCCTGGAGGATCGCAACGCGTATGAGGGCGGCGAACTCGTCACCGAAAGCGCGCTTGGCGATCAGGCGCTTAAGCTCGATGCTGGCGACGCCATTCTTTATCCGGCTACCTCAATTCATTATGTCGCGCCTGTCACCAGCGGCGCGCGCATCGCGGCCGTGGGTTGGATTCAGAGCTTTGTCGCGGACGCGGCGCAACGCGAGACGTTGTTCGATCTCTCTGTTGCGCGCACGCGTTTTGCTGAAGCCGGCGCGCCGCGCGAACAATTGCTGCTGATGGACAAGTCGATCTCGAACCTGCTGCGGATGTGGGCGCGTTAGCGGAAGGGCTGCACGTCGCCGTTGAATGTAACGATCAGATCGTCCGTGCTTTTCGGTCGCGTGAGCGCCGTCCAGGCAAACAGCACGCCGGAGATTAGCGCGATCGGCAGGCCGACGAGCAGAAGCAGCGGCAACACCGAAAGCGACATCGAGAACGTCACCTGTTCGCCTGCGCGCGCGCCGCCAAGCAATTGGCCGAGCGCGAACGGCGAAAGCAGCGCGGTCACGAGCGCGACCAAAACGATGTGCGAGACGACAATGCTGCGCATCTTTGGCGCTTTGCCTATCGCCCAACGCGCGCCGAGCGTGATCAGCGAAAGCCCAAACACGGCAAAGAGCGCCGTCACCGCCAGACGCTGCGAACCGGGGTTTCCATAGAACAGAGCGAGCGGCCAGCTGATGGCCAAAGCCAGCGCGATCGGCGTCCAGAGGAACGCCGGCTTGCGCCAGGTCAGCGGCGGGATGCGCTGCGGTATGGGCGGGCCTTTCATGGCGCTAGCTTAGATGCGAAATTCGCGGCGTCACTGGGGCGCAATCGTGGGGCGACGCGCTTTCCCCAGAAGGCGTCGCGTGCTTTGTGATCGCGCATGGACGCCCGTCAGCACTCGCCCTCGGTTGCGCGCAATCGCGAGCCTATTCTTGCCGTGTTGCAACGTGTCCTGTCGGCCGATGCACGGGTCTTGGAACTAGCTTCCGGCACGGGTAGCACGCCGTGTTCTTCGCTGGGGCGCTGCCGGGCGTGACTTGGCAAACCAGCGATCCTGATCTCGCCGCGCACGCGAGCATCGCCGCCTGGATCGAAGCCGAGGGGGGCGCCAACGTGTTGGCGCCGCGGGCGATCGATGTCTCAGCGGCGGAATGGGGCGTGGAGGGCCCGTTTGATGCGCTCGTGGCGATCAACATGATCCACATCTCGCCTTGGGAGGCGACGCTGGGTTTGATGGCCGGTGCGGGCCGATTGTTGCGGCCGGGCGGCGTGCTCTTCACCTATGGCGCATACAAGCGCGGCGGCGCGCACACCGCGCCATCAAACGAAAGCTTCGACCAATGGCTGAAAGAGCGCGATCCGCGCTTTGGCGTGCGCGATCTGGAGGCGGTTGAGGCCGCCGCGAAAGTCGAAGGGCTCGTGCTGAACGAGGTCATCGAAATGCCTGCCAATAATCTGGCGCTGGTGTTTGCGCGTTAAGCGACCAGTGCGATCATCGACGCGTTGCTGGTTTCAGCGCCGGGCTCACCACCCGCGCTTTCACGCAGCTTTTCCTCGATCATTTTTGCGATCTTATCTTCCATCGCGCGCTTCTCATCCGGCGGCAGCGCGGCGAGGCTTTCCTCGGTTAGCCCGAGCGCTTCAAGGATTTGCTCACGCATACGCTCGATCGGCGACTTCCGCGCTTCTTCGAGGAAGAGCTCTTCCGCTGTCGGCGGCTTCAGCGAGGCGCTATCCTCGAGCGCCGTGGCTTTCGCGTCCTCATCGGCTTGGCCTTGCAGTTGAAGGATGGTCTCTAACGAGAGGCTGAGGCTGGTGTTCGCGGCCGGCAAAATCGTCCCGGACGCGGCAGGACTTGCCGCCTCGATGGGCGCGCCAACTGGCGGCTGAAATGCCTGCTGCTCACCGATTTCCGTTGATCTGCCAAGCGCAAACAGAGCCGAAAGCGAACTCGCGCCAATACTCGCAATGCTCATGCGTCCACGCGTCCCTTAAGTCGGGACGGTGAATGCAAGAGCGATGCCCGGTTGGTTAGCGTGTCGGTGTCGGTGGGTCGGTGCGATAGTCGTAGAAGCCGCGCTGCGTCTTGCGGCCGAGCCAACCAGCTTCGACGTATTTTACGAGCAGCGGGCAGGGGCGGTACTTCGAATCCGCCAAGCCGTCATACAGCACCTGCATGATCGACAGACACGTATCGAGGCCAATGAAGTCCGCCAGTTCGAGCGGGCCCATCGGGTGATTGGCGCCCAGCTTCATCGCCTTATCGATCGCTTCGACCGAGCCCACGCCTTCATACAGCGTGTAGATCGCCTCGTTGATCATCGGCACCAGAACGCGGTTGACGATGAAGGCCGGGAAGTCTTCGGCATTGGCGATCGTCTTGTGCAGGCTTTCGACGAACTTCACCGACGTGTCGTACGTCTCTTGGCTGGTGGCGAGGCCGCGGATGAGCTCGACGAGCTTCATCACCGGCGCCGGGTTCATGAAGTGAATGCCGATGAATTTGTCCGGACGATCCGTGGTCGCGGCGAGGCGCGTGATCGAGATCGAGGACGTGTTCGAAGCAAGGATCGTCGTCGGCTTCAGCGCTGCTTTCAGATCAGCGAAAATTTTGCGCTTGGCTTCGTCTTGCTCGACGATCGATTCAATCACGAGATCAGCCGCGCCCAGATCGGTCAGTTTGCTGGCGCCTTTGATGCGCTTCAACGCCGCGTCTGAATCCGCCTGGGCAATGATGTTGCGATGGACCTGGCGGTTGAGATTGCCGCGGATGGTCTCAACGGCGGCGTCGATCCGTGAGGCGTCCGCGTCGTTCAGCAACACATCATAGCCGGCCAACGCGCACACGTGCGCGATGCCATTGCCCATTTGTCCGGCGCCTACCACGCCCACGGTGCGAATGTCGGTCATCTTGCTCCGGCCATCACGCTTTTCTTCTGCGCGAAACCGACCATTTAGCACGGCCAATGTTGCAGCGCAGCATCTTTTCTACAGGCCGCCAAAAGCGGAAACGCCGCCGCGAAGCAAATCGCGACGGCGCACCCTAGCGGTTGAATCTCTGGCTTTCCAGATGGGCCAAAGGTCGAGATCTAGACGCCCGCTTTGGTCAGCTCGTCCATCAACTCAGGCACAGCGGCCTTGTAGTCAGCGACCAAGCCGTAATCCGCGATCTGGAAGATCGGGGCTTCTTCGTCCTTGTTGATCGCGACGATGACCTTCGAGTCCTTCATGCCGGCGAGGTGTTGGATGGCGCCGGAGATGCCGACGGCCACGTACAATTCGGGCGCGACCACTTTGCCAGTTTGACCGACTTGGTAATCGTTCGGCGCGTAGCCGGCGTCGACCGCGGCGCGCGAGGCGCCGACAGCAGCGCCGAGCTTGTCGGCCAACGGCTCAAGCACGCGGTTGAATTCTTCGCTCGAACCCAGCGCACGGCCGCCCGAGACGACGCGCTTCGCCGACGCGAGCTCCGGACGATCCGACTTCGCCATCTCTTCCGAGACGAACGCCGCCTTGAACGGGCCGCCCGGCGCCGCAACGGTTTCCACCGCCGCGCTGCCGCCTTCGCCCGCCGCTTTGAACGCGGTCGGCTGCACGGTGAGCACCTTCTTCGGCTGCTCGTCCTTCACGGTGACGATGGCGTTGCCGGCATAGATCGGGCGCACGAACGTGTCGGCGCCTTCAACGCCGATGACGCCTGAGACTTGCATCACGTCGAGCTTCGCGGCGACGCGGGGCGCCGCGTTCTTACCCGTCGTCGAGGCGGGGAACAGCACGGCGTCGTAATTCGCCATCAGCGGCACGATAAGCGCTTCGAGCGCTTCAGCCATTTGCTTGGCGAGCGTGGCGCCATCGGCGTGCAGAACCTTGCGCACGCCTTCGATTTTCGCTGCAGCAGCGGCCGCGCCGCCTGCATTCGAGCCGGCAACGAGAACATCCACATCGCCGCCCATCGCTTTCGCGGCGCTGACGACTTTATTGGTCGCGTCCTTCACGGACGCATTGTCGTGCTCAGCAACAACAAGAACGGCCATGTTAGATCACTCCCGCTTCTTTGAGTTTGCCGACGAGTTCGCCAGCCGTTTTCACTTTGATGCCGCCGGCGCGCTTGCCCGGCTCGGCCGTCTTCACAACTTTCAGACGCGGCGTCGTATCGACGCCAAAGTCGGCCGGCGCCTTCACGTCGATCGGCTTCTTCTTAGCCTTCATGATGTTCGGCAGCGACGCGTAGCGCGGTTCATTCAAGCGCAGGTCGGTGGTGATGATCGCCGGCAGTTCGACGTCGATGGTTTGCAGGCCGCCGTCGACTTCGCGCGTCACGGTGGCCTTGCCGCCTTGCAGCACGATCTTCGAGGCGAACGTCGCTTGCGGCCAGCCGAGCAGGGCGGCCAGCATTTGGCCGGTCTGGTTGGCGTCGTCGTCGATGGCTTGCTTGCCGAGGATGACGAGGTCCGGCTTTTCGGCGTCGATCACGCCCTTCAAAATCTTGGCGACGGCCAGCGGCTCAATCTCGCCGTCGGCCTTCACGAGGATGCCGCGGTCGGCGCCGATGGCCAGCGCGTTGCGGATGGTTTCCTGGGCCTGGTCGGGGCCGATCGAGACGGCGATGACTTCGGTCGCAGCGCCCGCTGCGTGCCCGCCGCCACCTTCCTTCATGCGCACGGCCTCTTCGACCGCGATTTCGCAGAATGGGTTGATCGACATCTTGAGATTGGAGAGGTCCACGCCCGAGCCGTCCGGCTTGACGCGAACTTTGAGATTATAGTCGAGCACCCGCTTGACCGGGACGAGCACCTTCATGCTTGAAATCCTTGAGACAATCGCCAGCGCCTTCGCGAGCGCACAATCGCGGCCGGACACTAGCGGCGTAAGAAAACGCTCGTCAATGCGACTGTGTTGACAGAAGGCCGCGTCGGCCGGGCAAGTCGGAGAGGAAACCACATGATGACGCGCAGACCGTTTTTTGCCGGCGCCCTAGCGTCAGGCCTGTTTGCCGCGCCGGCCTGCGCCCAGGAAACGGCGGCGGACTTCGACGGCGAGTGGCGCGGCGCGCTTCAAGCTGGCCCCCAGCGTCTGCGTCTTCGGCTTGTGGTGCGCGACCGCGCCGCCTCGCTCTACAGCCTCGATCAGGGCGGCGATGAAATTCCGGCGGATGACCTGCGTATCGAGGGCGATCGCATCCGCATGCGCTTTCCGTCCATCCGCGGCGCCTATGACGGCCGGTTGCAGGACGGCGCGATCGTTGGCGCATTCACACAAGGGGCGGCGCTGCCGCTGACTTTCGTCCGCGGCGAACCCGCGGCGGCCGAGGCGCCGCCAGCTCTAACGCCGGAGCTGCTGGCGCAGCTGCGACAGCAATCCGGCGCGATCGCGCTTGGCGCTGCGGCGGCGCATCGCGATGGACGTGCGATCTCGCTGGCGCTGGGGGCGCGCGAGCACAGACGGCCGGAGGCTGTGACCGCGGCGGATGTCTGGCACGTGGGTTCGATCACCAAATCGATGACGGCCACGCTCGTGGCGCGCTGTATCGAGGCCGGATTGGTGCGCTGGGACGATAGCGTTGGTGCTATCCTGGGCGGCGCCATCGGCGACATGCGCGCGGAATATCGCGACGCGAATTTCCGGCATCTGCTCAGCCATCGCGCGGGCTTGCAAGGAAATCTGCCGATCACCGATTTCATCCGCTATCGCCGCCACAATGACGATCCGCGTGAGGAACGCGTAGCGTTTGCGCGGCAAGCGTTGCGGCAAGAGCCGGTGGGCCCAAAAGAGCAGAGCTTCGAATATTCCAACAATGGCTATGTGATCGCCGGCGCCATGCTGGAGGCGAAGCTTGGCGCATCGTGGGAGAACCTCATCCGCACGCATGTATTCACGCCACTCGGTATGGACAGCGCCGGCTTTGGCGCGCCGGGGCGGGAAGGCGCGCATGATCAACCGGTGGGCCATTCCGCAGGTTTGCTCGGCGTTCGCGCGCATCCGCCGGGCGCCGACCTGACGGACAACCCCGCAGTGCTCGGGCCCGCGGGCCGCGTCCATGTGGGCTTCGCCGACATGCTCAAATATCTGGCCGCGCATCGTGATCGCAGCGATTTTTTGACCGCTGAAAGTTGGTCGATCCTGCACACGCCACCGTTTGGTGGTGATTATGCGATGGGCTGGATCAAGCGCGGCGATACGCTCTGGCACAATGGCTCGAACACGATCTGGTATGCAGAAGTGCTCGCCGATCCTGCACGCGGCGTTGCGGCTGTCGCCGCTGCAAACGATGGCCGCCCACCCGCTGCGCCGGCCGTGGGCTCAGCGCTTGCGAGTGCAGCGGAGGCCGTCGCTAGCGACTGAGCACGCTTGGCCAGTTGGAATTGGCGCTGCGGATGAAGCCGGGGATGTCGCGTTCCCAGCGGCTTTGGATTTCATCGTTGTAGTTGAGGTAGAGCCGGCCATCGACGATGCGCCAATTGTTCGGATTGCCGGCCGCCGTGTAGCCGTTGGCGACCGCCCAGGCGCAATAGCCGCCATATTGGGGCAGATAGCGCGAAGGGTTGGCCCGGAAGACTGCGAGATGCTCGGCCGAGGCGAAACGGTATTCGTAGCCTTGGTGCGTGAGGCGATGTTCGGTTGAGCCGCGCACAGCGCGTCCATCTGTGAAATACGCTACCGGATCATAGCCGCCGACGGCGAGACGGGAGAGGAGCGCTGTGTGCACTGGCGCTTGGTCGGCGAACGCTGGCGTGGTGATGGAGGCGGTCGCGATCGCGATGGCGAGGAGGAGTTTGCGCATGGCGTGTACTCTCAAGCGTGAGCTGGCGCGCGGCGTGGCGCGGCGGCAGGTGTGGGTGTTGGAACGAAAGCGCGGGCGAGATCGCGCACGAGGCCGATGAGTTCGGCGCGACGGATCATGAGCAGCGCGATCGCGCTGAACCAGATGGTGAGAGCCGCGGCGAACAAGCCGCCGCCGTCATTGTTCGGGTCGATGCCGAGCGGCGTGAAAAGGTGGAAGCTGACTGCGCCGCTCATCACGGCGAAGCCGATCAGAGCGCCGAGCGCGTTGAGGCGGACGAAGCGTGGCAGCAGGCCGACGAGCAGCAGTGTCGACGCCAACAATTCGGCCGAGCCGATGACGTATTGGCTAAAGAGGCCGGTATGACCGAAGAGGCCCGGTGCGCCGAGCGTACCGGCCCAGCCGTCAAGCCGGCCGAAGATTTCTTGCGTGTTGGGGTGATCGGTGAATTTGAAGCGCAGGCTGTCGAGAAACACGACGGCTGCGAACAACGAAATGCCGATCGGCGCATAGCGCTTGATGTGGCTGAGCATGACAATCCCTCGGACCGCCGGCTTCCAGCCGGCATGTGGTCTATGGAGGGAAGGTCGTTTGAAGCTCGTGCGTGGTTACAGCCGCTGGAAGCCGGCGGTCAGAAAGTTGGTTACCAGCGCAAAAACTTGGAGACGATCAGCGCGCCCAGTGCTGCACACACGGCGATCGCCAGTGAATACCAGGTCGTCACGAACGCTACCGAATCCGTTGGGCAATACATCGCGTAGGCCATTGCGCCGATGCCGCCGGAGAGCGCGCCTATCGCAGCGCCCGCCATTGTGAGCCGTGTCGGCGCGAAGGCGCGCATCAACCAAACGAGCAGGATGGCCGTCGGCGCTGCGATCACGGGGATCAGCACCACGCACCACGGGAAGGCCGCGCCGCCCATCCACGCTTCCCAGCGTCGCTCCGGCATTTCGCCCATAAGCGCGATGATCGTCGCCAAGGCGCACAGCGCGAAGAAGATCGCCACCGCGCCCATGCGCCAGCCGAGTGGGCGGCCAGGCCGCATCAATTGCAACGCCAGCGGCAAGATCACGACCGCCGCCGCAGCGGAGAACAACGTCTTCCACATCACCGGCATGCGCGCTGCGCCAATGTCGGGCCGCACGCCCAAGCCAATCGCCACAAGCAGCACGCCAACCACCAAGCCAACCAGCAACGTGATCGCCAGTTTGCGCTTCCAGCGCGGCTTGTCGGCGGGTTCGACGCCGCGCGAGAGCATGTCGATGAGTTGATCGGTCTTCATGACGCGCCTTCCCCGGCCATCAGACGCATGAGCGTCTTCAAGCCGCGATGGATGGAGATTTTGATGTCGGATTCGGTGAGGCCCGTTTCGGTCGCGGCGTCGCGGACGCTTTTCTCTTCGAGCTTCACAAGCTGGATCGCCTTGCGCTGCTTCTCCGGCAATTGACCGAGCAGCACGCCGATGTCGTGCTTAGCGTCCGTCGCCTCATAAACGGGATCGACGTCGCCGACATCGACGCCGTCGAGCGAAGCATGATTGCGGCGGCCGGCGCGGCGGAGGAAATCGATCAGGCGATAGCGCGCGATCGCGTACATCCAGGCTGTCAGCGGGTAGCTCGGGTCGTAGCTGTCGCGGCGGGTGTGCAGCGCCACCAATGTCTCTTGCACCAGATCCTCGGCGTCCTCAGGCCGGCTTCGCAAACGATTGCGGAAGAAGGCGCGCAACAGCGCCGCCGCTTCCGTCAGGAATGCGCGGTGGGCCGCCTCGTCGCCGGCGAGGCCCTTGAGCAACAAGGCTCTGAGTTCGGCTTCGTCCGCCATTCCCTCCAGAGCTTTCTACGATTGGGGGAGCGCCCCGGTTACTGCCGCCGGAACGGCGCTGCAGGGTAAACGCCCAACACTTTGAGCATGGACGAGAAGAAGCTGGCTTCTTCCAGGGCCAGCCGCACGTTGCGGTCTTCGGGGTGGCCTTCCACTTCGGCGAAGAACATTGCCGCCGAGAACGCGCCGCCTTCGATGTAGCTTTCGAGCTTGGTCATCTGAACGCCATTGGTCGCGAAACCGCCGAGTGCTTTGTAAAGGGCGGCCGGCACGTTGCGCACGCGGAAGACGAAGCTTGTCATGCACGGCCCGCTGTCTTGTGCGGCGTCTTGCGGTTCGCGTGCGAACACGAGAAAGCGCGTCGTGTTGTGCGCCGCGTCGGCCATGTCGGCCTTGAGAATCTTTAGGCCGTAGATATCCGCCGCCAACGAAGAGGCGAGCGCGCCGATTTTTGGATCGCCGAGTTCTTTGATCTCGCGCGCCGCGCCTGCGGTGTCCGCCGTCTTGACCGCCTCAACGCCCATCGCACGCAATTGCTTGCGGCATTGGCCAAGCGCTTGAGGATGCGAGCGCACATGCGTGAGGCCTTCAAGCGTCGCGCCTTCAAGCCCCATCAATTGATGCCGGATCGGGACGAAATGTTCGCCGATAATGAACAGTCCCGATTCGGGAATGAGGTGGTGCACGTCAGCGACGCGGCCCGCGACAGAGTTTTCCACCGGGATCATCGCATAGCGCGCCGCACCTTCGCTCACCGCCGCGAACGCGTCTTCAAAGCTCGGGCACGGCAGAGCTTCGAGTTCGGGAAAGGCTTCGTTGGCCGCGATATGGGAATTCGCGCCAGGTTCGCCTTGAAATGAAATGCGGTCGTGGACAACTAGCTTTGACATGACGCGGCGAGCGTTAGCGTAAGCGCCAGGGTTCGGGTAGGGGCGTCGCCTCATGAGTTTCATTGAAAAAGCTGAACTCGCGGTCCTGGAGCAGAACCGGCGCGCTTTGCGTGCGCTTCTGGTGACGCCGAAGGCGCGGGCGAGCGGCTTGGCGAAGGTCGAAGACCTGCACATTCCCGGACCGGCTGGTCAGCTGCGCGCGCGCTATTACGAGGCGGTCGACGCGACGCCTGCACCCATGACGCTCTTCTTCCACGGCGGCGGCTTCGTCACTTGCGATATCGATACGCACGATTCCATTTGCTCGCATCTCGCCAAGGAATCCGCGGGGCGTGTGCTGTCTGTTGATTATCGGCTCGCGCCAGAGACACGTTTTCCTGGGCAGATCGAAGATGCGCGCGCGGCGTGCGCGTGGGCGTTTCAGAATGCGCAGAGCTTTGGCGCAGCGCCCGATAAGCTCGCGCTCGCCGGCGATAGTGCTGGCGCGTATCTCGCCGCCACGATGGCGTTGGAGATTAATCGGATCACACCGGGCGCCGTGCCACTGCAAGTACTGCTCTATCCGTTGATCCACGTGCAGGATTCTCTATGGGCGGAAGAAGAGTTGCGGAATTTCCGTTTCCTCGGCCGCGCCGCCGCGTTCTATATCGCGCGCTTCTTGGGCGCGGAAGCGTTGCCATCCTTGCTAGATGTCGATCTCTCGGCGTCACCGGCGACGATCGTTGCAGGTGGTGGGCCGCTTGATCCGGTGCGCGCGGACGCGAAGGCGTTTGTCGGTAAATTGCGCGAGGCGGGCGTGCGCGTGACCGAGCGCAAATACGCGGCGCTGACGCATGGTGGGCTCAATCTGACGGCATCCTCCAAAACCGCGATCAAGGCGCTGCAAGAAGTTGGCGCATTGATGCGCGAGGGATTGGCGCGCTAAGCTCCCGGCGGGGAGGAAGACGCAGATGCGGATGATGTTGATCGCTGGCGCGCTGACGTTGCTGGCCGCTTGTACGCCAGCGCAAGAGGCGGAGGTCATGTCCGAGGGCTGCGACGCGCGTGGCGTCGGCGTTTGGACTGTGGGCGAAGAGAGTTTGTCCGTCGAAGCCAATACGGTCGGGCCAGATTGCGCGCGCGCTGTCGCGACGTTTGTGATCCGCAACCAAAGCGGCGAGCCGATTTGGGCGGATGCGCGGATATCGTCCGACATCATGACGCTCGCGCCCGCGCACGATCCGGCCGCGATGAACGCGGCGCTTGGCGAATGGACGACGAACAGCTCTACGATGCAGAGTACGTCGGCGCTGCCGGAATGGCCGGTGAACGCGACGGGCCCGGAGAATGGCGAGTTTCCATTCTATCTGAACGATGGCTACACGCGCGAAAGCTACGAAGCGATGCGCACGGCGAATGACCCGATGTTCTGCTACGTGCAGGGCATGGAGAGCTTGAGCTGCGTGATCTACGGCGACGGCGGCATCGAGCAGGTCGGGCTCCAGACGTTTCCTGGCTAACGCTTGGCTAGCACAGCCCGCGCGGCTTCGAGGTCGGGCGGGCTGTCGACGCCTTTGGGGAAATCGCTGATCGCGTCCGCGCGGATGATCATGCCCATTTCGAGCGCGCGGAGTTGTTCGAGCTTTTCGCGCAATTCCAGCGGTGAAGGCGCGGCGACGACGAAGCGCGCCAGCGCATCGCGTCTGTAAACATAGACGCCAACGTGGCGTTCGATCGGACCGTCTCCCCACGGCGCGGCGGCGCGTGTGAAGGCGAGGCAGCGGCCGTCCACGGCGCGGATGGCTTTTACGACGTTTGGATTTTCGCGTTCGCCAGCATCGGTCGATGGCGACACCAAGGTTGCGATATCGGCGCCGTCACGCAGTGCCGCGAGTGCTTTCGCAACATCTTGCGCGCGCATCGTCGGCATGTCGCCTTGCAGGTTTACCGCCACATCGTAGGCGCCGCCTGGATCGAACGCTTGTAGCGCGGCGTGCACGCGGTCTGAGCCTGACGGCAAATCGGGATCAGTCATTGCGACCTCGGCGCCAGCGGCGCGCGCGGCGGCGGCAACTTCCGGTTCCGCCGCTGCAACGAGCACAGGGCCGGCATTCGCGCGCTGCGCCAGCTCGACCATCCAGGCGATCATCGGCCTCCCGTGGATATCGGCCAGCGGTTTGCCGGGCAGGCGGGTGGAGGCCATGCGGGCCGGGATGACGACGACAGACTTCATGCGCTCGGGTATTCCGTGCGGCGGTTCGCCGCGCAAGTGCGCTGGAGGGGCGCCAAGACGCCGCGCCCAGCTTGGCGAGCGCCCCGACGCAGGTCATAACGCCCCGAACTTTTAAGCGATCGGCCATCAGGGCAGGGCAATGAGCGATCTTCGGCTGAATTCGATTTTCGGGGCGGTTCTCGCTTCGGTTCTAGGCGTGATGGTGGTGGGCGTCGGCGCCGACGCGATCGTGCACGCCAATTATCCGGAGAAGGCCGGCTTCCTACCCGAGGTCGTTGAAACGCCCGGCGGCGGCGGCCCCGCCGAACCAGCTGGCCCGCCGGATTTCGGTCGTCTCTTTGCTGACGCTGCGCAGCTGGAAGAATTGATCGCCCGAGGCCAACGCGTCTCAGCGCAGTGCACGTCCTGCCACACGTTCGAAGCGGGCGGCCCGAACCGCATTGGCCCGAACCTCCACGAAGCGTTCGGCCATGCGGTCGCTGCGCACGCCGGCTTTGAATATTCCGAGGGCATGCAGGCGCACGGCGGCACTTGGGATTATCTGGCGCTAGATGATTTCCTGCGTTCGCCGTCCACAGCGGTGCGCGGCACGAAGATGGCCTTTGCGGGCCTTCGTAATGATACCGACCGCGTCGCCATGATCGCCTATCTGCGCTCGATCTCGCCGAACAGCGTGCCGCTGCCGGCGCCGTTGCCGGAAGCTGCGCCGGCCGAGGGCGCACCAGCCGATGGCGCGGCGCCTCCCGCCGAAGGCGCGCCGCCGCCGGCCACGCCGTAACGATTTCAAGATCGACCAAAGAAAACGGCGTCTCGGTCTCCCGAGACGCCGTTCTTGTATCTGCCGTGTCGCTGCCGTTTACGAAGCGACCGCGAGCGCCGGACGAGCTTGAGTTTCGCCTTCGCCCTGCAGGATCGTCGAGCCCAGCATGTCGAGGAAGGCGTCGCCCTTATCGGTGCGCTCCACGAACACGTTGCGGCCGTCCTTCGGATCGCGACGGCGCTGGACGAAGCCCAGACGCGACAGCGTGTCGAGCGCGCGGGTGATCGCCGGCTTGCCGACGTTCAGCGCGGAGGCGAGGCCCCGCACCGTGTGCGGCGCCGGCTGCAGACGCACCGTCATCAGCACCGCGAGTTGGCGGGCCGTGAGATCCGGCGCATCCGAACGAACCGTGGTGACGGTAACCCGACGCCACAGGTCCAAAGCTTCTACTTGGTTCTGACCGAGCTCCATGCCGCTCCCCTTCAATTGAATCGCAAGTGGAAGATTCGCTGATTTGGGGGTCGATGCAAGTCCGCAACCACAACATCTTGTGGGCAAGCCGAAATGGTTAACAACATCTATCCTTCGGAACCCGGAACGAGCCTTAGCGCTCATGGGCTTTAAGGGCGCCGATTTCGCCAGCGCCGATCGAACCAAATCCACTTGCCGCGCGACTTAAAGCGCAGAAGGGCTGTGGGTGTGACGCGAGGTTTAGAACATGCGCTGGACGAGTATCTCGTTCTGCTGGCCCAGGGCGGCTCGCGCGAGGCGGCCGAGCGGCTGGTGGCGCGCTGGTCGCCGAAGCTGCTGGCTTTCGCGGGGCGCACGCTTGGAGCCGTTGAGCCGGCGCGCGATGCGGTGCAGGACACGTGGGAGAGTGCTCTGCGCGGGCTCGCGCGGCTGGACGATCCAGCACGCTTTGCACCATGGCTCTACGCCATCGCCGCACGCAAATGTACGGACGCGCTGCGGGCGAAATATCGCGACAAACGCATTGGCGACGCTGTCGCGGAGCGTTGCGAAACGATCGCGCCGGCAACCGATGATGCGCGCATCGATCTTGTCGCGGCGCTCAAACAGCTTCCGGTGGAGCAGCGTGTCGCCGTCAGTTTGTTTTTCGGTGAGGACATGAGCGTTGCCGACATCGCCGCCATCACCGGTGTTCCGGCCGGTACTGTGAAATCACGTTTGTTCGCCGCGCGCCAAACGCTGCGCAAACATTTTGGAGAAGCGAAATGACCAATCTCGATCAAGCCATCCGCCAGGCTTTGTCGGCGGAGGACGCGGCCTTCTTGGCGCGCTTCGAAAATGAAACGCCGTTCGGCGAAGTGCTGGGCACGTTCCGCGGTCAATGGGGCGCGCTGAACGTGTTCGCGGCAATCGTGACGTTCGCGCTGTTTGGCGTTTTCGTCTGGTGCGCCTGGAACGCGTTCAGCGTCGCGGACTTGCGCGATGTCGTGCTTTGGGTCGGCGGCGCGCTGCTTTCGATGCTCGGTGTTGCGATGCTCAAAATCTATTTCTGGATGGACATGCACAAGAACATGATCCTCCGCGAAGTGAAGCGGCTTGAGCTTCAGGTTGCGCGCTTGTCGGCGCGCGACGCGGTTTAAGCGCCGCCGAAACGGCCCTTGATCACACGCCAGGAGGCGCGCAACGCTTGCGCTTCGCCGCCTGCTGGACGCGACGGCTTTTCCTTGGGCGCCCAGGCGAAGACATCGAAATGCGCCCACGCTGGCGCGCTCACGAATTTGCGCAGGAAGAGTGCGCCGAAGATCGCCCCGGCGAATGCGCCGTCGCCGGTGTTCTTCAGATCGGCGATGCCGGAATCCATGTCGCCGTCATATGCATCCCAAAGCGGCATGCGCCAAATCGGATCGGAGGTTTCGAGCGAGGCTTGCGCGTACTCGGTGGCCAGCGCTTCGTCATTGGCGAAGAAGGGCGGGATATCGGGGCCAAGCGCGGTGCGCGCAGCGCCCGTAAGCGTGGCGAAATCGAGCAACAGCGCAGGCTTATCTTCGCTCGCGCGCGCGAGAGCATCGGCGAGGATCAAGCGACCTTCGGCATCGGTGTTGTCGATCTCGACCGTCAAACCTTTGCGGCTCTTGATCACATCGCCTGGTCGGAAGGCATCCGCCGAAATCGCGTTCTCGACGACGGGCAAGAAGAGATCGAGGCGCACATTCAGTTTCGCCTCCATCACGATCTGCGCCAGCGCGAGCGCGTGGGCGGCGCCGCCCATGTCTTTCTTCATCATGCGCATGCCGGCGGAGGGCTTGATGTCGAGCCCGCCCGTATCGAACGTCACGCCTTTGCCGACGAGCGCCAAGCGGGGCGCACTGATGTCGCCCCACGAGAGGTGCAGCAGACGCGGCGCTTGCGCTGCGGCGCGTCCCACGGCGTGGATCAGCGGATAATTCTGTTCCATCAGCGCGTCGCCGACGATCGCTTCGAAATCCGCGCCGTGGGCTTGCGCGATGGCTTCGGCCGCGGCGTGCAGCGCGTCCGGGCCCATATCGTTGGTGGGTGTGTTGACGAGATCGCGCACCAGCCAAGTCGCCGAAACGATGCGCGCCGCTTCGGCCATGTCGGCGCCGTCCTGCGGCGCGAGGTTGGGTGCGGGGCGCTTGCGCTTCTTGTAGCGATCGAACGCGTAGGCGCCCAAACCCCAAGCGATCGCCACCTGCGTCGGCGCAAATTCGCGCGGGCCGAACGCGATGCGATAATCGCCCGCCGGCAGATGCTGCGCCAGCGCGCCCATGACGTTGACGTTGGCTTTGTCGCCGACGCCAAACAGCACGCGCTCAATCGCGCCGTCCGTGGCCGGCACGAGCAGGATGCGGGCGTTCTGCGCCTGAAAATCGTGCGCGGCGGCGAGCCGGCGCAGGGTTTCCGAGTGGCGCTCGATCCACTGGCTCCATTCGCCGGTGCGGATGGCGTGGATCGGAACGGCGGGGGCGTCTTTGTCGGTCAGGAAGGGCAGGCTGGTCATTTCAAATACCTAGTACGCCGTTAGGCCTTTGTTGAGCATGTCGGGGCAGCGTGTGCGGAATTGTTAGGATTCGCGGCCCATGTCCCGTTTGCCCGCTGCTTTGCTCGCCCTCTCCACGCTCGCCGCCTGCGCCACGACTGGCGACGGCGCTGGCGGCGGCGCAAGTGCAGCGCTGACCGCCGATACGCCGCGTGTGGATCGCGAGGCGCGCCAGCGTATCGCCCGTGAAGATATGCTGACGCAAATGGCGTTCTGGGCGGCTGAGTATCAGACCTTCCCGAACGACATCGAAGCGGCGCAACGGTTTTCAGAAGCGCTGCGCAAGGGCGGGCGTATCGACCGCGCTGTGCAAATGTCGGCGGAAGCGCTCGGCCGCTTTCCTGAGGATCCCCAATTGCTCACAACGTACGGCCTGGCGCAGATCGCCAGCGGCCGGCCGCAGGAGGCGTTGCGTCCGCTTGCTCTCGTGGCGCGGGCGGACCCGCAGAATTGGCGCGTACGTTCGGCGCTGGGCGCAGCACTCGATCAGCTCGGCCGTTACACCGAAGCGCGGCGCGCCTACCAGGAAGCGCTGGCGATCCAGCCCAATGATCCGCGCGTGCTGACGAATATGGGCGTGTCGCACCTTATGGCGGGTGAGCCGGAAAATGCTGAGCCGATCCTACGCCAAGCGATCGCGCTGCCGAATGCGCCGGCCGAAGCGCGCCAAAATCTGGCGATCTCGCTTGCGCTGCAAGGCCGGTTCGACGAGGCGGAACAAATTGAACGGATCGACCTGCCGCCGGCGCAAGCCGCGGCGAATATTCAATATCTGCGCGGTTTGCTGAGTGATCCGCGTCGCTGGGGCGATCTCGGCCGCGGCGGCTAACGCCCCAAAAACACCGAAGCCTGCCGTGTTCTGCAGAACGTGATCGCAAAAACCGCGGTTACGCTCTCTCCCAAATTCGAGCGCGCATCGATCGCGCCGTGAGGGAGAAGCGCATGAAGGGCTATGACGCGGCGACAGCCGTGCTGGGCGACGACGTATCCGTCACGCTGCATCCGTTTGGTTTGCCGGCCTTCATCGAGCCGCGTCGTGAGGTGCTGCGCACCGATCTCGCCGCCGCACTCGATTGGGTGACGACGCGGCGCAAGGAACTCGATGCGCTGCAGGTGATCGTTGGCGCGATCGTGCTGCGTGGGTTACCATTTCCGGACACCAACGCGTTCAATGCGCTGGTCGAGCTCTTTCCGTCGACGGCGTTCGACTATGCGGGCGGGGCGACGCCACGCGCCGCTGTGGCGGGCAAAGTGTTTGAAGCGACGCGTGCGCCGCCGGACATGAAGATCGTGCTGCACCAGGAAATGGCGTACCTGCCGCATTTCCCGAAGCGCCTGGCGTTCTTCTGCCAAGTCGCGCCGCATACGGGCGGGGAGACGATCATCGCCGACATGCGCAAGTTCGATCGTGCGCTCAATCCGAACTTCCGCGACCGGGTGCGTGAACGCGGCGTGCTCTACACGCGCAATTTCCGCACACCTGACGTGAGCACAGGCGACGCAGCACTCGACGCAGTGCATCGGCCTTGGACGGACGCGTTTTCAACGACCGATCCCGCCGTGGCGCAGGCGGCGTGCGAGGATATGGGGCTCGAGGTCGAATGGTGCGCCGATGGCAGCATGACGACGCGCTATCGCGGCGAGGGCGTGCGCAAGCATCCGGTCACGGGCGAGGAGATTTGGTTCAACCAACTCGCGCAGCAACATTTCTGGTCGCCGAAAAATCTGGGGCCCGAGCGCTCGGCGATGTTCCAGCGCATCTATGGCGGCAAGCCGAAGCCCTATGAAGCGTGCTACGGCGACGGCGAGCCTGTCGATCCGGACGATATCGATTCCGTTTTCCCGATCTATGATTCACTCACCGTCGCGTTTCCGTGGCGTGCGGGCGATGTGATGTTGCTCGACAATTTCTTCGTCGCGCACGGCCGCAACCCGTACCAAGGCGATCGCAACGTCCAAGTCGCGTTGATGAATTAGGAGCGGCGCGATGTCGGCGACGATCCATTCGATCAGGGAAAGCGTGAGTGCGGCCGAATGGGGCGTGCGCTGCGACCTTGCAGCTTGCTATCAGCTCACGGCGCTGTTCGGCTGGGACGATTTGATCGCCACGCACATCTCAGCGCGCGTGCCGGGCACGGAGGATTTTCTCATCAACCCGATGGGGCTGATGTTCGATGAAATCACCGCGTCCAATCTGGTGAAGATCAATGCGGAGGGCGAAATCTTGTCGCCCACGCCGCACGCGATCAATCCAGCGGGCTTCGTCATCCATAGCGCGATCCATTTGGCGCGACCCGACGCGGGCTGCGTGATGCATTTGCATACACGCGACGGCATCGCTGTTTCTGCGATCGCGCAGGGGCTTATGCCGCTCAATCAAGGCGCTTTAAGCGTGATCCACGATCTGGCGTACCACGATTACGAGGGCGTGGCGCTTGAGCTGGATGAGCGGGAACGGTTACAGCGTGATCTTGGCGACAAATCACTCATGCTGCTGCGCAATCACGGCACGCTTTCAGTGGGCGGCACGGTCGCCGAGGCGTTTGTGAAAATGTATCTGCTGGAGCAGGCGTGTCAGATCCAAGTGCGCACGCTCTCGATGGCGCAGGGGCTGCACCTGCCGTCGGCGGACGCGCAGGACAAGGTCTTCGAGCAGACAGGTGAGGGCAAGCTTGGGCCGTTGATGCGTGAGTTCTTCTGGCCGGCGCTCACGCGCAAGCTCGACCGGATGGGCGTTCGCTACAAAGAGTAAGGCCTATTGGCCGTTCATCATCTGCGAGACTTGGATGATGGCCGGGCCAATGATCACGGCGAACAGCACGGGCAGGAAAAACACGATCATCGGCACCGTCAGCTTCGGCGGCAGCGACGCGGCTTTCTTCTCCGCTTCGGCCAAGCGCATTTCGCGATTTTCCTTGGCCATCACGCGCAGCGCTTGGCCCACGGGCGTGCCGTATTTCTCGGCTTGCGTCAGCGCCATAGCGACAGCTTTGACGCCGGGGTGATCAGTGCGGCGCGCGAGATTTTCGTACGCCATACGGCGCTCGGGCAAATAGGAGAGCTCTGCCGTCGTCAGCGCAAACTCTTCCGCGAGTTCGACCGAGGCCGGCGCAATTTCCTGACCGACGCGCTGCAGACCCATTTCCACGGACATGCCGCTTTCGACGCAGATCAGCAGCATGTCCAGACTGTCCGGAAACGCTTCCATGATCTTGCTGCGACGAGTCTCGGCGAGGTTCTTAAGATAGAGGCCCGGCGCATAGAAGCCGGCCGCCACCGCGCCGACGACAATCGCCAGCTTCATTTGAAATTGGTGATGGCCGCCAAGAATGAACACGTAGGCCAAGGCGGCGACGGCAAAGCCAATCGGCAGCGCTGCGCGATAGAAATAGAACATCGTCTGCGCGGCTTGGCCGCGAAGGCCAGCGCGGATGAGCTTTTCCGAAAGCGTTTCGTCGGCCAGCGCCTTTTGCAGATCGAATTTGTCGACCAGGCCTTTGGCGAATTGGTTGGCGCCTTTGTGCTGCAAACCTCCGCGCGCGAGATCGGCGCGGCTCTTCTTGCGCAATTCTTCGCGCTTCTTGGCGACTTCCTTCAAGCGCGAGTCGAGCTTGTTGCCGCTTAACATCGGCGAGGCGAGCGTCATCACCGTCGCGAAACATGCGCCGGCGGCGAGGAAGGCCGCGATGTTGGTGGGGTCGGTGAGGGTCTTGACGATATCCATTGCCAAGGCCTCAGAATTTGAAGTTGACCATCTTGTGCATGATGAAGATGCCCAGCGACATCATGGTCGCCGCACCCATCAGCACGAGGTGGCCCGCTGGTTCGTTGAAGAGGATCATGATGTAGGAGGGGCGCGTGAAATACACGAGCGCCATGACGATAACCGGCAGCGAGCCGATAATCATGGCCGACGCATTGGCTTCCGCCGAGAGCGCCTTCACCTTTTCCTTCATCAGCTTACGTGAGCGCAGCACCGTCGAGAGGTTGCCCAGCGATTCCGAAAGGTTGCCGCCGGTTTTTTGCTGGATGACGAGCACAATCGAAAAGAAGTTCACTTCGGGCAGCGGCATGTTTTCGTACATACGCTGCATGCCGACATCGAGCGGCACGCCCATGGCTTGGCCATCGACCAGGGCTTGGAACTCGCTCTTCAACGGCTCAGGGCTTTCCGCGGAAATGATGCGCAAGCATTGATTGAGCGGCAGGCCCGATTTCACACCGCGCACGATCACGTCGATGGCGTCGGCCAGCTGGTTCGCGAAAATCTTCTGGCGCTTGCCGACCATGACGCCCAGCGCCCAGCGTGGCAGGCCGAGAAAGCCAATGAAGAAGCCCAAAGCTGCGCCGAGCGGGCCCTTGATGAAGAAGCCGATAGCGGCGAGCACGACGCCGACCACGGCCGAGATGATCCAGAACACGCTTGGCGTGATGCTGAGACCAGCTTGCGCGATCAGGCCTTTCACCGAGTGGCGCCGCTTGCGCGATTGCTTCTCGTTGGCCGAGAGCTCCTTCAACGCTTCTTGTGTGGATTGACGGCGCTTCAGTGCCGCAGAATCCGCCGATTGCTTGCTCTTGTTCGCGGTGCGCGCATTCGCGACGGCCTTGACGCGCTTGGAACCCATGGCCGGCTGATTGGCGCCGCCGGTGAATGCGAGGCCAATGCCGCCAATCGCGACGAACGCCAAGACGGCGGCGATCAGCGTCGGATCCATCAAGCGTTCTCCGTCTCGTCGAGAGCTTGCGCCAATTCTTTCTCAAGACCGAAATAGCGCGCGCGCTCCCAAAAGCGCGGACGGCCGACGCCCGTGCCTTTGTGGCGACCAATTATGCGGCCGTTCTGGTCTTCGCCTTGAATTTCGTAGAGCAGCAAATCTTGTGTGATGATGGTGTCGCCTTCAAGGCCGAGCACTTCGGTGATCTGCGTGATCCGACGCGAGCCGTCGCGCAGACGTTGCGCTTGGATGACGACATCGACAGCGGCGACGATGATTTCGCGAATGGTTTTCGCCGGCAGCGAGAAGCCGCCCATCGTGATCATGGATTCAAGACGGGAAAGCGCTTCGCGCGGCGTGTTGGCGTGCAGCGTGCCCATCGAGCCGTCGTGGCCGGTGTTCATGGCCTGAAGCAAATCGAACGCTTCAGGGCCGCGGACTTCGCCGACGATGATGCGTTCAGGGCGCATACGCAGGCAGTTCTTGACCAGATCGCGCATCGTGACCGCGCCTGAACCTTCCAGGTTTGGCGGTCGCGTTTCGAGACGCACCACATGCGGCTGTTGCAGCTGCAATTCCGCGGCGTCTTCGCAGGTGATGACGCGTTCGGTCGGATCGATGAAGGCGGTCAGCGTGTTGAGCAAAGTCGTCTTGCCCGAGCCGGTACCGCCGGAGATCAGCACATTGCATCGGCATGCGCCGATAATCTGCAGGATTTTTGCGCCGGCCGGCGAGATCGAGCCGAACTCAACGAGGTTGCTGAGCTTCAGCTTGTCTTTTTTGAATTTCCGGATGGTGAGGGTTGCGCCATCGATCGCAAGCGGCGGCGCGATAACGTTGACACGTGAGCCGTCCGGCAAGCGCGCGTCGCAGATCGGTGAGCTTTCATCCACGCGGCGGCCAACTTGGCTCACGATGCGTTGGCAGATGTTCATCAGCTGGCCGTTGTCACGGAAGCGGATGCCGGTCTTGGAAATCTTGCCGTTGACTTCGATGAACACGGCGTTGGCGCCGTTGACCATGATGTCGGCGATATCGTCGCGCGCGAGCAACGGCTCCAGCGGGCCGTAGCCCAACACGTCGTTGCAGATGTCATCGAGCAGGGCTTCCTGCTCGGAGATCGACATAACGACGTTCTTGATCGAGATGATTTCCGCAACGATGTCGCGGATTTCGTCGCGCGACGATTCTGGATCGAGCTGCGCGAGTTGCGTCAGATCGATGGTTTCGATCAGCGCGTTGAAAATTGTCGATTTGACGCGGTAATACGCCTCGGAACGATATTCTGGGCCGTCAGCAGGTTCGGGCGCGGGCGGCGGCGGCGGCGAGCGCGTCGGTGCGCTGGCGGCAGGCGCGGAAGGGCGTGGCGCGGGCGCTGCAGCCGGACGCGGCGCTGGGGCCACGGCTGGACGTGCAGCTGCAGGCGCTGCTGCTGGTCGCGGCGCAGCAGAAGCTGGCGCCATCGGCTGAGCGCTCGGCGTTCCGTCCTGGCTACGCTTTCCGAACATTCAAAACCCTAGCGCTTCAAGAACGGGATCTTGTCCGCGAGAGACGGCTTCTTCGTCTCCACCGGTTTGCGACCCGTCAGCGATGCGGCGAGCGCATCGATGGAAAGCGCTGCCTTCGACTGCGCTGCGACTTCGCCGATCATCTGGCCGTTGTTGGCGGCCATGCCATAGAGCGGCGGGTCAAAGGGGAACGAGGCGATGGGCTCTGCGCCCAATGCTTCGGCGAAATCTTTGAACGGAATTTCCGGACGCTTCGGCACGCCCACCATCGAGAGCACCACGGTCGGCGGTGAATCGTAGGGGCGCATGGCCTTCAGCAGGTCCATGATGTTCTTTGTGTTGCGTAGGCTGGCCAAATCTGGACCGGCCACGATGATGGCGTCATCGGCCGAAAGCAGCGTTTGCTTCACCCACGATGTCCAGACGTGCGGCAGATCGAGCACCACGTAGGGGCTCGTGCGGCGTACACGGTCGATCACCATTTCGAACGATTGCGAGTCGAGTTCGAATTCACGTTCGAGCGTCGCCGGCGCGGTGAGCATCTGCAGACGTTGCGTCTGCTTCGTCATCACGCGCTCAAGGAACACGTCATCCACGCGATCCGGCGCGAGCAGGGCGTCGGCGATATTTTGCTGCGGGTCTTGGTTGAAATCGAGTGCGGCGGTGCCGAACGAGAGATCGAGATCGAGCAGCGTTGCGCTCGATTCCTGACGCTCGGCGATCGACCAGGCCAGATTGTGCGCGATCGTGGAGGCGCCGATGCCGCCACGTGCGCCGATGACCGCGACGACGCGACCGGCAAATGGTTTGTCTGGATTGACGTAGAGCCCGCAGATTGTGCGGATGATATCCAGCGGTTGGAGAGGCGGCACGATGTATTCGCTGATGCCGCGCGCCATCAATTCGCGGAAGAGCGCGATATCGTTCACCGCGCCGATGATGACAACTTTCGTGCCTTGCTCGATCACCTCGGCCAGCCGGTCGAGATTGTGCAGCATCATCGGGCCCTGCTGCATCGAGTCGATGATGAGCAGGTTGGGGCTGGCTTGGCTGGCGAAGCGCACGATCGCGGCTTCGATGCCGCCGCCTTCGACCGTGATCTCAGCGCGCGCCATGCGGCGATCGGCGCTGATACCGGCGAACATATCAGCGATTTCAGGACGATCGCACACCGCATGGATGGTGATGCGCGGCACCGGTTGTTCGGTGATCACGCCCATGTCGCGCGGCAGCACCGGGGTGGCGACGATCGGTGCACTGAGCCCGTAGGACTCGGTTTGCTGCGCAGCCTCGAACGCGGCTGCGTCGTCATTTGCGGCGGCGGGCGCTGGCGCCACATCGAACGGCGGCAAGTCGCCACCTTCGAGATCACCCGTGCCAAAGGTGTCATCGTCCTCAAGCACGAACTCGTCGTCCGCACCGAGGCTCCAGGAAGGATCAGGATTCGACTGGTTCATGGCCGGTCCTATTGTACCGCGTTGCTGATGCTGACGCGTTCGTCCGCGCTACGATCCGCGTGGGTTTGCTCACCCGCGCGATACGCTTCCATAACGGTGCTGCGACGGTTGCTGTCGCGCGGGTCCATGTCCCGCGGACGCAGCAGGTCGGCCGGATCTTCGATCATCGCCGCAAGATTGGCGTTGGTGGCGCAACCGAAGCTCGCCCAAGGTTGGTTGTTGCTTTGGTGCGCGAGGTCTTGCTCCCAGAGCGGGGCGCATTCCGGCGCTTCGGCTTCAAACCGCGCGAAGCTCAACACGATCGGCGCGTCGCCCGCGCCAGATGCATCGTAGGTCGAGCCGGCGACGGCGACGTAGGAGACGCCAGCTTCAACCAGCGCCATACGGGTTTCGTTGGCGAGCAGCGACGCGGCATCCGCATTCGCGCTGTTCGACGGCGTGCTCATGACCAGCGCGCCGTGGCCGTAGCGCAGATAACCGCTGGCGAAATTGCGCACTTGCGCGCGCGCGCCAGTCGAGAGCGAAGCGTCGCCGGCGGACACCGGGATTTCGACACGCTCGTTCGATTGCGTCACCTCGATGCGGTGGCGATCGGCCGCGGTCGGGACGGGCGGGCCTTCGGGTGTCGGCACGCTGGCGCAGGCGCCGAGTGCGCTGAGACCCAGAACAAGAACGGGGAGGCGGTTTTTCATGGGATGCCTCATTCGATGACGTGGCCGTGCGGGCCTTGCAGGCGGCCGTCATTGCTGGCCGTGCGCGAACCGTTGGCGGGGCGATAAATGGAGTTGAGACGGCCGGTGAGGACGCTTTCGCCCTCGCTCGGGTTCATGAAGCCGTCGGCCGGCGTGCGGAGATTTTCCGGCGAGGTCGGGCGCACGAGGTAAGGCGTCGCGATGATCACGAGCTCTGTCTCGTTGTTGATGAAGTCGCGTGAGCGGAAGAGTGCGCCGAGAACCGGCGTATTCATCGCGCCCGGCACGCCTTCGACGGCATGGCGCGTACGTTCTTGAATGAGGCCGGCAAGCACGATCGAGCTGCCGGACGACATTTCGACCGTCGTTTCGGCGCGGCGCACTTGCAGCGCCGGAATGTTGATGCCGCGAATCACGGTCGTGGTGCCGTCCGCGTTGCGGATCGGCACGTCGCCGGTGGAGATGGCGCCGTCTGATGTGAGTTCGGAGACCTCGGTCGATACCTTGAGCGAGATGCGGCCGCCCGACATCACGACTGGCGTAAAGGCAAGGCCGACACCGAACGGCTTGAACTCAACCGTGATCTGGCCGTCGTCCGAATTGATAGGCACCGGAAATTCGCCGCCAGCGAGGAAGCGTGCGGCTTCGCCCGAGATGGCGGTGAGATTCGGTTCGGCCAACACACGGAGCAGGCCGGCGCGCTCGAACGCTTCGATCGAGGCGTCGGTTTGACGCGTGGTTTGCGTTTGCGCGGGGCCGTAGGTCACCACGTCGTCGATCGGATCAGCCGTGCCGCCATTGTCGAAGCCATAGCCGCCGACGCCGCCGGCGCTTGGGTTCGCACCGTTGCCCGCCGTGCCGCTCGGATAGGTGAGGGAGCCTGGGACCAAGATGTTTTCGGCGACGCCGCCGGAGCCGGTCAGGCCGCCAAGGACCTGGCCGTTAATCGAGAAGCCGTTCTGCGTGAGCAGCGAGACGAAGGCGTCTTCCGGCAGGAGACGATTGATCATCTCCTCGTAATTGCCGTTGATGCCAAGCTGGCGCACCAGCGTGCGGCTCATCTCAACCACGCGCACGCGCACGAGCACCTGCTCGCTGCCTTGCACGGCGATCAGGTTCACGACGCGGTTTTGCCCGCCCGCGTTCGCGCCGCTGGTGGCGATATATTGGTTGGCGATCTGCTGCGCGCGGTCGGATTCCGACGCGCTGCGGGCATTGCCAGAAAGCACGACCGAGCCGTTCACCGCTTCGGCGCGCAGGTTCGCATCCGGCGCGTGACGACGCAGGATTTCGTTGAGCGGATCGACGTCCGGCTCAACGCGGATTTCGACGTTGGCGATCTGACGGCCCTGCGCGTCGAAGAAGAAGATGTTGGTTTGGCCGAGCGCGCGGCCGATCACATAGGCGCGGCGCGCTGTACGCACCGTCGCATCGGCGATGGCGGGGTTCGAGATCAGGACGTCGCGGGCGTCAGCCGGGAGATCGATGATTGCGGACTTGCCGAATGGCAGAACCAGCGACGCCGATTGCGCGCCGCCGCCGTGGCTGATCCGCATCGAACTCGCGCTTGGCGGCTCGACTTGCGCGGCGGCGTAGCCGGGCGTCATGGCCATAGCGGCGGAGAGCGCCGTGGCCAAAGTGACGCGAAGGGACTTTCCGGGGCTCATCAATTGCCTCCGACCACGTTGCCATACGCATGCACGCGTACGGCGCCTGATTGTTGACTGACGCCGTGCCGAGAGCTGTTGGCGCTCATGCCGACGGTTTCTGCTTGCACGCCACGGAGCGCGAGGCTGACCGTGCCAAGCTCGGTCGCCATCGCCAGCGCACGCGCGTCGTCGGCGCTCAATTCAAGTACGGCGACGGCGGCGACGACTTTGGTCGGGCCTTCGCCACCGTTGTTCGGTTGGGTTGTGTCGCCGAGCGCGAGGATGCGGATGTCTTCGAGCACGACGTCGCTGCGCACTTGTTCCGTGCCGCCGCTATTGTCCGTGTGCGTGACGAGCACGTCGACATGGTCGTTTGGTTGCAGATAGCCGCCGACGGCCGTCTCGGGATCGATCTCGATCGCGACCGCGCGGAAGCCTGGCTGCAGCAAGGCGGCCATCGCGCCGCGACCTTCAGGCTGCACGACCGAAGCCGTCGTGACCGGTTCACCAGCGACGAACGGGCGACGTGTGATCGCGCCGACGAAATCAGCTTGCGCGGAAGGTTGACTGGAGATGCGCACGTAAGCCTGCGAAATCGAGCCCTCAGGGAAGAGGGCGACGCCCAGATCGCTCGGCGTGAGCGCCGCGCCCTGCGCAACGTCGCGCGTGATCACGAGCACTTGCTCACCGGCGACGGGGGTAGCCGCTTCGGCCGTTTCCGCTGGGCGCGAACCTATGACGCCGCGAATAAGGACGAGCGCCAAGATTGCGGCGAGCGCGGCAATGCCCAAAACGATCAGCTGACGGGCTGACATGATCAATACTCCCCGCGTGCAACCGGCCGCAAATCAGCTTTGCGACCAGACCACGCTCATGGCTAAGGCAGGGTTAACGAATGGAATCGGGTGGCGAGCGCGGGCAAAGTCATGAGCCCGCCCGCGAGAATGGCGACGCCGTAGGGAATGCCCGTTTGCCCCGTGAGCAATCGGTTCACGAAAGGTGGATTGGTTTCTGTTTGCTTAACAAATTGGCGCGCCGCCAACAGTGAGAGCGCGAGCATGCCGCCCGCGGCTGCGGTCCAAAATAGAAAGGGAAGGAAGACGGCGAAGCCAGTCCAAACGGCGGCCGCTGCGATCAGCTTTGCATCGCCGCCGCCGAAGATGTTCAATTGAAACAGAGCAAAGCCGACGCACAGCACGGCCAAGCCAAGAATAAAGTGCTTGCCGATCTCAGCGAGCGGCATGCCGAGCGCGAATGCGAATACTGGAAACGCGCCGATCAGCGCCAGCGAAATCCAGTTCGGAATGGTGAGGCTGGTGACGTCTTTACCTGCTGCGTAGATCAGCAGTCCGGCGAACACGATCAGCGCAAGTATAACAAGCATAGCTCAATGTTTGTGCTGTGCCGCTATAAGAAACACTTAAAAGGAACCGCTTTTCGCGGCAAAAGGCGGCAAAGCGCTAACGAAACTTGCGCAAAGAAAAACGCCGCCCCGAGGGGGCGGCGTTTCCAGAGAGGAGGGGAATAAGGGCGCAACATGGGATCGCTCACGATCCCATGTCACGACTTCCGCATTACGGAGCGGCCGGCGCGCCGTCGAGGGCCGTCGAAACGTCCGTGAAGGTCGTGTCGAGGCTCGTGCCAACAGCCGAAACGGCGACGATGATCGCAACGCCGATCAGGGCGGCGATGAGGCCGTATTCAATCGCGGTGGCGCCGTCTTCGTTGTTCAGGAACTTCTTCAGAGAAACCATTGTCATACTCCAACTTTGTCGAGTGCTTTTTTACCGGCCCGGCAAAGCGTCGCACCCGACACCCATACCAGACGCAGGAGGACAATAGCGCGACGCCCTTAACGTTCCGGCCTATGAGAATAGTGAAAATAAGGTTTACCGCGATGAGCCTTGCAGCCTTTTTCACGCGCGACATTCTTATACGTGCTTATGCGTGCGTGCGTGCGCGTTTTAGCGATGCGGAAACGATTGGCGCGTAGCTCATATTATAGTGTGAGTTTGGAAGGATGACGTCGATGCGCAGCTTGCGCCCTGTCATTGCTCTTGTTGCAGCTGCCCTTGTGTTCGCGACATCTGCGCCTGCCATCGCGCGCGATATCCGCGTGGCGCGCGATCAAGCGTTCCCGATCCGACTTGCTGAACCGGCTGAGGGCGTCGCAATCGGCAATCCCGATATCGCGGCGGTCTCCGTCCAGAATGATCGCTTCCTCTTTGTAACGGGCCGCGCGTACGGCTCGACCAATCTCGTCGTCATCGGCGACGGCGGTCGCGTTCTCTATTCAGGCCGCGTGGTCGTGACGCCGGATGAAACCGACGTCGTGATGGTGACGCGTGGCGTAGAAACGGCGCGCTTGGAATGCACGCCGCTCTGTCGCGAGCGTTCCGAAGCCCCGGGCAGCAATCCCTCGCCCCAATAAATCGGGGCGTTTACCACCTCTTTTGACAGTTTCTCAGCCCTTCGGCGCCTAAGCTTGGCGATCCGGAGGCTAGAAATGTTTGCGCCATTCAAAGCTGCTCGACGCGCTTTGCGCCGTTTCGCCCGCACCGAAGACGGGGCGGTGGCGCTTGAGTTCGGCTTCGTCGCGGTCCCGTTTTTCATGTTGACGTTTGGCCTGGCCGAAGTGTCGCTGATGGGCCTTGCGCAAACCAATCTCGACTACGCCACCTCGGAAGCCGGCCGCGAAATCCGCACAGGCCGCGCCCAGATGGGCGGCGTGACCGAGGAAGAAATTAAAGAGGCTGTCTGCCTGAATTTCGGACGCTTCATGGCCGTCGATTGCGAGGCCAAGCTCTTTGTCGATGTCCGCACCTATGAGGCGTTCACCGATATCAACGTCGATCCGCCGGTGGTTGACGGCGAATTGCAAACCGATGGTTTCGCCTACGAACCAGGCGAGCCTTCGGACATCGTTGTCGTGCGCACCTATTATCGCTGGCACGTGCTGACGCCGATGTTCGACCGCATCTTGGCGAACACCAATGGCGGCGAGCGTCTGGTCGTTTCGACCATGATGTTCCGCAACGAGCCTTATGAATCGGCGCCGAACTCATGAGATTGATGCAACGCCTCCGTCGGTTCGCACGCGCAACGGGTGGTCTCGCCGCGCTCGAATTCGCCATCATCCTGCCGATGATGATCTTCCTGTTGTTTGGCGCGATCGAACTGATCGACATGGTGATCGCCAATCGTCGCGTCCAAAACGTCGCCGCTTCGGTGGCCGACGTGATTTCGCGCGACACCTCCGTCAGCGACGACGAGATCACGGGCATCTGGCGCGCGACGGAAGTGCTCATGTATCCTGAGAGTGTGTCCACGCTGCGGACACGTGTCTCCAGCATCAGCATCATCGACGAATCCACGGCCCGCGTGGTCTGGAGCGAGGGCAATGGCCTGGTGGCGCGCGTCGAGAACACGACCGTCGATCTGCCGGATCAAATGATGGTGCCGGGCACCAGCATTATTTACGCTGAAACCGAGTTCGATTACGTGCCGGTGATCGGCATTCTGCAGACGAGCAATATGCGCATGATCCATGACGCTTATCGCCGCTCGCGCCTGATCGATCCGATTCCGCGCGACTAGGTCTGCGTTTGGGGCTCTTGACGGGGCGCGCTTTATGGCGATGCTCCCGCGATGGAACAGCCTAAAACACCGATCGAAGCCGTCGATCTCCTTGAGAGCCTTTATGCGCGGGCCGTAAACGCGCTCACTCAATCCATCAGCCGCTTTGCCGAGACGGGCGTGCCGCCCACGCCGGACGAACGCGCGCTCTTCCGTTATCCCGAACTCCGGGTCACGTATCTCAATAGCGCCCGCGTGCCGAAACTGGCGCGCGCGTATGGCCAGCTGATGTGGCCAGGTGAGTACGGCGTGACGATCACGCAGCCGGCGTATTTCCGGCGCTATCTACTTGAGCAACTCGAATTACTCGTCGCCGATTACGGCGCTGAATTGAGCGTGCGGGTGTCGGGTTCTGAAATCCCGTATTCGTTCGTGCTCGACGCCGCTGGTGCAGCGGCATTTGAAAACGTGCCGGCCGAAGATCTCGCCCGCCATTTCCCCGCGCCGCGTTTGACGCAAGTGGGGGACGCTGTCGTCGACGGGCTGCGCATTGAGCGCCTCGATGGCATGCGGCCGCTGGCGTTGTTCGATGCGCCGCGCATCGATTATTCGCTAAAGCGCATTCAACATTACACGGGCGCGCCGTGGAGCGATGTGCAGCCGTGGATCTTGTTCACGAACTACCAGCGTTACGTCGAAGAATTCGTGCGCTGGGCCGCGGCCGCAGTGAAGGACGGCCCGAAGGGTTGGTCGCTGTCGTGCCCCGGTAATGTGCTGATCGAAAGCGGCGATCAAGATGCGGAAGCCAAAGCGCTCGATGCGCCGTGGCGCAAATATCAGATGCCAGCTTATCACTTGAAGACGCCGGATAGCGATGGCGTCACGCTGGTGAATATTGGCGTTGGCCCGTCGAATGCCAAGACGATCACCGATCACTTGGCTGTGCTGCGGCCGCATTGCTGGTTGATGATCGGCCATTGCGGCGGGCTTCGTCACACGCAACGCATCGGTGATTACGTGCTCGCGCACGCGTATCTGCGTCGCGACAAAATTCTCGATGATCGGGTTCCGCTCGAAATCCCGATCCCGGCGATCGCGGAAATCCAGATCGCCTTGCAGCAAGCGGCGACGGCGATTGTCGGCGGCGACGACAAGGAAGAACTGCGTCGGCGTTTGCGCACGGGCACTGTGGTCTCGTACGCGGATCGCAACTGGGAGCTGAATTACAATCAAGAGCGCCAGCTGCTCAGCCAATCGCGCGCGGTTGCCGTGGATATGGAAAGCGCCTGCATCGCGACGCAGGGCTTCCGTCTGCGCGTGCCGTATGGCGTACTGCTCTGTATCTCCGATAAGCCTGCGCATGGCGAGATCAAACTCCCCGGCGTTTCCGATCGCTTTTATGACAGCGCGATCGGCGGCCATTTGCGCATCGGCCTCGAGACGATCACGCTGCTGAAGCAGAACCGCGATCGGCTCCACTCGCGGAAATTGCGGGCGTTTGACGAGCCGCCGTTTAGGTAGGGGGCAGTGGGCAGTGGGCAGTGGGCCGCATTGCGTCCCTAATCCCGAGCCCCTAATCCCTAAGCTTATGACCCCAGATCGTCTCGTTCCATTCGACCGCGTTTTGAATTTCCGCGATTTTGGCGGCTACGACACCGCCGGCGGGGCGCGGGTGGCGCGCGGCAAACTCTATCGTTCGGCCGCGTTTAGTGACGCAACGGAAACGGATATTGAGCGCCTGCATGCGATGGGTATTCGCTTCATGGTCGATCTGCGCCGGCCGGAAGAGCGCAATCGCGAGCCGAACAAATGGCCCGGCGATCGCGCGCGCGTGATCATCAACAATGAAGGTCCGCAAGATGGTTTGCCGCCGCACCTGCAAGCGTTGATGCAAGACGACATCACGCCCGAGAGCGTGACCGCCTACATGCACATGCTCTATCGCGAATTCGCGTCGAACCCGCGCCACATCGATCTCTATAGGAATTGGTTTCGCGAACTCGTGGAAGGCGGGCCGGGCTTGATCCATTGCGCCGCTGGCAAGGATCGCACGGGGCTTGGCTGCGCGCTGACTCTGATGGCGCTCGGCGTGCCGGAAGAGGCGGTGATCGCCGATTATGAATTCACCAACGCTGCGATTAACTTGGATGAGCGTCTGCATCACATCAAAGACCGCATGGAAGTGCGCCTCGGCCGCACGCTCGACCCCGAAGCGCTGAAGCCGATGCTCGGCGTGCGCGTGGAATATCTGCGCACCGCGTTCGATGCGATCGACGCGGAGTTTGGTTCGGCTGATGCATACATGACGAACGCGCTGGGCGTAGGCCCCGCCGAACGCGCTGCGCTGAAGAAGAATTATTTGGAATAGGCGCGCGCAGGCGCCGCGCTGTTCAAGCGACGCGCGGTGATTTCACTCTATCGTCATCCCGGACACGCTCTGTCCGCTCGCATCCAATCAATGTCGGCGGCTTTACGGTGAAGTGTTCGGACGTCTCGACTCGGTACTCGACGCTGTTGCTCGCCGCAGTGACGTCCTCGACGACGAGTTCGATGAGTTGATCCATCCGTGGACTCTCTGCATCGAAAAACATCTCGGGACGTTTCCGGATCAGCTCCAGCGCCGTGACAACGGGTATTGGTGCTCGTTCGTTCGTCATTGCCACCTCGCTTATCATCCAGGCCCCGCGAACAAAAATCCCGGCGCGCGTTAGCGGCTGGGATTGTTTGCGGGCGATGTAAGCGCGCGTCAGCCGGCGGCTTTGCGCTTTTCCATCATCTGATCGAAGTTCGACCAGACGCCGGCATCGCCGTGCCATTCACCTTTGGTGGCGGCCTTGGAATATTCGGTGGCGCGCGCCTCGAAGAAGTTCGCGTGTTCGACGCCGTTGAGGATCGCCGTGAGCCACGGGATCGGGTGCTCAGTGACGCCGTAGATTTTTGGCAGGCCGAGTTGGCCCAAACGCCAATCGGCGATGTAGCGGATATATTGTTTGATGTCGTCGGCAGTCATGCCTTGGACCGGGCCCATCTCGAAGGCGAGATCGATGAAGCGATCTTCGATGCCGACGACGGTGCGGCAGCATTCGACGATGTCGTCCTTCACAGCTTGCGTGAGTGCGTTGGTCTCTTTTGCATATGCATGGAAGAGCTTGATCATGCCTTCGCAGTGCAAGCTTTCGTCGCGCACCGACCAGGTCACGATCTGGCCCATGCCCTTCATCTTGTTGAAGCGCGGGAAGTTCATCAGCATCGCGAACGACGCAAAGAGCTGCAGACCTTCGGTGAAGGCGCCGAACATGGCGAGCGTGCGCAGAATGTCTTCGTCGGTCTCGACGCCGAACGTGCCCATGTAATCGTGCTTGTCGCGCATCGCCTGATAATCGAGGAAGGCCTCGAACTCGGTTTCCGGCATGCCGATGGTTTCGAGCAGCAGCGCGTAGGCGGCGATGTGGATCGTCTCGATGTTTGAGAACGACGCGAGCATCATCTTGATCTCGGTCGGCTTAAACACGCGCGCGTAGCGCTCCATGTAATTGTCGTTCACCTCGACGTCTGCTTGCGTGAAGAAGCGGAAGATCTGGGTGAGGAGGTTGCGCTCCTGGTCGTTGAGCTTGGAGGCCCAATCCTTCACGTCCTCGCCGAGCGGGACTTCTTCCGGCATCCAGTGCACTTGCTGCTGGCGGCGCCAGAATTCGTAAGCCCAGGGGTAGCGGAACGGCTTGTAGCCGATCGACGGTGTGCGAAGGCCCGTCAGTTTGTCCCCGTTTGCGCCAGCCATAAATCGTCTCCACTTCGCAACGTCGTCTAGATGTAGGGATTTAGCGACCTAATGGCCACCATATCTAGGCTAGTTGGGCGCGAGTCGCCTTTAGGAAAGGTTACCAGCCGCCCGAAGCCGACCATGGAGCGATTCAGCGCCGACGGAAGCCGGGAACGGGCGCGGGGCTGTGGAGAATTAGCCCGCGATCCACTTGGAGACGACGTAGGCCAGCGTCACGGCCGCGGCGGTTTTGAGCAAAAACCAGCGGCCAATCCAGACGCGGCGGCGGAAATCGTTGAGCGCGCGGCGTCGGCGTTGGGCGCGGACTTGGGATTTAAAGTTCGGCGGGGCCATGCCCCAGCCAATGCAAGACTAATGCGCGTTAATGCTCTCAGCGGCGCATCGTGACCGTGACGCCGGTGAAGCTCTGGTCTTGATTGAAGTTCTGGCGGCCGACGCGGGTGCTTTCCTCGCGCTCGACGTAAGCCAGCGAGGCTTGGACGCCGTTCTGCTCATAGGTGACGCCGGCCGAGACGTCGCCGACTTCGACGCGGTCCTGCAGGGCGACCGAGGAGCCTGCGCCGCCAAATTCGCTGCGCGCGCCGGGTTGCCACGTCAGCGCTTCGTCTTCGGAGGCCACAAACATATAAACGGCGCGGCCGTTTTCGCTGTTTTCACGGCGATCGACCAAGCCTTGGCCGATGCGGACTTCCGCGCCGCGTCCGCTGCGGTCGAGGTCGCCATTGCGGTCAGCGCCGAGGGTGGCGCGCTGGGCGATGGAGACGTCGATCGGCGAATTGCCGCCGCCGGCAGCGAGTTCGAGTTCGAGCCGGCGCGGCGATTCACCATCATTGGTCAGGGCAGGGGCGGCGAAGCGCGGGCGCAGGTCGTCGCGAACGTCCATCGCCACGATCGGCGCTTCTGGCTGGGAAAGGGCCGCTGCGGGGTCGGTGAAATCGACTTGGCCAGGGCCCAAGGCGGCGTCTTGGGCGCTGGCGAAACGCGCGCCGACCATTGTCGCCGCAAGTGCTGTGCTTGCGACGAAAGCCGTGCGGAGAAACTTAATTCCACCCATGACAGCCTCGTCCCTGTGCCTACGAAGCAGCAATGCATAATGGCTGCCACAGGTTCCGCGTGAAGTTAAGCTTTTGTGCAACCGCGAACGCAGCGCGCCTAGTGGCGCATGGTTAGCGTGAAGCCGGTGAAGTCCTCGTCTTGGCTAATCGTACGTGAGCCCGAGCGCATGCTGAACTCGCGCTCAACATACGCCAAAGACGCCTGCCAGCCATTGGATTCGTACGTCACGCCGGCTTGGACGTCGCCGATTTCCACGCGTTCTTGCAGACCGAACGAGGAACCTGACCCGCCGAAGGCGTTGCGTTGGCCGGGCTGCCACGTCAGCGCTTCGTCTTCCGACGCCGCGAAGATGTACCAGCTGCCTTCCATGCGCGGTTCGCGGCTTTCCTGACGCAGATTGCGCAGGCCGCGACCGAGGCGGAGTTCGGAGCCGCGCGACCGGCGGGAGATGTCGCCGTTCTCATCGACGCCAAAGCCTTCGCTCTGTGCGAACGACACGTCGATGTCTGAGGTGGCGCGGGCGACGAGTGCGAGTTCGTAGCGGCGCAAATCGCGATCCGAGGGCTGCGACGGCGTTTGTGAGCTGAGGCTGAACCGCTGCGCATCGGCTTCGCCAACGCTCAAACTGAAGCGATCGGATTCAAATGGTTGCGTTGGATCGGAGAAGCTGACGCCGCTCATGCCAACGTAGGAAGCGCTCGGCCCGACCGCATCTTCGGCGGTTGCAATATTGGCCGCGAAACTAACGAAACTTACCAACCCAACGACCACGAGCTTGCGTAAGAGCATCGCGATCCCTCCTGACCTACATGAAGGATGTGGTTAGTTTGGTTATCGAGTTCTTAATGGCGCTGGAGGGCGCCCGCAGAAGCAGCGGCGCCCTTACGAAATCGCGTCTTTCGCAGGCAGCGAACGCTGCATGATGACCACATCGAGCAGGCGGCCGAATTTTTCGCCGACATTAGTCATCGCGCCCACGCGGCGAAAGCCAAGCTTCTGGTGCAGGCCGATGGAGGCGGCGTTGTGGGAATCGCCGATGACCGCCAACGCCTCGCGCACGCCGTCGTCGCGGAGTTGCGTTAGGAGTTGCGCAAGCATTTGGCTGCCGACGCCTTGGCGCATTGTTGTCGGCGCGGCGTAGATCGAGACTTCGAATGTCTTTGAATAGGCGGCGCGATCGCGGAATTGGGCGGCGTAGCAAAAGCCAAGCACGCGGCTGAAATCACTGGGCGGGGAGGCCACCAGGAAGGGCCAGCCGCGATCGACGATTTTGCTCCAGCGCTCGGTCATCTCTACCAGCGACGGCGGCTCGATTTCGAAGGTGCCGGTGCCGGTCAGGCAATGATGGGCGTAGATCAGCTGCACGTATTGCAGGTCCTGCTGGAAGCAGGGCCGGACGATGATGTCGGGGGTCTTGGCGTCGGGCATGTGGACAAATCCGGTGGCCCGCTTTGCGCCCCTGGGTCAAGGTCGGCCGCTGCGGCGCCGGGGCGCATTTATCCAATCCCAACTCCTATCGGTTAGGATCGCCTCCGAAATGTCGATTCTGAGGACACATCCGGCAGTCCGGGCGCTGGCGCTTGGACTGATGGCGGCGGTTTTGAGTGCCTGCGCCTCCACGCCCGCGCCGATCAGCTCGGGCGCGCTGGGGCGCTATGGCAACATTGCCGCCCTGCCGCGGCCGCCGTTTGATCCGGATTCGCCGCCGCGTGTGACTGACGCCAACGCCCGCCTGCAATGCGTGCCGTTTGCGCGCCGTGAATCCGGCGTCGAGATCTTCGGCGACGCCAATACCTGGTGGCGCCAAGCCGAAGGCCGCTATCCGCGCTCCAATTCGCCGGCGCCGGGCGCTGTTTTGGTGACGCGCGGCTTTAATACGACCACGCGCGGCCACGTCGCGGTGGTGACCCACGTGGAATCGAGCCGGATTATTCGGGTTGATCAGGCCAATTGGCTGAACAACGGCGAGATTAGCGTCGGCGTGCCGGTGATTGATGTCTCGCCGAACAATGATTGGACCCAGGTGCGCGTCTGGCACATCCCCGGAAACCATTGGGGCGGTCGCGTTTATGTCGCCGAGGGCTTCATACACCCGTTCACGTTGATGGCGGAATTGCGAAGCTGAGCGGCCCAGTCCGGCGCGTTAAGCTTTCCTGATGTCTTAACGTCGCAGAATTAACCAATATTACCCCTCGGCTATGTCTAGATGTAGTCTAGAAGGCGAATATTCACCATATGATCTCAACATTGCGAAGAGTTCAGCTGGTCGATTAGGCTTTCTTTAACTGCAATGGCGTGTTTGTGTGTCCCAGATTGGGGCAATGCCTCGCCTGGGCCTGGGGCCATGCTGGATACGAAAGCGCTTCTCGTCGCCGCTGCGGCGATCGCCGGTCTCGTGGCCGTACCGACCGAAGCAGACGCGCTGACGCCGCTGTCGATGGATCTCGCCATCGACCCGAGCGTCGCCGAGGGGCCATCCGAATACGCCACGCTCCAGCCGGTAGCGTTCGAGCGGGCGCCTGACGAAGCTTATGAGCCGGTGGCGCGCGTCACGAACCGTCGTGCACGCCTGCAATGCGTGCCGTTCGCGCGCAACGAATCCGGCGTCGAAATCTATGGCAACGCCAATACGTGGTGGCGTCAGGCCGCTGGCCGCTATGAAACCACGCAAGCGCCGGAAGAGCGCGCTGTGATGGTGCTGGAAGGCTACAACACGACTGCACGCGGCCACGTCGCCGTTGTGACGGAAGTGGTGTCGTCGCGTATGGTGATCGTCGATCACGCCAATTGGCTGAACGCGGGCGAGATCACCCGCGACGTGCCGGTGCGCGATGTGTCGGACGCCGGCGATTGGAGCGAAGTGCAGGTCTGGAATATCCCGACCCGCCAATGGGGCGTGCGCCGCTACAACGTGCAGGGCTTCATTCTGAACGTGCTGACGGCCGAGGCGCAGGCGGAAGCCGATGCTGCGGCTCTGGCGCAACAGGTGTCGGCCAGCGCAAACGAAGCGGCCGTTCCAGTCGGCTAAGCGACCCCTCAAAAACTTTCCCCGCCAGCGCAAAGCGCGCTAGTTTCCGCGCGCGCCGGAATTGGGACGCCGGCGGCGAGGGGATCGACATGACGGATGCGGCGAGCGCAGAAGGCGCACCCACGAGCACACCAACGCCAGCGCGCAAGAAGGCCAAGCGTAAGGACCGCGGCGGCATTCCGCTGTTCCGTTGGCTGACGCGCAACGTCATCTGGGATACGTTCATCCTGCTCTGCATCGTCGCGAACGCGGCCATCCTTGGCTACGACGCGCATTATGGCGAGCAATCGCAATTCCACGACCAGATCGAGTTGTGGAATATGTACTTCCTGTGGATTTTCACCGCCGAACTTGTGCTTGAGTTCTTCGCGCAAGGGCCGCGTCGCTATTTCAGCAATGGCTGGAATTGGTTCGACATCTTTGTCATCGGGCTGAGCTACATCGCGGTGAACCCAGCGATTTCCGCATTGCGGACGCTGCGCGTTGTACGCGTTTTCCGATTGGTGAGTGCGGTGCCGCAGATGCGGCGCGTGGTGGAGGCGCTGTTCAGCGCGCTGCCAGGCATTCTCGCATCGTTCGCGATTTTGGCGGTCGTGTTTTACATCGCGGCGGTGATGGGTACGACGCTGTTCCACAGCGATCCAGGCTTCAGTGACTTGGGCGTGGCGATGCTGTCGCTGTTTGCGCTCTCGCAATTCGATGGCTGGGGCGACACGATCCAGCGTCTGCAGGAGCAAAATCCGTACGCCTGGATTTACGTGATCGGCTTTACGATCATCGCCGCGTTCGCGGTGCTCAATCTCTTCATCGGCGTCATCGTCGAAGCGGTGCAGGCCGCGCCCCAAGAGGAGATCAAGGAAGAGATCGAAGACGTGCAGGAAGAAGTGTCCGACATCGCCACCGCGCAGGAGGACGCCGCAGTCGTGCAGCAGCGCATCTTGGAGGAGGTGCGGGCGTTGCGGGCCGAGGTCGCGGCGTTGCGCGGCGGCGCTCTGCCGCCCTCGGCGTAAAAGCGGCGCCCAAAATAGCGGCAAGCGTACTTTTAGCTGGAATCACAGCCTATTCGCGACTCCAGCGCGGGGCTTAGCGTTCGCCTGCGCGCGGGGAGGCGTGCGGCATGCCGCTAAGCGCATATCTGGCTGATCTGCTTGAAGAGGTTCGGCGCATCGAGGGCGGCGAGGTCGCCACCTACATTCCGGAATTGGCGAAATCCGATCCGGCAGCGCTGGCGATCGCGATCACGGCGCTTGACGGCAAAACCTATGCGGTGGGTGATGCGGATTTGCCGTTCACGATCCAATCGGTGTCTAAGCCATTTCTCTATGGCTTGGCGCTGCAGGAATATGGCCGCGAGGCGGTGCTGAAACATGTCGGCGTTGAGCCGACGGGCGATGCGTTCAATTCGACGGTGATGGATGAGGTGAATAATCGCCCGTTCAATCCGATGGTGAATGCGGGCGCCATCGCGGTGACGGCTTTGGTGAAGGGCGAAGGCTACAAAGCGCGGCGCCAAGTCGTGCTTGAGCTTCTGTCGCGGTTTGCAGGGCGCAAGCTCAAGATCGATGAAGCCGTGTTTCACTCCGAGCGCGACACCGGCGCACGCAATCGTGTGATCGCGGCCATCATGCGTCAGGCGGAAATGATCGCCGGCGACTCGGACGAAATTCTCGATCTCTATTTCAGCCAATGCTCGGTGCTGGTGACGACGCGCGATCTTTCGGTGATGGCCGCGACCTTGGCGAACGGCGGTGTGAATCCCATCAGTGGCGACCGCGCGCTCGATGCGGAATACGTGCCGGACGTGCTCACCGTGATGCATTCGTGCGGGATGTACAATTATGCGGGCCAATGGTCCTACGAGGTAGGCGTCCCCGCAAAGAGCGGTGTCTCCGGTTCCATCGCAGCGATCATACCGGGGCAAGCGGGGATGAGCGCGTATGCGCCGCCGCTCGATCGGTTCGGCAATTCGGTGCGCGCGATCGCGGCAAGCAAGCGCATCGCGGCGGATTTTGGTCTGCACGCGTTTCGCGTCGCGCCGAACAATAGTGCTGCGGTGCGTGCGGAGGCGACGGGGCTTGCCGTGCGCTCGAAGCGTGCGCGCAATAGCGCGGAGCGCGAGGTGTTGGCGCGCGAGGGCGCGCGGATCGCGTTGATCGAGGCGCAGGGCGCTTTGTTTTTTGGTGCGGCGGAGCGCTTGGTGCGGCGCATTGGCGAAGTGAAAGCAGATTGGCTGATTGTCGATCTGCGTCGCGTCTATGATGCGGACGCGGCGGCGTGCGCCTTGTTGGGGCGGCAGTTTGCGAAGGCGAAGCCAGGTTCGCTGATCTTCGCGCACGCGCAGGGTAGGTTGGCCGAGGCGCTGGCCCCGCATGCGCACGCCAACACGCTATTCGCGGATCGTGATGCGGCGCTGGAGTTTTGCGAAAATGCACTGATTGCGGTGGAAGGCGCGCATGGCGGGCCATCGCGGTTTGCGCTGAAGAGCATCGATTTGTTTGCGGGATTGAGTGCGGGCGATTTGCGCGCGCTGGAAGCGCTGGCCAAGCCGTTTGTATTTGAAGGCGGCCAGCATCTCGTGCGCGAGGGCGAAGCGGGGCGCTTGTTGTTCGTGATCGCGCAGGGCGCGGCGAGCGTGCAACTCACTTTGCCGGGCGCGCGCACGGTGCGGGTGGCGACGATTGGCGCGGGCGGGTGTGTAGGTGAGATGGCGCTGCTCGATGGCAGCCCGCGCTCGGCCGACGTGATCGCCGACGGGCGCGTGATTGCTTACGGGTTTTCGATCGAAGAGATGATGGCGCTCTCGGATACGCATCCGAGTTTGTTGCTGACGATTTTCGCCAATCTCAGCCGCGATTTCGCGGAGCGCTTGCGTGCGGCGAACAATGAAATTCGTTCGCTCGGCCATTAGCGGCTGGCGACCAGCGTTGGCGGCGCGAGCACCGTGTTGATGCCTTGGATCACGCCGTTCGAGGCTTCGATGTCTTGCATGACGACGAGCTGGTCGTTGATGCGCAAGCCATCGCTTGCATCGATTTCGACGCGGTGGCCGGTGGAGGATTCCGGGCGCGTGGTGCGGCCGCCGAGGGTTTGCGTCGTCACACGTCCGGGCACAACGTGATAAGCCAAGATCGCGAGCAATTCTTCGCGATTGCGCGGGTCCATCAGGCGCGCGACTTCGCGTTGGTTCATCTCCGCGAACGCTTCGTCCGTGGGCGCGAAAATTGTGAAGGGGCCTTCGCCGCGCAACGTCTCCGCGTAGCCCGCGGCTTCAACCGCGTCGAGGAAGCGCGTGAACTGGCCGGTCGCGGCGGCGACTTCGAGCACATCACCTTGAGGATTTGGATTCACCACCTCAGCGATCAGGAAGCGTTCGCCGGTCTGGGCCATTGCGGCAGGCGCAAACGCCAGCACGCTGGCGAGCAACAGAGCGCGAAGAGCGGATTGGTGTTTCATGCCTGTTCAACGCCGCGCGCCGGGGACGGTTTCACGCGAGCTTGATCGCAAGTGCGACGGAGCCGCGCTCATTATCGACAGTCGGGGCTTTGCGCGAAGCGGTCTGAACGGCGATAATGGCGGCATGTCCGTATGGTCCAACATCGTGGATATGGCCGCGCGCGCTTTCGATCCGGAAGCCGATCCGCCTGAATTCGCGGAGGAATGTGCGCCCCGTCCGAACGATGTGGGCTTTACGGCGGCCGTGATCGGACTGGCGGCGAAGATGGCCAAGGTGGATGGCAAAGCGGAGGAGGCGGAGATGTTCGCCGCCGCTGAGGTGTTTCGCCCGCCGCCGGGCGAGGAGGTTGCGTTCCGCCGCGCCTTCCAGCTGGCCAACCAAACTGTTTTAGGATTTGAGTCCTACGCCAAGCAGATCGGCCGCAAGTACCGGGCGCGGCCCTGCCTGCTCGAAGACGTGCTCGACGGCCTTTTCCACATCGCCGCCGCCGACGGGATCGTGACGCACAACGAGATCAATTACCTGGCCGAAGTGGCCAACCATTTTGGCTTCAGCGAGATGGAATTCCGCCGCATCAAGGCGACCAATCTCGGCCCCGAGGCGGGCGACCCGTACGCCATCCTGGGTCTGCTGCCGGGCGCCACGATGGACGAGGTGCGTCATGCGTGGCGTCGCACGGCTGCGGAGAACCATCCCGATCGGATGATGCAACGCGGCGCGCCGCCCGAATTCGTGCAGATCGCGCGTGAGAAGACTGCCGCAATCAACGCGGCCTACGCGATGATCCGCGAAGAGCTGGCGGAACCGGCTGAGTAACGCTTACGCGGCCGAACGGCGCCGTGCGTTCTGATCACCCAATTCGAATTGCGCCACCAGCGACGCCAGTTCGTCGGCCTCGCGCGCGAGCGAGTGCGAGGCGGCGGTGCTTTGCTCCACCATCGCCGCATTCTGCTGCGTCGCCTGGTCCATATGATTGATGGCGGCGTTGATCTGCACGAGTGCGGTGGCTTGCTCTTGCGCCGAGGTCGCGATTTCGCCGACGAGCGATGAAATCTCGGCCACTTGGGCGACGATGCCGGTCAGCGCTTTGCCGGTTTCGCCGACGCGATTGACCCCGGTTTCGACTTGCGCGCTGGAGCGGGCGATGAGGCCCTTGATCTCTTTCGCAGCTTCCGCCGAGCGCTGAGCGAGCGCGCGGACTTCCATCGCGACAACGGCGAAGCCGCGGCCGGCTTCACCCGCACGCGCGGCTTCGACGCCGGCGTTGAGTGCAAGCAGATTGGTTTGGAACGCAATCTCGTCGATCACGCCGATGATTTGCGTGATCTGGCGTGAGGATTCTTCGATCTCGCCCATTGCGTCGATGGCTTCGCGCACGACTTTGCCGCCGTGTTCGGCGTTGGTGCGCGCCGAATGCACCGTCTCGTTGGCCTTGTTGGCGCCGGTGGCGGAGCGGGCGACAGTGGCGGTGATTTCATCGAGTGCTGCCGCCGTCTCTTCAAGCGACGCGGCTTGCTGTTCGGTGCGGCGCGAGAGGTCGTCAGCAGCTTGGCTGATTTCGCCGGCGCCAGAGCGGATGCCGTCTGAATTCATCGAGATCACGCTCATGGCTTCGCGCAATTGCGCGATGGCGGCGTTGAAATCCTTGCGCAGCTGCTCGTACTGGCCGGCGAACGGCTTGTTGGCTGCAAAGCGGAGATCACCCTTGGCAAGCTTGGCCAAGCCTTCTGCAAGCGCCTCAACGACCGTGCGCTGTTCGGCTTCCGATTTCTGGCGCTCCGCATCATTGCGCGCGCGTTCTTCTTCGGCTTGGCGGCGTTGTGCGGCGGCTTCGCCTTCGAGGCGAACGCGATCGATCGCGTTTTGGCGGAAGACGTCGACGGCTTCCTGCATTTTGCCGACCTCGTCGGCGCGCGGGGCGCGCGGCGGCGGCATGTTGAGATCGCCGTGCGCGATCTTACTCATGTCGTCGGAGAGTTGCTGCAATGGGCGGCCAACAATGCGGCCAGCGGCAACCTTTAAAGTGAAGGCGAGACCCGCGATCATCGCAAGCGCGCTGAACAGCAGCACCATTTCAATCAAGCGCGCATTGGCCATAACCGCGCTTACCGGCAGATCCACGCGCACGCGCCAAGCGATGTCGAAGTCGCTGAATTGAATGGCGCGCTCAATGCGCATCACGTCGCCGAGTTGCTCGTCGTGGAGACGCTGCACGCCATCCTGCAATTCGCCGACATCGCCGGCGGTTTGGCCGAGCAGCGCGGAATCCGGGTGATAAATGTAGAGGCCGTTGCCAGAGATCACGGAAAGGCGGCCGTTGAACGGCACATCGAGCTCGTTGAGGCTCTCCTGCAAATTCGTGAGCGCGATGTCGACGCCGGCGACGCCGCGCGCGTTCTCGCCGCGCATGATCGGCAACGCGATCGTCGTCATCAGCGTGTCGACGCCATCAACGGGATACACATAAGGGTCGAGCAAAGCAGGCTGACCGGAATTGAAGGCAAGCTGGTAGAAGTCGCCATCGCCAGCCACCTCGTAGCTTTCGAGCGGCACGACGGCGACGTTATCGCCTGCGCGGTGCCAATAGGGCACGAAGCGGCCGGTGGAGTCGTGGCCGGTGGAGCCTGCGTAGGCGCTGTCGCGCCCGTCGAACGCGTTGGGCTCCCAACCCGTCCAAGAGCCGAGAATCTCTTCGTGCGCGATGAGGGTCTCACGCATGATGTTGTTGTGGACGGCGCGGTCGGTGACGCCAGCGGCGTGAGCGGCGGAGATGGCGTCGCGCAGCGCGGCAGCGAGACCAATTGGGCGCTCGAATTCGGCTTCGACCTCGGAGGCCGCTTCACCGGCGGCGATGTCGGCAGTTTCCTGGGCGCCTTCGACGGCGGTGCTCTCCACAACCCAGGCGGCGGCGCCCGAGCCTACCGCAATGAACAGGGCCACGGCGCTCGCGCCGGCCAAAGTGATCTTTGTCGCCAGCTGACGCTGACCCAGGAATTCTTTGAGCATGTCCCCTCCGCTTGTCTGGGGACAAAGCGGCCCGATTGGTTAAGACCGGCTTGATTCGTGTGCGCTGGCCGGAAGTTTGCAGCGTCATTGGTCGCAAAAGCGCCGCACCTGCACGCCCCAGGAGCGCCGCATTGATCCTTCAGCGTGAAGGTCCATATTCGTTACCGAGGAGTTGCCGAGAATGAATGCGACCGCCACGGACTTTGGCTCCAACGCTTTGAGCGCCTTCCTGCGCGCGGCGGGGCTTTTGATTTTGGCGGTGGGCGCGGCGCTTGCGTTCGTATTTGCGTTCTTTGCGGCTCTGGTCGTCGGCTTGATGATTGCGGGCGCGGCGGTGGCGATGCGGTTTTGGCCGCGCGCCAAGCCGGTTCGCACTTCAGGCCCGGAAACGCTGGAAGCGCGACGCACCCCCGATGGCTGGGTGGTCGAAACCTTCTCGACGCGGAACTAAGCCAAGCGGCGCGAGTCGCCCTATGGTGAGCGCGCTTTGAACATCATCGATCGCCCTTCGCCCAATTTCGACGCGCGCACGCGCCCGATCGATCTCGTGGTGTTGCATTACACGGGCATGCAGGATGCTGAGACGGCGATTGCGCGGCTGACCGACCCCGCGCCCGTGGCGGGCAGGTTTCCAGGGCCGTGGCAGGCCGAGGACGTCGCGCCCGACGCGCCGCTCGGTAAGGTTTCCGCGCATTACGTCGTGGCCGAGGATGGCGCGGTGTATCGGCTCGTCGCTGAGGAGCATCGCGCCTGGCACGCGGGCGCGTCGAGCTGGGATGGCGAGGGCGACGTGAACCATCGCGCCATCGGCATCGAGATCGTGAATGGCGGCCACGATTTCGGTCTGCCGGAATTTCCAGATGCACAGATCCAGGCGGTGATCGCGCTGCTGCGCGGGATCATGGAGCGCTGGTCGCTGGGGCGCGCGCGGATCGTGGGACATTCCGATGTCGCGCCGGAGCGCAAACTCGATCCGGGCGAGCGCTTTCCTTGGAAAAAGCTGGCTGACGCCGGCGTTTCGATTTGGCCGCAAGGCGCCGCGCTTGATCTGCCGGACGATGACTATGTCGCGCATGCGCAGCAACAATTGGCCGTTTTTGGTTACGATGTGCAGGCGACAGGCGTGATGGATGCGGCGACAAAGAACGCGCTGGTCGCGTTTCAGCGTAGGTTTCGCCCCCATCAGATAGACGGCGTGCTGGACGAGGAAACGCGCAAGCTGCTGGCGGGCGTAACGTAAAAGCATTACATGAGCTCCACCAGTCGGCCGGACGGCCGCGGGCGCATGCTGGAAACGGCGCGTTCGAGGAAAGTCCGGGCTCCACGCGGATACGGCGGCGGGTAATTCCCGCCGAGAGTAATCTTAGGGATAGCGCCACAGAGAACAGACCGCCCGCAATCGCCCTCGGGCTTTGGCGGGTAAGGGTGAAACGGTGGGGTAAGAGCCCACCGCGCCAACCGTAAGGAAGGCGGCACGGCAAGCCCCGCCGGGAGCAAGACCGAATAGGGATGCAGCGGCGCCGCAAGGCGTGCGAGCCCGTCCGTGGGCGTGCATCCGGGTAGGTCGCGAGAACCATGCGGCGACGCATGGTCCAGAGGAATGGTCGTCACCGCGCAAGCGGAACAGAACCCGGCTTACAGGCCGACTGGTATTTTGATTTCTGGACTCGGCTTAGGTTTGCGCGATGAGTCACGCTCCCGTCCTCCTCGCAGAAGCGATGGACGCGCTCGCCCTTCGGGACGGGGGCGTTTATGTCGACGCGACCTTTGGCGGCGGCGGATACTCGCGCCAGATGCTTGGCCGCGCCGATTGCCGGGTGATTGCCTATGACCGCGATCCGGACGCGATTGCGCGCGGGGCGGCGTTAATCTCTGAGGAGGCACAGCGCTTCACGCTTCTGCAAGGTCGGTTTGGTGATCTGGCGCCCGACGAATTGGTGGATGGCGTGGTGTTCGACCTGGGCGTTTCCTCGTTTCAGCTCGACCAGGCCGACCGCGGGTTCTCGTTTCAGCAGGACGCGGAGCTCGACATGCGCATGGAGAAGGATGGCCCCAGCGCCGCCGACGCCGTGAACGGCATGAGCGAAGCAGCGCTCGCGGACCTGATCTATAATTACGGCGAAGACGATGAGAGCCGGCGCATTGCGCGCGCGATCGTGCAGGCGCGTGCGGCAGGAAGGATCACGCGCACGCTGCAACTGGCCGACCTGGTTGAGAAAGCGGTGGGCGGACGGCGCGGTGCGCGCACGCACCCGGCGACGAAGACGTTTCAAGCTTTGCGTATGCTGGTGAACGATGAGCTGGGCGAATTGGCGCGTGGCTTGTCGGCGGCGGAGCGGGCGCTGAAGCCGGGCGGGCGCCTGGTCGTGGTGTCGTTCCATTCGCTGGAAGATCGCATGGTCAAGCAATTCATCGCTGCGCGTGCGGATGCGCAGGGGCGCGGCTCGCGCTTCATGCCGGACCTGCCGCCAGAGCGTGCGCCAAGCTTTGTGTTGGAGCGCAAGCGCGCAACGGCGCCGAGTGATGAAGAGACGGCGCGCAATCCGCGTGCGCGCTCCGCCAGTTTGCGCTGGGCGGTGCGTACGGATGCGCCGGCGTGGGATGAACTCGAACCGCCGGCGCTGGCGCCGAAGGCGGAGGCCGAATGGAAAAAACTCAACTAGTTCGCACGCTGCAGATTGCGGCGATGGTGCTAATCATTGTGCTGGCGGTGGGGCTTTACAAGGCCAAGACCGACGCGGCGCAGACGCAGCGCCATGTGCGCCAGCTTGAACAACAGGTTGAGGAAACCGAAGCGAGCCTGCGCGCGCTGCGGGCTGAGATCGCGCATTTGGAAAGCCCGGCGCGTGTGGAAGAGATGTCGGAAAATCATCTCGGCATGAGCGTGGGCAGCGAAAGTGCGGCGTTGCCGGCTTCGGCGATGGATCGGCATCTGCCGGCGCCGCGTAGGACGAAGGCCGAGGAGTGAGGCCGTTCGCGCATAGAAGCGTCGAGGCGATTGACGCGCTCGATCCGCGCGAGGCCGCGCCGGCGCGCAACCGTGTGCGGCTGTTGGCGATCGGGATTTTCGCGGTGCTGCTTCTGCTTGCGGGCCGCGCGGTGCAATTGGCGTTCTCTGGCGATCCGTTGGCGGAGCCGCGCCGCAACGTGGCGGTGGCGGCGACGCCGCGTGCGGACATCGTGGATCGCAACGGCGAGCTGCTGGCGACGACGGTGCGCGCGTACGTGTTGGCGGCTGAGCCGCGCAATGTGTGGAATGCGGCGGAAACGGCCGATGCGCTGCGCAATGTATTTCCGGGGCTCGATCGCGAGACGGTGATCCGCCGTTTGAGCGACACGTCGCGCGACATGGTGTGGTTGCGCCGTGGCCTGACGCCGAACCAGCGCGATGAAGTGCAGGCCTTGGGCTTGGGCGGCATCGTGTTTCAAGACGAAAATCGCCGCGTCTATCCGCAGGGCCAGCTGGCGGCGCATACGATTGGCTTTACCGATGTCGATCTGCATCCGCTCTCTGGCGTTGAGCGCGGCATGGATGAGCAGGTCCGTACGGCAGGTGCGGAGGGGCGGAGCGTGCGTCTCTCGCTCGACGTGCGCATGCAATACGCGCTGGAGGAAGAGCTTGATCTCGCCGCGCGTCGCGTGGGCGCGACGGGGGCGGCGGCAATCATTCTCGATGGGCGCACGGGCGAGACCTATGCGTTGGCGTCGTGGCCGCGCTTTGATCCGAACCAAGCCGGCAGTGCGAACGAGGCGCAGCGTTTGGATCGTGTCGCGGGCGGCGTTTATGAATTGGGCTCGACGATTAAGCCGTTCACTGTGGCGATGGCGCTGCAAGAGCAGGTGACGACGAGCGGCGAAGTGTTCGATCTCAATCGCCCGCTCAATGTCGGCGGGCGGCCGATCACGGACGAGCATCCGATTGAGGGTGCGGCGACGCTGTGGAGCATTCTGGCGCAATCATCCAATCTGGGGGCCGCGCAATTGGCGTTGCGTGTCGGTGGTGCGCGGCAGCGCGATTATCTCGATCGCTTGGGGCTGACGCGCGCGGCGCGGCTTGAGCTCAGCCGCAATGGCGAACCGATCGCGCCGAATTTGACGGCGCGTCGCGATATTGCCGGACGTGGCTTTGGTTATGCGCTGGCGTCCTCGCCGGTGGCGTTGGCTGGCGCCTACACGGTGTTCACGAACCAGGGCGCGCGGGTGGAGCCGACTTTGATCGCGCGCGCGCCGGATGCGCCGGTGGAACGCACGCCGGTGTTCTCCACAGACGTGACACGGCAGATGCTGATCTATCTGCGCGCGGTGGTGACGGAAGGCACCGGCCGGGCGGCGGACGTGCCGGGGTTGCTGGTGGCGGGTAAAACCGGCACGGCGGAAACACGCGACGCGACCGGCGCCTATACGTCAGATCGCAATTTCTCCTCTTTTGCAGGCGTATTTCCGGCCAATGACCCGCGTTATGTGATCGTGCTCGCGCTCGATGGCGCGGGGGCCGATCAGGCTGGCGGCGTTGTGGCCGCGCCCGCTGTGGCGCGCACCCTGCGCCGCATAGCGCCCATGCTCGGTTTGCGTGTGGAGCCGCAAGCGCAGCCGCGCTAGGGAGAGGGCATGAAACTTGGCGAATTGTTCAAAGGTGGCGTCCCGGCGGACGCGGCCGGACTTGAGATAACCGGCCTCAGCGCGGACTCGCGCAAGGTGAAGCCGGGCTTTTTGTTCGCAGCACTCGCGGGCGTCGCTGCACACGGGCGCGATTTTGTGGTGCAAGCGAAGGCGAACGGCGCTGTGGCTGTGTTGTCGGCGGGCGATTTGGGCGCCGATCCGGGGATCGCGCATGTGGTCGCCGCCAATCCGCGCAACGCGTTTGCGCTTGCGGCGTCGGCCTTCTATCCGCGCCGGCCGCAGACGATCGTGGCGGTGACGGGCACGAACGGCAAAAGCTCCACGGTCGATTTTTTGCGCCAGATTTGGACGCATGCGGGCAAGCGCGCGGCGAGCTTGGGCACGCTAGGCGCGATCGGGCCGAGTGGCGTGGTTGATCTTGGGCACACGACGCCCGATCCAGCCGCTGTGCATGCAACCTTGAGCGCGCTTGCGGACGATGGCGTGACACATGCGGCGATGGAGGCGTCGAGCCATGGGCTTGAGCAGCATCGCGTCGATGGGCTGACGTTTGACGCTGCGGCGTTCACGAACCTCACGCAGGATCATCTAGACTATCACGTCGATATGGCGAGCTATCGCGATGCGAAGCTGAAGCTTTGGGCGCTGGTGAAGGATGGCGGCGCGGCGATCGTGAATGCCGATGCGGCGGAGGGTGGCGCGTTCGAGAATGGCGCGAAGAAGCGCGGGCTGGATGTGATCTTGTGCGGCTGGCGCGCGCCGCGCGAGCATGCGCTGAAGATCGTGGAAATTCAGCCCCGCCCGAACGCGCAATCCATGACGCTGACCTGGAACGGCAAGGAATATGATGTCGAGCTGCCGCTGATTGGAGAGTTTCAGGCTTTGAACGCGGTGTGCGCAGCGACCTTGGCGTTGGCGACGGGCGAGGCGCCGGAAGCGGTGTTTGCCGGCATGGCGAAGCTGAAGCCGGTGAAGGGCCGCATGGAGCATGTGGGCCAGAGCAAGAGCGGCGGGCATGTGTTCGTCGATTACGCGCACACGCCGGATGGCTTGGATGTGTTGTTGCGTGCGGCGCGTCCGCATGCGCCGGGGCGGATCATTTGCGTGTTCGGCTGCGGCGGCGATCGCGATGCGGGCAAGCGGCCGAAGATGGGCGCGATCGCGGCGCGTCACGCCGATGTTGTGATCGTGACGGACGACAATCCGCGCAGCGAAGATCCTGCCTCGATCCGCGCACAGATTTTGGCGGCGACGCCAGGCGCCATCGAGATTGGCGACCGTGCGCAAGCGATCCGCGAAGCGGTGGCGATGTTGAAAGCGGGCGATGCGCTGATGATCGCGGGCAAGGGCCACGAGACGGGTCAGATCATCAAAGGCGTCACGCATCCGTTCTCGGATCAGGACGTCGCGCGCGCTGCGTTGGAGAGCTAAGCATGAGTGAGCTTTGGACGGCGCAGGAAGCGGCGCGCGCAACGGGCGGCCGGTTGATCAATGGCGATCAATGGAGCGCGGGCGGTGTTTCGATCGATACGCGCACGTTGGAGCCGGGCGATCTGTTCGTGGCGCTGAAAGATGTACGCGATGGGCATGATTTCTTGGCGCAGGCTTATGTGTCGGGCGCGGGCGCAGCGTTGATCTCGGATGCGAGCAAGGCTGAAGGCATGGGGCCGGCGCTCGTTGTGCCGGACGTGTTGGACGGTTTGCGCAAGCTCGGTGAAGCGGCGCGTGAGCGTTCGACGGCAAAGCGCGTGGCGGTGACGGGTTCGGTGGGCAAGACATCGACGAAGGAAGCTCTAGCGGTTTGTCTTTCCGCGAGCGGGCAAACGCATCGCAGCGTGAAGAGCTACAACAATCATTGGGGCGTGCCGCTTACATTATCGAGGATGCCGGCGGAAAGCCGGTTTGCGGTGTTCGAGATCGGCATGAACCATCGCGGCGAAATTCTGCCGCTGACGCACATCGTGCGCCCCCATGCGGCGTTGGTGACAACGATCGCACCGGCGCATGTGGAGAATCTCGGTTCGCTCGAGGCGATCGCTGACGAGAAGGGCGATATTTACGCGGGGTTGGAGCCGGGCGGCGCAGCGCTTGTGCCGAACGAAGCGCCGCATGCGAGCCGCTTGATCGAAGCGGCGGAGCGCAATGGCGCGAATCTTATCCGCTTTGGCCGCGATTCCGTGTGCGAAGCGCGGTTGCTCAAGTTCGACATGGATGACACCGGTTCGACGGCGGAGGCGGAAATTCTTGGCCGCTTGATCCGGTATCGTGTCGGCGTCGAAGGCGCACACTGGGCGCTGAATTCTTTGGCTGCACTCGCGGCGGCGGATGTGATTGGCGCGGACCTTGATGCCGCGGCGCATGCGTTGGAGCATTTGCGTGCGTTCGACGGGCGCGGTGTGGCGACGCGCGTGGAGGCGCCGTTCGGCGGCTTTCTGCTGGTGGATGATTCCTACAACGCCAACCCCGCCTCGATGGCGGCGGCGTTTTCCACATTGGGCGCGCGCAAGCCGGCGGGAAGCGGGCGGCGGATCGCGGTGCTTGGGGATATGTTGGAACTCGGACCGGAGGAGCGCGCCTACCATTCCGGCCTTGCAACGCCTTTGCAGGAGGCCGGCGTCGATCTTGTGTTCGCGGCGGGCCCGCGCATGGCCGCTCTTATGGAGGCGCTTCCGCCGAACCTGCGCGGCGGCTATGCCGAAACTGCGGACGCGCTGATTCCAGTGATTGCAGGATCGCTGCAGGCGGGAGACATCGTGCTCGTCAAAGGCTCAAACGGATCAAAAATGAGCCGTGTCGTTGCAGCGCTATCGCGCCTCGGTGGGGATAATTGATGCTCGAGCTTCTCGGTCAACTCGAAGATCAATCGCAATTCTTCAACCTCTTCAATTACATCACCTTCCGCACCGGCGGCGCGATGTTCACCGCGATGGTGATCGCGTTCGCGATTGGCGCGCCGTTCATTGCCTGGTTGCGCAAGAAGCAGGGAAAAGGCCAACCGATCCGCAGCGACGGGCCGGAAGGGCATTTGCTCACAAAGAAGGGCACGCCGACGATGGGCGGGCTGATCATTCTGATCAGCTTGGGGATTTCTTCGCTGCTCTGGGCGGACCTCGAAAACCCCTACGTGTGGGCGGTGCTGTTGGTGACGCTCAGCTTCGGCACGATCGGCTTCATTGACGATTTCGCGAAGGTCACGAAGCAGCATCATGGCGGACTCTCCGCGAAGGTGCGCTTGGGCGCGGAATTTGGCGCGGCGCTGCTGGCGGTGCTGATCATGCTGGTGGCGGAATGGGTGGCGACAACGCCAGGCCAAACGCATGACGTGCAGGGCTTCTTCAACGCGCTGATGGCGGGCGACCCGTTGACCGCGGTGGCGCTGCCGTTCGTGCAGGGCTGGGGCGTGCAGCTTCTGGGCTTCTACATCATCTTCGCGATGATCGTGATCACGGGTTTTGGCAACGCCGTGAATCTGACCGACGGCCTCGATGGTTTGGCGATCGTTCCGGTGATGATTGCGGCGGCCACGTTCGGGATGATTTGCTATCTCGTCGGCCGCGTCGATTATTCCGCGTATCTGGGCATTCCGCACGTCGCGGGCGTCAGCGAATTGGCGACGATCCTCGGCGCGTTGCTGGGCGGCTCGCTGGGCTTTCTTTGGTATAATGCGCCGCCCGCGCGCGTGTTCATGGGCGATACGGGCTCGTTGGCGCTGGGCGGTTTGCTGGGCGCGGTGGCGGTGGCGAGCAAGCACGAAGTGGTGCTGGCGATCGTGGGCGGTCTGTTCGTGCTCGAAACGCTTTCGGTGATGGTGCAGGTGGCGGTGTTCAAGCGCACGGGCAAGCGCGTGTTCTTGATGGCGCCGGTGCACCACCATTTCGAAAAGCTCGGCTGGCAGGAGCCGACGATCGTGATCCGCTTCTGGATTATCTCGACGATCTTCGCGCTGGCCGGCTTGGCGACGCTCAAACTGCGTTGATGGTCGCGCGGTAATCTTGCGTTAACGCCGCGAAGCAGCGCACACCGCTGTCTTTAGGGCTGGAGGCGATCGGAATGATTCCGATCACGGAATTCAAAGGACGCGATGTCGCCGTGTTCGGGTTGGCCCGGACGGGGCTTGCTGCGGCGAAGGCGCTGGCGGCGGGCGGTGCGCGCGTGCACGCGTGGGACGATAGCGATGTCTCGCGCGCGAAGGCGGCGGCCGAAGGCGTCACCATCTCTGACATCAACAGCCGCGATTGGCGCACGTTTGCAGCGCTGGTGCTGTCGCCGGGTGTGCCGCTGACATTCCCTGAGCCGCATCGCGTCGTCACGCTCGCCGAAGCGACGGGCGTGCCCATCATGGGCGACATCGAATTGTTTGCGCGCGCTGTGAACGCGCTGCCGCCGACGCAACGGCCGAAGTTGATTGGCGTCACCGGCACGAACGGCAAGTCGACGACGTCGGCCTTGATTGCGCATATTCTGAAAGAAGCCGGCAAGGACGTGCGCCTCGGTGGCAATATTGGCGATGCGTTGCTGGATCAGCCGCCGCTGCATGCGGGCGCGTATTATGTGATCGAGTTGAGCTCGTATCAGCTCGATCTGACGTCGAGCCTGCGTCTCGACGCTGCGATCTGGCTGAACTTGACGCCGGATCATTTGGATCGCCACGGCGATATGGCGGCGTATGTCGAAGCCAAGAAGCGCATCTTCTTGAACCAAGGCGCCGGCGATTGGGCGATCATCGGTGTGGATGATGCGTATTGCGCGCGCGTGTGCACGGAGCTGACGCGCGCTGGCGCGCAGCACGTGGCGCCGATTTCGTCGGGCCAAGTGCTGGGGCGCGGTGTTTCTGCGCTGAACGGCAAGATCATCGATGCGCGAAGTGGGCGCTCGGAGGTCGTGGCTGATCTGGCGCAGGCGCCGGCGCTGGCCGGCAAGCACAACGCGCAGAATGCGGCGGCGGCGTTTGCGGCGGCGGGCGCGTTGGGCATTGAGGCGCGCGTGATCGCGCATGCGTTCACAACGTTTCCGGGCTTGCCGCATCGCTTGGAGCGTGTCGCGTCGATCGATGGCGTGCGCTTCATCAACGATTCAAAGGCGACGAACGCGAATGCTGCGGCGCAGGCGCTGGCGGTGTATCCGCGCGTCTATTGGATCGCGGGCGGTGTCGCCAAGGATGGCGGCATCGACGAATTGGCGTCGTTCTTTCCGCGCATGGCCAAGGCGTATTTGATCGGGCAATCGGCGGGCGAGTTCTCGGACGTGTTGCGCGGCAAAGTGCCGGTGACGATGGCGGGCAATTTGGAAGCGGCGGTGAAGCTGGCATTCAACGATGCGAAAGCCTCAGGCGAGCCGCATCCGGTGGTGCTCTTGTCGCCCGCGTGCGCGTCGTTCGATCAATTCAAATCGTACGAGGATCGCGGCGATCAATTCCGCAAATACGTGAATGCGCTGAGCGAAGCGCCGCCGCAGCGCAGCGGGGGCAAGGCTTGAGCGCGATCGCCGATCGCTTCGGCATGGCGATGGAGCGCGTGCGCACCTATGATCGCACGCTGATCGTGATAGCGCTCGTGTTGTTCGCGGCTGGCATCCTGTTTTCGATGGCGGCGAGCCCGGCGGCGACGGCGCGCATTCGCATCGAAGAAGCGTTCTATTTCGCTGCGCGACAGGCGGCCTATGCGGCGCTTGGCTTGCTGGTGATGATGAGTGCCGCCGCGTTGGAACCCAAACAGGTGCGGCGCGCGGGAACAATTCTTCTGGCGCTGTGTCTGCCGCTTGCGGCGCTCGCAGCGTTGTTCGGCACGGAGATCAAAGGCGCGCAGCGTTGGTTTGATTTCGGCTTATTTTCTTTTCAGCCATCGGAAATCTTGAAGCCTGCCTTGATCGTAGTGTGGGCATGGATGCTCAGCGAAAGCATGAAGCAACCGAAGTTCCCTGGACGGCTTGTGTCGCTCGGGCTGATGGCGCTCGCGGCCGCTGCATTGCTGGCGCAGCCGGACGTGGGGCAGACGGCGCTCTTGTTGATCTGCTTGGCGCCGATGCTGATGCTGTCGGGGATTGCGTTGCGCTATTTGCTTGGCGGCGGCGCGCTGGCGGCGCTCGGCGCCTGGGCGATCTATTCGTTTTATCCGCACGCGCGGGAACGCGTGGACACGTGGCTCAACCCAGAAGGCGACGCTGCGTATCAGGTCAATCGCGCGCTCGATGCGATCGCGGCGGGCGGGGTATTCGGTCGCGGGCCGGGCGAGGGCGTGATCAAGCGTTCCCTGCCGGACGCGCACGCAGATTTTGTATTCGCGGTGGCGGCGGAAGAGTTCGGGCTGATTGCATCGCTTGGATTGATTGCGGTTTTCTTCGTGCTCGCATTTCGCGGGCTTTCGCGTGCGAGCCGCTTGAACGATGGGTTCGAACAACTTGCGGCTGCGGGGCTCGTCACGCTGCTGGTCGCGCAGGCCGCGATCCATATCGGGGTGAACTTGTCATTGCTGCCGGCCAAGGGCATGACCCTGCCGTTCATTTCGTTCGGCGGCTCCTCGATGATCGGCTCCGCGCTGGCGTTTGGGTTCTGCCTTTCGCTTCTCCGCGATCGACCGGGCGCATATCTCACGCCGCTACGCAGAAATTATTGAACCCATGAGCAAGAAACTCGTTGTCATCGCCGCCGGCGGCACGGGCGGGCATTTGTTCCCCGCTGCGGCGTTCGCGGAGGAAATGTTCCGTCGCGGCTGGCGCGTCGTGCTGATGACGGACGCACGTGGGCGCCGGTACGCGGAAGGCTTTCCGGCGGAACGCATTGAAGACGTGCCGGCGGCGTCGCTGAGCGCAAACCCGATCACGGCGATCCCGGCGGCGTTCAAGATCATGCGCGGCATCAACGCCGCGAAGGCGCGCTTCAACGAATACAAGCCCGCCTTGGTGGCCGGCTTTGGCGGCTATCCGTCGTTCCCGGCTTTGATGGCGGCGCGCGCACACAAATCGCCGATCCTGATCCACGAACAAAACTCGGTCCTGGGCCGCGTGAACCGTTCAATGGCGACGAGCGCGAAGATCGTTGCGTGTGGGTTCGAGCGCTTGGATCGGCTGCCGGAGAAGGCGGCGGATCGCAAACGTGTTGTCGGCAATCCGGTGCGCTTGCCGATCTTGGCGGTGCGCGAGCGGCCGTATCCGGAAATTCCCGCAGGGGGCCGGATCAACATTCTGATCATCGGCGGCAGCCAAGGCGCGCGCGTGTTCGGCGACGTGATCCCGGCGGCGTTTGCGTTGTTGCCGGATGCGCTGAAGGCGCGTCTCGATGTCGTGCATCAGGTACGCGATGAGCAAATGGCGGACGCGAAGAAGGTGTACCAGAAGGCCAAGATCAACGCCGAGGTCGCGCCCTTCTTCACCGACATGGGACAACGCTTGGGGGCGACACATTTGGTGATTGCGCGCGCGGGCGCATCGTCGGTGACGGAGCTGCAGGTGGCGGGGCGGCCTGCGATCCTTGTGCCGTTCGCGGCGGCGGCGGACGATCACCAGACGGCGAACGCGGAGGGGCTGACGGCTGTCGGCGCGGCCGATCTCTTTACCGAGCAGGAATTCACGCCGGCTGCGCTCGCGGCGTGCCTGGAGCGGCGTTTGGCTGATCCGCATGGGCTGGCGGTGCGCGCGGCTGCGGCGCGGGCGTCGGCGAAGCCTGAGGCGGCGAAGACGCTGGCGGATTTGGCGGAAGGCGTTGCGGCCTAGTCCGTGACGGGCCGCGTGTGGCCGATGGGGCAATCGTAGGCGACTTGCGTGGCGGTCGCCGTGATGATGCCGACGCCGATATTCTCTGAGTTCAAATCCTCGCACGTCACCGCTTCGCGGATGGTGATGAGGTCAGCGGCTTCCAACGCGAACAGGAAGCGATTGAAGTTCTGACGCATCATGCCGGTGACGGCTTGTTGGCGGCGCATCGTGCCGTCGAAGGCGCCGGGGGCGTCGGCGTTGTCCCAATGCTCGACGGGGCGGCCAGTGGGGGCGGCGGCGAGAAAGCCGAGTGCTGCGCCGTAGGCCGCGCCCTCCCAACGTGCGGCGACGTAATCCGTGTCAGCCGCATCGCCCGCAATCGCTGCGCCGACGACGCCGGCGTCGATCGCAGTACGCACCATTTCGGGCGTCACGCCTGGCATGCGAGCTTGGAGGCGCGCGTCGTACGTGCCCTCGAACGCGACGCAATTGGATTGGCGCAATTGGCGGCACATGCGCCGCTCGAGCACGTAATGCACGCTGGCGTCGGCGTTCTTGTCGGTGAACGGGATCATATTGGGCCCGTGCAGATCGACGAAAGTGACGCTCAGCAAATAATCCGCCTCGCGCAGATTGTCGGCGCGCATGTCGGCGTCATCGAGCCAGGAATTGAGCATGGAGGCGACGTCGGCGCGGGTGGGGCGCGTGGTGATGACGTCGCCGCCGTCGAACAGCACGAATTCCGGCGCGCCGATGATCTCGTACACGGCCACGTTCTCATGCAGCGGGGTGCCGCGATCGGCGGTGGCGACATACGTCGGCGGCAGAACCGGGCGGCGCAGCGCGCGGACGTCTTCCGTTGAGGCGCAGGCGGCGACGCACAGGGCCGAGGCGCCGGCCAGCAGCTTCAGGGAGCGCATCGTGAAGTCCTTTCGATCCACGCTCCTTTTCGCATTGCCGGGTTAACAAAATACAATGCAAGGTTGCATGCCGATTTCTGTTGTGTCTGCATCCGGGCGGGCGCTCAGCGGCGGACAGGCTCCAGAAGGGCCGCGTCGGGCCCGGAGGGCTGGATCATGGAAGACTTGTTCCGAGATTATTGGTGGCTGATGTTTCCGATGGCTTGGTTCGCGCTCGCGCTGATTAACGCGATCAAGGGTGAGCCGAATGCGTCGCGCACGATCCGCGCGACCAACGCGCAATTGGGGGCTGATCGTGACGTTCGCTGAATTCTTCGCTTCGTATTGGTGGCTGATGTTCCCAATCTTCGGGATGGCTATGGCGTTTCAGGGCGCGAACCAAAGCGCCAAGCGCACACGGACTGCGCTGGATCTGGTGAAGTCCTACATCGACCAAGGCAAAGAGCCGCCGCCGGAGCTCCTCAAGCTCGCCATGCGCGAGGAAGAGGACGAATACGAGATCGACGGTGTGCGCAAGACGGGTTCGGGCAAGAACTCGACGGCGTGGAGCGCTGTAACATTCACGGCGCTCGCGGCGGGGTTTGGCGTCGGCTATTGGTACGTGCAGGCTGAAGACTACGCCTTTGCGTTCCTGATCGTCGCGGTAACGATGGGCGTGCTCGCGCTCGGCTCGCTGCTCATCCTGCTCTTCGGCCGCAAGTGATCCGCATATGGACCCGGCCGAAGAAGCGCGCCTCCTAGGGCTCGCGCGTCGCGGCGACATGCGTGCGTTCGGCAGATTGGTCGACGCGCATCAGCCGGCGGTACGCGCTTTCCTGCGCAGGCTCGTTGGCTCGTACGCCGATGCCGACGACATCGCGCAAGACGCGTTCGCGCGCACCTGGGAAGTGCTGAACCGTTATGACGGACGCTCCAGCTTGCGCAGCTTCATCTGCGGCGTAGCGTTCCAATATTGGCGTCGCGGCCGCCGCGCCGACAATCGCCGCTTGGCGCGCGACACCGCGTATTCGGAGCTTGAGGATAGTCACACGGACGCGCCGCAAAACACACCGGAGCGCCTAGCGCTGCGTCGGGCGATGGACGAGCTGCCGCCCGATCAGCGCGCGGTGCTGGCGATGTGCTTAGGCCAAGATTTTACGCATGCGGAAGCCGCTGAGGTGTTGAAGCTTCCATTGGGGACGGTGAAATCCCATATTGTACGTGGACGGGCGCGGCTGCAGGCTGCGCTCGGCCTCGCGCCGGAGACGAACTCATGAGTGACGATCTCTCCCTTGCCGCGCTCCTTGGTGAAGCGCCGAAGACGCCCGATCCGGGGTTCCGGTTCGATGTGCTGGCGCGCGTAAGCGAACGTGCGGCGAAGCGTGAAGCTTGGACGCGCGGAATTATGCAGGTGGCGGCGTTTACCGCTGTGGGCCTGTTGGCGGCTTTGGTGCAGTTCGCGAGCGTGAGCGCGGGCGCTTGGATGCCGGTGCTGAGCACGGCGGGCGCGCTGGCTGTATCGGCGGTGTTTGCGCTGGTGGTGATCCAAGGGCCGAAAGCGGCTCTGGCGCGGGCGCGGACGGTGTTCGCCGGCGCCTAAAGGCGCCTATCTGCCGCCGCGATGGCTCCCTATAATGCCGGTTCATACCGCTTGGGGATTTCATGCTGCGTCGCGCCATTCCGTTTGACACTGGGCCCGTTCATTTCGTCGGCATCGGCGGCATTGGCATGTCGGGCATTGCCGCCGTGATGAAGAACCTCGGTTACGAGGTGACGGGATCTGACGCCAAGGACGGCGCCAATATCGAGCGGCTGCGCGCCCAGGGCATTCAAATTTCGATCGGCCACAAGGCCGAGAACACGGCGCAGGCTGGCGTTGTGGTGATTTCCTCAGCGATCAAGACGGGCAATCCGGAAGTTGACGCTGCGCGCGCGCGTGGCGTGCCGATCGTGCGCCGCGCCGAGATGCTGGCCGAGATCATGCGTTTGAAGTGGACGGTCGCGATCGGCGGCACGCACGGCAAGACGACGACGACGTCGATGATCGCCGCATTGCTCGACGCCGGTGACAAAGACCCCACCGTCATCAATGGCGGCATTATCAATGCCTACGGCGCCAATTCGCGCATGGGCGAAGGCGAGTGGATGGTGGTGGAGGCCGACGAAAGCGACGGCACCTTCACGCGTCTGCGCGCAACGGCGGTGGTCGTCACCAATATGGATCCCGAGCATCTGGATCATTACGGCTCGGCCGACGCGATGAACGCGGCGTACCAGACGTTCGTGGAAAATATTCCGTTCTACGGCTTTGCCGTGATGTGCCTCGATCACCCGCAGGTGCAGGCGTTGGCGGCGAAGGTGCGTGACCGGCGCGTGATTTCGTATGGCTTCAATCCGCAGGCCGATGTGTGCGCGATGAATGTGCGCCCGTCGCGCGATGGATCGACGTTCGACGTGGTGGCGCGCAAGAAGGGCGAAGGGCCGGGGGTGACGCTGCACGATCTCTTCCTGCCGGTGGCCGGACGGCACAATGTGCAGAACGCGGTGGCCGCGATCGCGGTGGCGCGCGAACTGGGCGTGACCGATAGCGGCATTCGCAATGGCTTGAAGAAATTCGCCGGCGTGAAACGGCGCTTCACCACGACGGGCTATTGGAACGAAGTGCGTATTGTCGATGATTACGGGCATCACCCGGTCGAGATCGCGGCGGTGCTCTCTGCTGCGCGCGAGATGACGGAGGGCCGCGTGCTCGCCATCGTGCAGCCGCACCGCTACACGCGCCTGCGCGATCTGTTCAATGAATTCTCGACCTGCTTCAACGACGCGGACATCGTGTGCGTCGCCGATGTGTATGCGGCGGGCGAGCAGCCGATTGATGATGTGAACGCAGATGCGCTGGCGATCAGCTTGAAGAGCCACGGCCACCGCGACGCGCGCCGCATCGCGAATTTGGATAACCTTCCGGAATTCGTGCGCGCGGAAGCGAAGCCGGGCGATATCGTTGTGTGCTTGGGTGCGGGCGATATCACGGCGTACGCGAATGCGTTGCCGGCGAAGCTGGGTGCGGCGGCGGCGTGATAGGCCCACGCGGATGAGCCCCGCCATACTCAGCACGCTCGTTCTGGGCGTGACGTTGGCGCTGTTTGCTTCGGGGCGTGTGCGGCATGATCTTGTGGCGCTTTTGGCGCTGGCGTCGTGTCTGTTGCTTGGCCTGGTGGCGCCGGCGGATGCGTTCTCCGGCTTCGCTGATCAGTCGGTGGTGGTGATCGTCGCGGTGCTGATCATCGGCCGGGCGATTGAGCTCTCCGGCGTTGCCGACGCGGTGACGGATAGGCTTGCCGCTCTGAAGGCGCCGTTTCCGTTGCAACTGGGCGGAATTTTAATCATCGGCGCTGCGCTCTCGGCGTTCATGAACAATATAGCTGCGCTCGCGATCACCATGCCGGCGGTGGTCGGTGTGTGCCGCGCGCACAATCTGCCGCCAAGTGCGGGACTCATGCCGATGGCGTTCGCCACCATTCTGGGCGGCATGACGACGCTGATCGGTACGCCGGCGAATTTGATCTTGTCGTCGGTGCGCGAGGATCAATTGGGCGCGCCGTTCGCATTTTTTCAGATGACGCCTGTAGCCGGGGCGGTCGCCATCGCGGGCGTGGCGTATATTTGCTTGATCGGCTGGCGGCTCGCGCCGCGCCGCGATTCCGGCGAGGCCGCGCCAAAGGACGCCTATGCTGTCTTCGAACTCGGTCCGATTTCGCAGGAGGAGATGAACGAAGTAGCGGAGGCCGCGCTGATCGAGGCGCTGAAGAGCGCAAAGGTGGCGGCGCTCGCGGTGCTGCGCGGGAGCCGTGTTCTGGATTTAACCACCGCACGGCCGCTGCAGGCGCGCGATCGGCTCTTGCTTGGCGGCACGGTTGATCCTTGGGAGGCCGCCAAGAAGCTGAACCTTTCGCTCCATGCGCAACGGTCGTCGGCCGAGGACGCGGCGACGATTGTCGTTGTGGTGGGCAATGGCTCGCCGCTGGTTGGGCGCCCGGTCGATACGGTGCGCTGGGATACGAACGGCGAAGTGGTCGTGATCGCGGGTGGCCGGCGCGCCGCCGAAGTGCGCCAACCGATGCAACGTCTTCGCATCGAGGCGGGCGACCAGTTGACGATGCATGGCTCCGCCGAACAGATCGCGATTTATGCGCGCTATGCGCGTTTGCTTGAGGTTGCGCGCCGCGCTACCGCGCGGATCAATGTGCCGCGCGCTCTGACGGCGCTCGGCATTTACGCCGCCGCGGTCGTGGCGTCGGTGTCGATCGGCATGCCGACGGCATTTTCGTTTGGCGCGGCGGCGGCCTTGATCGCGGCGCTGGGCTTTCTGCCGCCGAAGGAAATCTATTCGTCCGTGGATTGGTCGATCATTGTGCTGATCGGCGCTATGATCCCGGTTGGCGAGAGCTTTCAGTCGTCCGGGGCGGCGCTGATTTTTGCTGGAGAGCTCGCGCAGCTGCTGGATGGCGCGCCCTTATTCTGGGCGGCGGTGGCGATGGTGGCGGCGACGATGCTGCTGTCGATCTTCCTCAACAATGTCGCCACCGCGATCATCATGGGCCAGATCGCGGTGTCGGTGGCGCAGGCGATCGGCGTGTCGCCGGATGCGCTGTTGATCGCGGTGCTGATTGGCGCGTCGTCTGACTTTCTGACGCCGATCGGCCACCAGAATAATCTCTTAGTGATGGGGCCGGGCGGCTATCGCTTCATGGATTATGGGCGCGTTGGCGCGCCTTTGGCGGTGCTCGTGATTTTCGTGGCGGCCAAGATGATTGAGCTGGGTTTCGCGGGGTGATCCTCACTGCGCCGGCGTCAGCCGTTCGCGCAGGGCGCGGACGCGTTGGAGTAATGGCTGAGCTTGGTTGATTGTGGCGCCGAAGTCGAAAGTGGTGGGCGCTGCGCCGTTGATGCTGAGTGATTCCGCGCCGCCGTCGGCGCAATCGGGGCAGCCGATTGTGGCGGGTAGGCCGCTCAGATCGGTGGCGGCGGCGAGGCGTTGCAGTTCTTGCCATTCGGCGGGCGTGAGTGTGGCGGTAAAGCGCTGGTCGGGCAGTTGGGCGCCGCCACGTCCGCCGCGCCCATCGCGGATCAGCACGGCTTGGCCTTCCGAGATTTCGAGCCGCGTCGTGCAATAGCCGACGCACATGCCGAACGACGTGGTCGAGACGATCTGGCGAATTTCGCTTGAGGCCGGCGCGGGCGCGCTGGCGCAGGCGGCGAGAGAAAAGAGCGCCGCGGCGAGGCCGAGTTTGGCTTGAGCGAGAAGGTGCACAGAAGGTCTCCGAGTTAGCAGGGGAGTGTAGTGTTTCGCGCGCTGAACGGGAGATGAAGGTCGCCCGTGCTGGCTACACGTTCGGCCTGATGTAACGGTGCGCAAAGGCGAGAAAGGCAGGTGCGAGAACGAGGACTGCATGGCCGCCTTCGATAGCCAACGAGGCGGCGCCTAAGACGGCTAATATCGCAAATAGCATGAAGCCGGTCGTCCAACGCAGCCGGCGCTCAATGAGCCATCGATCCAATCGCTGGAGCGCTTTCAAGGGATTGGCCGTCGCGAGTTCCTGACATGAGTGCGTCGTGCAGGCGACTCGGCGCCGAAACATTTGACGATTTCCCCGACTCTGCGCAGCCCGGTAGGATGGCTGACACCGCATCACGCAAGCGCATCCGTGAACCGCTTCGCGCGGCGATCGTCTATGATTTCGACGGCACGCTCGCGCGCGGCAATCTGCAGGAGCGCAGCTTCATTCCCGATATCGCCGGCATGAAGCATCCGGACTTTTGGCTCGAGGTGAAGCGCCTCGCCAAAGCCGAGGATGCCGACGAGATCCTCGTCTATATGCATTTGATGCTCGATCGTGCGCGCGCGGCGGGGCATCCGGTCACGCGAAAGCAATTGCAAGAGACAGGCGCCGATCCGGATTTCTTCGATGGCCTCGATCATTGGTTCGATCGCGTCGATGCGTTCGCGGATGATCTGGGGCTGCAGCTCGATCATTACGTCGTCTCATCCGGCATTTACGAGATGATTGAAGGCTGCCCGCTGTTTCCGCGCTTTCGCAACGTGTTCGCCTCTCGCTTTCTCTACGATAAGAACGGCGAAGCGAAATGGCCGAGCGTGGCGATCAATTACACGACCAAGACGCAATTCCTGTTCCGCATCAATAAGGGCATAGACAATGTCTGGGATACGGAATCGATCAATCGCTGGATGCACGATGATGCGCGCGCGCTGCCGTTCGAGCGCATGATCTTCATCGGCGATGGCGACACCGACATTCCATCGATGCGGATGGTGACGCAGCAGGGCGGCTGCGCGATCGCGGTGCTCGATCCGTATCAATGGACCGAGCCGCGTTCGCTGGACAAAATCTCGCGCCTGATCTCGGAAGATCGCGTGAGCTATGTGGCGCCGGCCGACTATCAGCCGAAGAGCCAGCTCGACGTGATCGTCAAAGGCGCGCTCGGCCGGATTGCTCTGCGCGCTGGGCTGAAAATCGAAGCTTAGTGCGGACTGCCGGATGTCGCCGCGGTTGGCGCCACGGCTGACGGGGGCGGCACACGTTCGACCCGCGTAACAGCGCGCGGAAAATCGTGATCGCCGCCGATCACGCGCACGCCCAAACCGTTACCGGTGCAGACGAAGCTGTGGCCTGCGTCGATTCCCAAGGTTTCATCGAAGCGTATGTCGCGCGTGCCGCCCTGCACGGTCAGGAAATATTCCCGCGACGGGCCCACGCGCACTTTGAGGCGCTCGGCGTCGACGACATTGAAGCCGCTGACGTCCATCGGGCGGAAGCAATCGCGATCGGCTGTGTCTGCGCTCTCCGCGGCGGTAGACGCGCACGCGCCTAGCGCCAACGCGCAAGCCAACACAATAAGGGCGCGCATGTCAGCTGCCCGTCGGTTGTTCGTCGTTGGGCGCGCGCGCGATCGAGTTCACGGGATATGTGCGCCGAGGTTCGCCGCCGATGATGTCAACGCCGATGCCGCTGCCCGTGCAGATCCAGCTTGTTTGGCTGCGAATGCCGATCGCTTGCGTCCAATCCAAGTCACGCGCGTTCCAAGCGGTTGTCAGGATGTAATTCCGGCCGTGTACGCGCAGGCCGATATTGTGATTGTCGATGACGCTGAACCCGTTGACGTCTTCGCTGCGGAAGCAATCGCGTTCGCCGCCCGGCGCGCTGGCGGCGGTGTTGGTGGTTTCGCCGGTGGCGCAGGCGGCAAGCGCGAAGGCGGCGGCGAGTAGAATTCCCATACGCTTCATAAGGCGTCTCCTCTGGCGATGAATATGCGCCGCTCATGAGGGCGCGGCGAGGCGCCCGGTGCGTTGACGGCGCTCAAATCCCTGCGATACGCCATCAAGAATGAGTGAACTCGCCCTGCCGACCGTCCGTGGACAAATTTTGCGCGGGGAGAGCCTTGCGCCGTTCACCTGGTTTCGCGTCGGCGGGCCGGCCGAGGCGCTGTTCATTCCGGCCGACGAGGACGACCTCTCAGAGTTCTTGCGGGCGCTGCCGCAAGAGATCCCCGTCACCGTGCTGGGCGTGGGCTCGAATGTGATCGTGCGCGATGGCGGCGTGCCTGGCGTGGTGATCCGCTTGGCGGGGCGGCAATGGGCGCAGATCGTCACCGATTTTGACAGCGTCGACGCGCCGGAGGCGCGCGTCATCGCCGGCGCCGGCGCGTTGGATTCCATGGTGGCGAAGGCGGCGGCGAAGGCGGGGGTCGCGGGATTGGAATTCTTCGCCGGCATTCCTGGAACGATCGGCGGCGCCCTGACGATGAACGCAGGTTGCTATGGCGCCGAGACCAAGGACGTCTTGGAGGCTGCGTGGGGCTTTGATCGCAGCGGCGAGATGCGCACGTTCAGCGTGGAGGATATGGGCTTCACCTATCGGCATAGCGCGTTCGATGGCGAGATCATCTGGATGCAAGCGGTGTTCAAAGGTCGTCGCGATACGCCGGAAGCCGTGCAAGCGCGCATGAACGAGATCACGGCGCGGCGCGAAGGCTCGCAGCCGATCCGTGAGAAGACGGGCGGGTCGACGTTCAAAAATCCAGAATTGGAAAACGGCGAGAAGCTTTCGGCCTGGAAGCTTGTCGATGAAGCGGGCATGCGCGGCTACAAGCGCGGCGGTGCGCAAGTGAGCGAGAAGCACGCGAATTTTCTCATCAATACGGGCGACGCGACAGCGGCGGATATCGAAGGTCTTGGCGAAGACGTGCGCGCGGCTGTGAAGGCCAAGCACGGTGTGGAGTTGAACTGGGAGATTAAGCGCATCGGGCGCGCTTAGTCTGGACCGCCGGCGCCCTCGCCGGCATCTTCGTTTGCGCAAGCTCGTAGGTGTGCGAGTTTGGCTCTGTGCCGGGCGGGGGCGCCGGCGGTCCAGACTAGTTGAGGCTTGCGGCAAACGCGTTGACCAGCGCGGCGAAGCTGGCGTCGCGGACGTAGAACACAGCGCCAGCCGCGATCGCGATGAGCGCGCTGATGCAGAGGGTTGCCGCCAACACGCCAAACGCGCCCATGCCTCGCTTCTTCGGCTTTTCGCTGATCGGCGCGGGTGCTGGTCGCGCAACTGCGACGCGCGGCGTGGGCGCTGCGGCGATGGCTTGTGGCTTTGGCGCCGGCGCCGGTGTGAGCGCGGCGGCTTTGCGTTCGCGGATCGGGCGCGTGCGCTTTTCCGATTTTCGTGGCGCAGGGCGGATCGGCGTTTGCGTTGGTGTTGGCGCTTGCGGGCCGAGCAGGCGCTGCCAGGCGCGCGTGGTTTGCTTGCCGCGCGGCAGCTTCAGGGCGCGGCCTGCTTCTTTGGGCGGGCGCGTCGCGTCGAGCCGCACGGTCACAAGTTTACCGTTGGCCTTGGCGCGGCGTGCGGCGGCGCGCAAAGCCGGCCCGCGCGCTTGCCCGCCGGACCAAAGCAGCACGACCTTGTGCGCTTGATCGACCTCGGCGCCGGTGATGCGCCCGTCGCAGCCTGCGACTTGGAAGCCGAGCTTGGAGAGGTCGCCGGCGACGCGGCGCGCGTGCTTCAGGGCGTTGGCGTTCGGGGCGAGGATGACGACGGGATCTGACATAGCGTGACGCTGGCGGGGTTCGCGGCGCGGCGCCAAGGGCGCGGGGCGCGGCTCGCATGCTTAGAGGAGCGGCGCCCATTTCGATGGCGCCGGGCGCCGATCCAGTGCGCGACTGCGCGGTCAGAAAAAACGCGCGTCGGGTGAGACCGACGCGCGTTCGCACACAGGAGAATGTGCGAGGGGAAGGCTCGTATAATCGCTACGCGCGGCGCCTTTATCCAATCGATAGTGCGGAGGCCTGAGATAGAGCGCCTCGATGGCCGTGGGCTGTTTATGGTTTATCTTCGTCAACTGAGTTGAACGGAAATTTACAATAAAATCAGCGTTTAACGCCGCCGCCCTCATGATGCCTTAACCCCAAGGCGTTTCATTATGACACTCTCGGAATGAACGCGAAAACGCGTCGATCCGGGCGCTGGTTGGTTGGTCGGTTAGTCCTGGGGCGCAGAACATGGCGCGCGTGGTGGTTCTTCTTGGGGGTCTAAGCCCTGAACGGCCTGTGAGCTTGAGCTCTGGGGCCGGGTGCGCGGCGGCGCTGCGCAGGCTTGGCCATGATGTCATTGAAATTGATCCGCAGAACCCGAGCTGGATCGCCGACCTCGCTTCTGCGCGCCCGGATGCGGTGTTCAATGCGCTGCACGGCGAATGGGGCGAGGACGGCCGCACGCAAGGCGTGCTCGAATACTTAAAGCTTCCTTACACGCACTCGGGCGTGCTCGCGTCCGCGATCGCGATGGATAAGGACAAGTCGAAGGCGGTGTTCGCGCAGGCCGGCCTGCCGCTCGCAAAGGGCAAGCTCATGGACCGCCATGAGGCGGCCAAGGCGCACCCGATGCCGCTGCCGTATGTGGTGAAGCCGAACGCGCAGGGCTCGTCGGTCGGTGTTTATATCGTGCGCGAAGGCGCCAATCGTCCGCCCGAACAATTGCTCGATCCGGACTGGACGTTCGGCGACGATGTGCTCGTCGAAGAGTTTATCGACGGCCAAGAGCTGACGGTCGCTGTGATGCATGATCGCGGCGCGCTGGCGGTGACGGAAATTCTGCCGGCCGGCGAATGGTACGATTTCGACGCGAAATATTCCGAAGGCGGTTCGCGCCACGAAATTCCGGCAAAGATCCCGCAACGTGTTGCAGACCAATTGATGCGTGCGGCGGAAGCCGCGCACCACGCCTTGGGCTGCCGCGGCGTGTCGCGCTCGGATTTCCGCTACGATCCCAAGCGTGACGTGATCGCGCTGCTGGAAGTGAACACGCAGCCTGGCATGACGCCGACGTCGCTCGTGCCGGAACAAGCTGCATACCTTGGCATGTCGTATGACGACATCGTCGCCTGGATCCTGGGAGACGCGTCATGCCAGCGGTAAGAGGCGCGCGCCGCGCTGGGCGCAATCAGCAAGCTGAACATCCGCGTTCGCGCCGTGGTAAAGCCGTGCCGCCGCCATCGATGAATTCGATGCCACGTCTGGCGCAGATCAAACTGAGCGGCGGCTTGGCCTCGGACGACGTGAAGGTGTCGGGCAAGAGCCTGGTGCTGGCCCTGACGGGCGCGGTGTTTTTCCTGGGCGCTGGCGTGGCCGGCGCTGCGTGGCTGGGCTCGTCGCTGTTCGACGTGCGCGAAGCGTTTGCGCGCGCCGCCGATGGCGCCGCCGCCAATGTGGGTTTTGCGGTCGACGAGATTCAGGTCTCGACGATCGAAGGCGCGTCCGCGATTTCGCCAGCGCGTGCGGCGGAAGTGCGTGCGCTGATCGTGCCGGAGGGGCGCCAATCGATCCTGTCGCTCGATCCGAACGATGTGAAGACACGCGTCGAGAGCTTGGATTGGGTGCAGGGCGTGCGCGTCCGTCGCCTGTGGCCGAACGACATGCTGATCGAAGTCGAGCGCCGGCAAGAATATGCGCGTTGGCAGGAAGACGGCGAGATTTCCGTGATCGATGCGAACGGCGAGCGTCTGCTCACTGAGCGCGCGGCGGATCATGCGAATTTGCCGCTCGTGGTCGGCCAAGGCGCCGGTCCCGCGTCGCCGCCAATGCTGGCGGCGCTGGAAAGCTTGCCGCAAGTGCGCGCGCATTTGCGCGCGCTGGTGCGCGTGGGCGATCGCCGCTGGAATGTCGAACTGACGAGTGGAACAACTGTGGCGCTGCCAGAAGAGCGCCCGGAAGAGGCGCTCGCACAACTCGAGGAGCTGCAAACCGAACACGCATTACTCGATCGCCCGCTGGCGCAGATCGATATGCGCGTGCCGAACCGCGTCGCTATTCGCGTGCATCCGGTGCTGGCCGGCGGTTTGCGTCCTCTGTTGGGAGGCGCGTGATGGCATTGGCTTACGACCCCGTCCGCGAAAGCGCACGCACGCGCGAGGAAGCGCCGCGCGAAGCCTTGGCGCCTTTGGCGGCGACGCTCGATGTGGGCGTGGCGAAAACGGTGTGCTTGGCGGCGCGCCGCGATCCGGTGCTGGAAATGCACCCGGATCGGCCGATGCGCGTGCTGGGCATTGGCGTGCAGACTGCGCCTGCGATCGCCAGCGGCAAGCCGGCGGATTTCGACGCCTGCGCGCGCGCTATTCAAGTTTCGATCGAGGAAGCGGCGGCGATGGCCGGCGCGCCGATCCGTCGTGTCGTGGCGTCGTATTCAGGCCCGGGCGTGGCATCGCGGATTTCGCGTGGCGCCGTGCGCTTGAAGAGCGGCGCGGTGACGGGCCGTGACATCGACTCGGCGATCAATGCGGCGCTGCAAGCGAGCCCGACGCCGAACCTGGCGATCCTGCACATCGAACCGCTGCGCTATATGGTCGATGACGGCGAGCCGATCGATGATCCGTATGGCCTGAGCGGCAAGATGCTGGCGGTGGAAGCGTGCATCGTCACGGCGCCAGCGGAAGCGATCAATGCGCTGAAATCGTGCGTGCGCGCGGCGGGCGCTGACGTTGAAGAGATTGTAGCGGCGCCGCAAGCGGCCGCACTTGCTGTGATGACGGCTGAAGAACGCGAGATGGGCACGTTGGTTGTCGATCTCGGCGCGGGCTCGATTGGCTTGGCGGCGTATGCGGCTGAAGGCTTGGTCTATGCCGAAACCGTCGCGTGTGGCGGCGGCGTGCGCATGACGCGTGATCTGGCGGCGAAGTTGCAAACGACGTTCGCTGCGGCTGAGCGTGTGAAGCTACATTTCGGCGCTGTTGGCAATGCCTGCGATCCGCGTGAAGCGGTGTCAGCGCCGAAGCTGGGCTTGGACGGGCGCTTGGAAGCGGCGACGACGCTGCGTGGCGTGATCGTGGATACGCTGACGCCGCGTTTGACGGAAATGCTGTTGCTGGCGCGTCAGCAATTGTCGCGCGCGGGCTTCTCTGGTGTGGCTGGTCCGCAACGCGCGATCCTCGTTGGCGGCGGCGCGCAAATGCCTGGCGTGCGTGAATTGGCGGCGGAAGTGCTGGGCATGCCGGTGCGTTTGGGCCGTCCGCATGATCTTTGCGGATTCGATCAATACGAGGCGGGGCCGGGCTATGCGGCGAGTGCCGGCCTGTTGCGCCATCGCTTCGACAATCCGCAACTCGCCGACGTCGAAGAGCATTTCGCACCAAGCTTGTCGCATGTCGCATCACTGATGCGCGACACGATGGGCAAAGCCTGGAACTGGCTGCGCGATAATTTCTAAGCGCGTCGCTCAGCGACGACCGCCGCGTCCGTAATTGGCAGGGTCCGCGTTCGGACCGCTGTCGTTATCCGTGACGCCGGTGTAGCCGCGCGCGCCGCCGCGGCCGTAACCCGCGCGATCAGCGTAATTGCCGCTGTCGTTATCAGTATAGCCGCTGCCGCCGCCTTGTCCGCGACCGCCACGTCCGTAACCGGCGCGATCCGCGTAGGGGCCGCTGTCGTTATCCGTGTAGCCGGTTTGGCCGCCGAAGCCGCGACCGCGTCCGGCCGGATCGGCGTAGGGGCCGGAATCGTTGTCGGTCATGCCGGTGCGACCGCCGCGGCCACGACCGGCTGGGTCGGCGTATGGGCCTGAATCATTGTCGGTGACGCCGCTTGAGCCGCGCCCGCGCCCTGCGGGATCGGCGTATGCGCCCGTGTCTTGATCGGTGACGCCCGCATTGCCGCCGCGCCCATAGCCCGCGCGATCACTCGTATCGCTATCGGTGATCCCGCTGCGGCCGTAACCGGCGCGATCGGCGTAGGCGCCAGAGTCCGCGTCGGTGCGGCCAGTGTAGAAGCCGCCGCCATAACCGCCGCCGGTGGCGGTGGCGCAGCCTGTGACTGTCGCGGCCGCACCGCCGATGATCAGCGTGCCGCCGACGCGGCTCATGAACGAACGCCGATTGAGTGGTTTCTTGTCTGACATCGCGCCTCTCGCCAGTCGCGATGGTTAGACGCGGCGGACGGCGTTGCAAGCGAAGATCAAAAGATGCGAGTCGTTCGCGGTGCGGCGCGGCGTTGTCAGATGTGAAGCCGGGTGCGCAGTGCGCCGTCGAGCGCTGTGTCCAATTGCAATCCGGACACTGGCGCGAGCATGTCTGTCATCGCGCGCCACATGACGCCGTGCACCATCATGTGCGCCTCGTTGACATCGTGCATTTTCGCCATCGCTGCGCCGACAAGACGATCGGTGTGGGAAATTGCGTCTAAGCGCCAATGTTCGAATGTTTGTGTCATGTGAGCCTCCGGGAACAGGCTCCGAGGCCGCGCGGGCCGCGGCAAGAAAGCGTGATCAAACTGATGAAGGCTGACACCGTACCACAGTTTCCGCGCGTACGCCGTTCATTTCGCAGCTTTTGCTTGTATTTCTGCCGATGCGCCCCATGTTGACAGTGCAGCGTCCGCGCATTTGTCGCCGTTCGCTCGTTTTCACGCAAAGGATGCAGGTATGGCGCACACCAAGTTTGGCGCGGGGCAACGCGTTTCTATTGTGCGCTCTGGCGCCTTTTCCGCCCCCAGTGGAACCTATCGCGTCGTCCACGCGCTCCCGCACGAAAAAGGTGCACAGCAATATCGCGTCAGGAACGACGCTGAAGCGTTCGATCGCATCATGGATGAGAGTCGTCTTGAGACGGTGCAATTGTGATGCGCGGGACCAGGCCGTTCACGCCGCAGCCGCCGCAAGTCGTCGCGAAAACCGTGAAATATCGCGCTGATCAGGAACACGTGCTGCGCAGGCTTGGCGGCGCGCTGGTGCTGCAATGGGATGCTTTGCCGGAAGACTTGCAGGATTTGATCGTGGATCAGGCAGCGATTGTGGATGATCGCGAGGATGCGCCGCATGAATCCGGCGACATCGAGAACTTCATTCGCAGCGCCAAAGTCACCGCCTTGGCGAAGCCGCAAGCGGCGGATGGCTGAAAAGAAATCCGCTTAAGCATTGGCTTTTGGGACGATAGCGTCCATATAGTCTTCATCGATCCTCGTCGCGTCACGCTCTGATCCTCGCTGTCGCGCCGGATGTTTGCTGTTTCCCTCGAAAAATCGGCGCCTGACGTGGAAGGTCCACGCTGGCAATTCTCATGGAGGCAGGCAAATGGCTGTCGGTACTGTTAAGTTTTTCAATTCGCAAAAAGGTTTTGGTTTCATCGCGCCGGACGGCGGCGGCAAGGACGTGTTCGTACACATCTCCGCCGTTGAGCGTTCGGGCATGTCGAGCCTGAACGATGGGCAGAAGGTCTCATTCGATCTCGAGCGCGATCGCCAAGGTCGGGACTCGGCTGCGAACCTGAAGGCGGCCTAATCGTTTCGCGCTTCGGGCGCTGAATGATGGAAACGGCGGTGGACCTCGGGTCCGCCGCCGTTTTGCTTTTTGGCGTGCTGAGATCGTGGCGTTTTCCCCAGACGCGTTGTGTGACGTACCGCACTGGCGCCGCAAAACCGCCCTCACTATTTCGGAGTCTTAACGAGAGCTTAAGCGCTTGGCCGGCAAAGCTGTAACCGGGGCAAGTGCGAGCATGGGCGAATCGTGAGAATCGGTCGCCCTTGGAGCAGGTAATGAACCAGTATGGCGCGCCCACGATCAACGATCTGAAGCCACGCATTGTGGTGTTCGGGGTCGGCGGCGCTGGCGGCAACGCGATCAACAACATGATCGACGCCAATCTGCAGGGCGTCGAGTTCGTCGTGGCCAATACGGACGCGCAGGCGCTGACGCGCGCGCGCACGCCGAACCGCTTGCAATTGGGCCATTCGATCACTGAGGGCCTGGGCGCAGGCGCGCGGCCGGAAGTGGGCCAAGCGGCGGCGCAAGAGAGCCAGCCGGAGATCATCGAGTTTCTGGAAGGCGCGCACATGGTGTTCGTCGCCGCCGGCATGGGCGGCGGTACGGGCACGGGTGCAGCGCCGGTGATTGCGCGCACGGCGCGCGAGCGCGGCATCCTGACGATCGCGGTCGTCACCAAGCCGTTTCACTTTGAAGGTCAGCGCCGCATGCAGCTGGCCGAGCAGGGCGTGCAGGAGTTGCGCAAGCACGTCGATACGCTGATCGTTATTCCGAACCAAAATCTCTTCCGCGTCGCCAACGAGCGCACGACGTTCGCCGAGGCGTTCCAGCTGGCGGACCAAGTGCTCTATTCGGGCGTGCGCGGCGTCACCGATCTCATGGTCATGCCCGGCCTGATCAACCTCGATTTCGCCGACGTCCGCACCGTGATGGCCGAAATGGGCACGGCGATGATGGGCACGGGCGAAGGCCGTGGTCCCAATCGCGCCTTGGAAGCGGCGCACGGTGCGATGGCGAATCCGCTGCTGGATATCGTGTCGATGCGTGGCGCCAAGGGCGTGCTGATCAACATCACCGGCGGCTTCGACATGACGCTGTACGAGGTCGATCAGGCGGCAAACGAGATCCGCGCCGAAGTCGATCCGAACGCGAACATCATTCTGGGCTCGACCTTCGATGAAACGCTTGAAGGCTCGATCCGCGTGTCGGTGGTGGCGACGGGCATCGATGACGAGGCGATCGTCACGCAGCAGACGGTGATCGAACCGGCGCGACGTGCGAACGAAGCGCCGACGCGTCGTCCGGTCGTGCCACGTCCGGAGGCGGCGACGTCGCCTGTTCCCGAGCCGGTGGCGCGCGAGACCTTTGAAGAAACGCGCCCGAGCTTCGCCAATGATCTGGAGCCCGAGCCGCGTCGCGGCGGCGGCTTCAGCCTGTTCGGTTGGAAGAAGAACGCGCCGCGCGACGAGCCGCCGTCACTCCGCGATTTCAACATCGACGACGATGCGCCGGCCGCTCAGCCGCGCCGCGCGCATGAAGACGTCGTGCGCGATCCGGAATTGGACGAAGAGCTGGAAATCCCCGCCTTCCTCCGCCGACAAATGAACCCGCGCTAATTCGCGGGCGCGCCGCTTTTTGCGCGCACCGGGCCAAGAATGTTATCGAACGGGACCAAGCCGACGACGCTCATCACGCGACTATCGGCTGAATTGTCGCGATGGTCGCCCATCATGAAATAGTGGCCCTCGGGCACGACATAGACGCGCGTGTTGTCGAGTTCGGTCATGCCGCGATCTATGGTGACGTAGCTCACACCGTTCGGCAGCGTCTCGCGAACGCTTTCGAAGGCTTCTTCTCCGTAGCCTGAATCAATTGTGAGCGGGCCAGCGGGTTCGTGCGCGACTGGTGTGCCGTTGATGTGCAGCACACCTTCGATCATCTGAATGCGATCGCCTGGCAGGCCGACGATGCGCTTGACGAAATCACGCTCCGGCTCCGGCGTCGGGCGGAAGACGACAATATCGCCGCGCTCGGGCAGGCGTGGATTGAAACGACCTTCGGGCAAGAGGTCTTGAAATGGCGCTGCGGAAAAGCGGCTGTATCCATAGCTCCATTTCGTCACGACGATGTATTGGCCGATTTGAAGCGTCGGCTGCATCGATCCAGCAGGGATGTGGAAGGGTTGCACGAGCGCAAAGCGGATCGCAAATGCAAGCGTGAGTGAGAGAAGAAGCGGTACAAGCCAAATCGCGACGTAGCCGAGCAAACGAACCGGCCCTGCGGGCTCAACCCATTGCTGACGCGCGACGGCGCGCCATACGAAAATGGCGATGATGAAAGAGATGCCGAGGCTGATGAGGTCCGCGGCCATCGGCGCAAGCGGGTGATTGAACCAGCCCGACAGCGGGTCGAGCGTGAAGAACGCGATGACAAGCGCTGAGGCCAGTATCAACCCAATCAAGAGACCGAGCAAGGCGACGCGCCACGCGGCCTTGGTTTGGCGCGCGTAATAAAGGCCGAAGCCCCAGCCTATGAATGTCAGCAAGGCCGCGATCCATGGGCGAACCCGGCGCGTTTGTGTGCTCTCGGTCGTCATGATTTCCCCCGCGTCGGGCAAGTCGCAACCAGAGAGCGGGGTCAATCGATGGTTGGCGCTGGTCGCAAAGCGCTATCGCCGCCGGCTTTCGCGCCCCACCATGATGCGTGGGAGGCGTGTCATGTCCACGATGTCGATCCTGGTTTGGGCGCTGATCTATGGCGTCGTTTGGAATGTGCTCGGTTGGGCTGGTAACAATTTCTTGCTTGAGGCCGGGTGGGATGCGGTGGGCGCGCAGCTGTCGCCGGATTTCGCGCCGCCTTGGTCGCCGCTCACGCGCGAGCTGCTGAGCTTTGTCTCTGACTTTGTTTATGCGTTCGCATTCGTGTGGCTCTTCGCGCATGGCGCGCAGAAGAGTGTCGCGCATGCGCTGGCGCTGGTGTTCGTGCTGTGGGTGTCGGGCGCGGTGATGACGTATCTGGCGATCGTCAATGCCGGCTTCTTGCCGCTGGAGATCGCAGTGCAGACCAGTGTGTTGGCGTTGGTGATCTTCTTGGCGACAGCGCCGATCCTGCCAATGGCGTTGGCCAAGAAAGCCTAGCGCTCACGCGCCCCAGAGTCTCTTACGTAGTGCGGTCTCTTGCGGCGTGAGGACGCCCGCGTGGGCGAGCTGATCTAGGTGCTCGAGTGCTGCGTGGCGGTGGTGTTCACCGTTGGGCCCGCCGGCGCTGGCGAGATGGCTTTCGACGATGGCGCGAAAGCGCAGGGATTCAAGCGAGTGCTCTTCCGCGAAGATGCGGTCGGCGAGCGCGAGCTCGTCTTCCCACGCTGCGCGCGCGGCGTTGGTGTCGCCCTGGGCAAAGGCGGCAAGACCGAAGCGTTCGAGTGCGACGGCGACGGCGTGCGCGGCTGTGGCGTCGTTGGGCGCAGCGTCGAGCAATTTGAAGCGCAGCACGATGCTTTCGTGAAATGCGGCTTTGGCGCTGGCGTGCGCGTTGGCGCCGAGATGCGCGTCGCCATGCTTGACGAGTGCCGCAGCGAGGCGTCGGATTAAGCGCATGTCGTCCGGCGCGCGTTCGAGTGCTAAGCGGCGAAACTCGACGGCGCGTGCGAAAGCGTCTTGGGCGGCAGCGCCTGCGCCCGCTGTGCGCGCGATTTCGCCCAAGCGATCCCAGCAGGCCGCGACTTCGCCGAGCCAGGCGCCGCCGATGTCCTGCGCAAAGCCTTCAGCGAGTATGCGCGCGCTGTCGGTGGCTTCGCGTGCTGTGTTCAGTTGGCCGATGCGCAGCGCGTGATCGCCTTGCGCGAGCAGGGTGCGCAGCAGGAAGCGCGAGGCGTCTTCGCCGCGGCCGGCGCGGGTGCTGAGCGTTTCCGCCATGGCGCGTGCTTGGGCGAACGATTCTCTGGCGGCGTCGTTGTCGCCAAGCGCTGCGCGTAAAGCGCCGCGCACCCGCCACACGCCGGCGAGTCCCCAGGCTTCGCTCTCGTTCTGCGCCGCCAGCACAAGCCGCGCTTGCAGCGCGCGTTCCATCGCGTCGCGCGCCGCGTTCGCATCGCCGCGCACGTAATCGGCTTCGGCTGCCAACGCCCATGCGTCGGCGAGCACAGCGCGCCAGTGCGGTTCGTGTCTTTCGGTGATGGCGAGCGCTTCGTAGCGGCCAATGGCTTCGCCGAGACGGCGGCGCGCGGAGGCTGGTTGATTGTGATCGAGTTCGAGTGCGGCGAGGCGCATCTCAGCGTCGGCGATGTCGGCGGCGAGCACGGGCGGTTCGCCGATCGCGGCGGCGACGGCGCGCAGCATGGCGAGTGCGCCTTCGGAGCCGGTGCGCGCGGCGCTGAAATCGCCGGCGCTGGCGTCGAGCTCAGCGATGCGGCCGCGGGCGCGGGCGTACCAGCGCGACGCTGTGGGTTCGCCCGGATTGGCCGAGAGCAGGGCGTCCTCGATCTTGAGCACGGCTTGGTAGCGGCCGCGCGCTTCGTCGTGGCCGCCGCCGACGCGGGCGAGTTCCCCCAGAATGAAGGCGGCGCGTGCGCGAGCGGCTTGGTCGACCGCGTCGGCCAAAACGGCCTGGGCCTCGGCGCGGGCGGCGGCGAGATCGCCGCTTTCGGCGTGCAGGCGGGCCAGCGCCAGGCGGGGCGTTGGGTCGATCGGTTCCAGCCGGATGGCGAGCGAGAGGGCTTCCTTGGCCGTTTCCGGGTCGCGCAGCTCCGCCAAAGCTGCCGCATGGCGCGCAGCCTTGGCCGCATCGGGCCCGCCAGCGCGTGCTACAGCCCGTAAAGCGTAGGTATCGCGAGGGTGTGGCGGGACTGATTTTTTATCTGACATTTCAACGGTGTAATTCAGGTCGCTTAACAGTCACAAACCGTAACGCAACGTGTGTTGTCGCACATGCGAAGGACGCCTTACACCACCATTACGGGGTCGGGGGGCCTCGCTCCAGTTCCGTGGGGGGACGAAGAGGTGGTTTCGGTGCGTCGTCAGCAAACCATTGCAGGCCCGGCTGTGTGTGCGGGCATTGGCGTCCATTCGGGCGCGCACGTCCGCATCGCGCTGACGCCGGCCCCGGTCGATACCGGTATCGTGTTCGTCCGCGCCGATGTGAAGGCTGTGGATAATTTGATCCGCGCCCACGCCGATTTCGTGTCCGAAACCCGCAATTGCACCACGATCCGCAACGCCGCCGGCGCTGAGCTGGCCACGATCGAGCATTTGATGTCGGCTTGCGCCGGCCTGGGCGTCGACAATCTCTTTGTCGAAGTCGATGGCCCGGAATTGCCGATCTTGGACGGCTCTTCGGCGCAATTCGTCGCCGTACTGCTCAATGCCGGCCTCAAGACGCAACATGCGCCGCAGCGCGTCATCCGTATTCTTGAAGCGATCGAAGTGCGTATGGGCGCGAAAAGCGCCGCCCTGCTGCCGTCCGATGGCTTTGCCGGTCTCGATCTCGACGTGACGATCCGCTTCGCCGATCCAGCGATTGGCGTGCAACGTCGTCAGATCGAACTCTCGCCGAAGAGCTTCCTCAGCGACATCGCGGACGCGCGTACGTTTGGCTTCATGTCGGACGTCGACGCGATGCGTGCGGCTGGTTTGGGCCGCGGCGCGTCTATGGAAAATACGCTGGTTGTGGATGCCGGCCGGGTTGTGAACCCGGAAGGTCTTCGCTTCGAAGACGAATTCGTACGCCATAAAATGCTCGACGCGATTGGCGATCTGGCGATGGCCGGCGCGCCGATTTGTGGCCGCTTTGTGGCGGATCAACCCGGCCACGCGCTCAATGCGCGTTTGGTGCGCGCGTTGCTCGATACGCCGGAAGCGTGGCGTTTCGAATACGAGTCCGCGCCCGAAACGGTACGCGCGGCCCAGCCGGCGCTGGTTGCCGCTGTCGGCTGAGCGCGCCTGTTCGTCCCACAGCCGCAGCCGCTTTGCGTCCGGCCAATCCTCCTGTATCAGCGATGCGCTCGCCTGTTCGGCGCGCCGATTTGTAAGCCAGAAGAGGCCAGCTGATGACCCCTCGACAAATGCAGATTGCTCGCGCAGTCGCGATGGCCGTGATGGCCGGCAGCGTGACAGCCTGCGGCGGTTTCGGCGCCAATCGCGAGCGCGAGAACGTGCAATATGTCGATGAGCCGGTGGCCGCTCTCTACAATCGCGGCGTCGATGCGATCGAGGATCAGCGTTATCCGCTCGCTCTGGCGATGTTCGAGGAAGTCGAGCGCCAACACCCGTATTCATCCTGGGCGCGCCGCTCGATGTTGATGGAGGCCTTCGTGCACTATCAAGCGCGGCAATATGATTCCTCGATCGAAGACGCGCAGCGCTTCGTGTCGCTTCACCCCGGCAACGACAGCGCGCCATACGCCTATTACTTGATCGCGATCTGCCACTTTGAGCGCATCACCGACGTGGGCCGCGACCAGGGCACCACGGAGCGTGCGCTTACGGCGCTGAATGATGTTGTGCGTCGCTTTCCGGAAACGGCTTATGCGCGCGACGCGCGTTTGAAGATTGACATGGTCTATGACCAGCTCGCCGGCAAAGAGATGTCGGTCGGCCGCTTCTATCTGGAGCGCGACCAGCACCTCGCGGCGATCAATCGCTTCCGCAATGTGGTCGAGAACGAGAACTTCCAAACTACGTCGCACACGCCTGAGGCGCTGCACCGTTTGGTCGAAGCGTACCTCTCGGTCGGCATGATCGAAGAAGCGCAGCGTATGGCGGCGATCCTTGGTCACAACTTCCCGGGTAATGCTTGGTACCAGCGCACCTACGATTTGATGACTGAGAGCGGCGTGACGCAGGTGCCGGAAGAAGAAGCGCGCCGCCGCGGCTGGCTCAGCCGCACGTTCGGCACGGTGTTCTAAGCAGGTGTCAGATTGCAGGTGTCAGGTGTCGGGATGTTTCGTATCCTCTGACAATGATACCCGATACCTGATGCCTGATGACCGACACGCCCGTTGAAAAACTGAGTCAGGAAGAGGCGGCCGCCGAATTGGAGCGGCTGGCGCGCGAGATCGCGCATCACGACAAGCTATATTATGCCAAAGACGCGCCGGCACTGACGGACGCTGAATACGACGCGCTGCGCAAGCGCAACGCCGCGATCGAGGCGCGCTTTCCCACTTTGGTGCGCGAAGATAGCCCCTCGATGCGCGTGGGGGCGGCGCCCGCAGAGAAGTTCGGCAAGGTGCAGCACGCTGTGCCGATGCTGTCGCTCGACAATGCGTTTGATGCGGAGGATGCGCATGCGTTCGTCGCCAAGGTGCAGCGCTTTTTGAACTTGGATACGCCGCCGGTGATCACGGCGGAGCCGAAGATCGACGGGCTTTCGGCGTCGCTCCGCTACGAGAACGGCCGCTTCGTGCGTGGCGCCACGCGCGGCGACGGCCGTGAGGGCGAAGACGTCACCGCCAATTTGATGACGATCCCGGACATCCCGAAAAAGATCAAGGATGCGCCTAAGGTGCTTGAGGTGCGCGGTGAAGTTTACATGGAGAAGGCCGCGTTCGCCAAAATGAACGCTGGCCTCGAAGCTGAAGGTAAGCAGACTTACGTGAACCCGCGCAATTCGGCGGCGGGCGCGTTGCGTCAGCTCGATGCGAAGATCACGGCGTCGCGGCCGTTGCGTTTCTTCGCGCATGGCTGGGGCGAGTTGAGCGAGCCGCTGGCGGAGACGCAGTACGAATCTGTGCAACGTCTGGCGGAGTTGGGTTTTCCGCTCGCGGGCATAAAGCGCGCGAAGAACGGCCCCGAATTGCTCGCGATCTATCAAAGCATTCTGGAAAGCCGGGAAAGGCTCGCCTACGAGATCGACGGCGTCGTTTACAAGGTGGACTCGCTTGCGCTGCAGCAGCGGCTGGGTTTCGTCTCGCGTTCTCCGCGGTGGGCGATCGCGCATAAATTCGCGGCCGAGCAGCAGGCGACGATTCTTGAAGGCATCGATATTCAAGTTGGCCGCACCGGTGCGCTGACGCCGGTGGGGCGGTTGAAGCCGGTGTTCGTTGGCGGCGTCACGGTGACGAACGTGACGTTGCACAATGCCGATTATATCCGAGGGCTGGGCGCGGATGGCGCGCCGATCCGCGGCGGCAAGGACTTGCGCGTGGGCGATACGGTCGTGGTTCAACGCGCCGGGGATGTGATCCCGCAGATTGTGGACGTGCTATTGGAGAAGCGTGCGAAGGGCGCACGCAAGTATCAATTTCCAGAACGCTGCCCGGTGTGCGACTCGCATGTCGCGCGTGAACTGGAGCCGGGCGAAGAGGGCGTGATCGCGCGCTGTACGGGCGGGCTGAATTGCCCAGCGCAGGCGGTGGAGCGGCTGATCCATTTCGTGGCGCGTCGGGCGATGGATATCGATGGGCTCGGCGCCAAACAGATCCAGGAATTCTACGAACTCGGTTGGGTGAAAGAGCCGGCCGACATTTTTCGCCTGCACGAAAAGCGCGACGAGCTCTCGACGCGCGAGGGCTACGGCGAAAAGAGCGTCACGAATTTGCTGGCCTCGATCGATGCGCGTCGCGAACCGCAATTCGGACGTTTCCTCTATGCGCTTGGTATTCGCGATATCGGGGAGACAACCGCGGGTGTGCTGGCGCGGCGGTTTGAGAATTGGGAAGCGTTTGAGGATGCCGTGAATGCTGCCGTGAAGGCGCAGCCGGGCGAAGCATACGATGCGCTGGAGCGCGTGAGTGGCGTGGGCGGCGGCGCGCGCGCAGCGTTGCTTGCCGCGGCGGCTGAGTTGAAAGCGCCGGCAGGCGGCGCGGGCCAGAGCGATATGTTTGTGGCGAGCGATGCGAGTGCGGCGTATCCGAGAATCAAGGGTGTCACGTCGCGCGCGTGGGACGGGTTGGTGCAAGCGTATGGTTCGCTCGGCGACGCGATCCGCGCGATCAAGGATGCGGCCAAGCAAGCGCCCGGCGATGATTATCTTGAACTTGAACGCATCGATGGCGTGGGGCCCGTCGCGGCGGCGCACTTGGTCGATTTCTTCGCGGAGAAGCACAATCGCGATGCGCTGCAGCGCTTGCTGAAAGAGGTGAAGCCCAAGGCCGAACCGAAAGCGGCGACATCGAGCAATGTGTCTGGGCTGACCATCGTGTTCACCGGCACCCTGGAGAAGATGACGCGCGATGAAGCCAAGGCGCGCGCGATTGCGTTGGGTGCGAAAGTCTCAGGCAGCGTGTCCAAGAAGACCGATCTCGTGGTCGCTGGGCCGGGCGCGGGCTCAAAGCTCGCCGAAGCCGAGAAGCACGGCGTCAAAGTGATCGACGAAGATGCGTGGATTGAGCTTAGCCGCTGAAGCGTTGCGTGAGCCAATAGCCGGCGCCGGCGGCGAGTGCGGTGGCGAGTGTGCCCCAACTCATGTCGATGAGCGTGAGGCGCGTGTCCCACACCTTTAGCGTGGCTTGGTTGGTCAGATCGTAAGTGGCGTAGGCCACGAAGCCGAGCACCGCGCCGTTGAGGAGCGCTGCGCTGAGGCTTTGCTTCTCAAGCGCGGGGGCTACGGCGAAATAGACGATGCCGCTGACATAGATGATGTAAAACGCGATTGCGGCGGGCCACGAGACATCGGGCCGCAGAATGTCGCTGATCATCGGCCGATAGATGCGCGGCGCCGCTTGGCTCAGCCAGATTCCGTCGGCGATGGCGAATACGAGCCCGGTGCTGATCCAGGCGATGACATTGGACATGGAGACGACCTCGGCTTCGTTCTTTGAACGAATGCCGAGGCTGTTTGGTTCAGTGCGACTTTAACGCGCCAGCTCGTACATGATGTCGATGAAGCCCATCACCGCGCCGGTCAGGCCCTGAACACGGGAATTGTTGCTGTCGATCAGCAGATATTCGTTGGGCGCATGCGCGCCGCCGCCGTGGCCGAGGCCGAATTGGCCAGCAGGAAGGCTGACGGGGGCTGCGGTGAAGACGGCGCCCGGCCAAGAGCCAGCGAGGCGTGGGTTCAACGTCGCGCGTGCGCCAGCGCGGCGATAAACGGCGAGCTGCGCTTGCACGATGGCGCTGTCTTCGGCGGTTTCGGTTGGGTCATAGCCGCCGCTGACGACGACCTGCACATCGCTGAAGCCGCGTGCGTCGAGGTGGGCGCGGAGTTTGGCTTCGGCTTCGGCGCGGGTTTGGTTTGGCACCAAGCGGAAGTCGAGCTTGGCCACGCCACGTCCAGGCAGAATAGTCATGCCGCCGGGGCCAGTATAGCCGGCGACGAGGCCTTCGATGTTGACGGTGGGCTGCGAGGCGAGGCGCTCCAGCGCTTGCGCCCACGGCAGGTCATCAATGAAGCGCGAGACGCCATTGCGTTGCTTCCAATCGGCTTCGCTGGAATTGCGCGCACCTTGTTGGATGAGTTCGCGTTCGCGCGCCGTGAGCGGACGCACGTTCTCGAACCAGCCGTCGATGGCTGGCGTGTTGCCATCTTCGGTGGTGAGCGTGTCGAGTGCGCGCACGAGCCGCCAGACGGGCGAATCCACCATCGCTTTGGTGCTGGAATGGATGTCGCGCGTGGGCCCACGACCCCAGCTTTCGCCGCTGGCGATCAATTCGCACTCGATGATGCCTTTGGCGCCGAGATTGACGCTGACGCTGCCTGTGCTCGGGTCTTGCCAGGCGCTTGGAATGAAGACGCCCACGCTCGATTGCAAGCGCTGCATGATGTCGGGGCGGCGCACGATTTGGTGGAAGTGCGGGCTGCCGATTTCTTCTTCGCCTTCGCAGATGAGCACGATGTTGACGGGCGGTTGGCGGCCGGCGGCGCGCAGCGCGCGCAACGCGGCGAGGAAAGCGATCTCCGGGCCCTTCTGGTTGACGGCGCCGCGACCGACGAGAATGCGGCCAAGCGGGTTATCGACGAGCCGCGCTTCGAGAGGCGGCGAGGACCATTCTTCCGGATTGAATTGCTTCACGTCGTACATGAAATAGACGGCGAGCGTTTTCGGCGCGCCGACGTCGAGCGCGGCCCACACGCCGGGCGATCCGTCGGTGGAGACGATCTCGGCGGTTTGGAAGCCGGCGTCGCGGGCGAGGCGCGCCATGTAGTCGGCGCCTTCCTGAATGTTCAGGCTTTCGGCAGCGATGGTGGGATTGCGAATCCAATCCTGCAGCAGCGCGATCGTCTCGTCTTTCTGTTGATCGACGATGCGGCGCAGGGCGGCGCGATTGGGTGTCGCGGCGTCGGCGTCTTCAGCGAAGGCGAGTGGCGCGAGTGCGGCCGCGCCCGCCCATAAACTGCGGCGTGTTGGCGTTGCGACTTGGTCGATCGGCGGAATGTCGTTGCGATCCATGTGATCCCCCTTGGAGCTGTGACGATCACTCTAGAACGTGAGCGCAGCCGCGCCAGGGGATCGAAACGCCATTTGCCGGTTTAACGAAGCACGCCTTTGCGCTTTAGCCACATCGCGTACGCAAGCAGCAAGGCGGCGATGCCGATTATGATAATCGTGAGCACGGGGTTTGCGCCAACCTCCGCGGGTGGCGGATCCAAGAGTGTAATGGCGTTGGAACCGGCGGCGCCGATCAGCGAAAGCGCGTAAGCCCACACGGCCAGTTTATTGCGCATCAGCAGAAGCGCGGAGCCGATGACGCCGCCCCAGGCGCCGACGCCCCAGCCGATCCAATTCCACAGCGGCAATGCGTAGATGTAATCGCGCAGGGCGTCGGGGAATTGCGACACCCACGGTTCGAAGCGGGTGAAGGTGGCCGCGAAATCGAACGCGCCGAAACCATTCCAAAGCAATGCGACGCCACCGATTGCCCAGAGGCGCCACGGCGTTTTTGTTGCGTCCGTCATGTGCATTCTCCCCGGATCAAGTCGTGCGCTTGGCGGACAATTCCGTCAACGCAGCCAGCGCCACGACGACGAGATAGATGGCGAGGATCATCACGCCGCTTTGCGCTTCGAGAGGCCCGGCGGGTTGTGGCGAGAGCATCGCCACGATTTGCAGTGCAACAAGAAAGCCGATGAAAGCGATGGCGGGCCAAGCGAGGCGGCCGAGCGTCTTGCGGCTCGCGACCCACGCCGCGCCCGTGATCGCGAGCAGGCCGATCTCGATCGCTTGTTCAGGGACGGGATAATTCCAAAGCCCGAAGCCGACTTTCTCGCCGCCGACCCAGAGTTCGAGATCGGGGCGGTGCACGATGAGATCGAGCAGCCAGTGTGAGAACACGGTGAGGCCGATGACGACGCTGGCCCAGATCGGCTGGCGCAGGAGAAGCTTCGCGAGCAATGCTGCGCCAATGCCCCACGCGATCGCCATCGGCAGTGAGTGCGTCCACGGCATGTGCTCAAGGATCAGGGATGAACCGGGCAGGGATGGATCGACGCTGGCGCGCTCGATGCCGGCGATAATGAAGGCGCTCCAGCCGATATCGACGAGTTGTGCTGCGGCTGCGAGCGTCCACATCGGCGCTTTGGGCTCGATGGCTTTGGCTGCGAACGCTGCTGCGTAATGGCCGACGAACATGATTGTGTCTCCCCGCCAAGGCAGGGAAACACAATCAATGTGGTGCGGCAATCGTTAGAGCGGCTTGGTCGCGGCCTCTAACCAAGCTTTGGCTTCGCCATCCAATTGCGGGCCGATCTTTTCCCAGACTGTCGCGTGATACGCGTTGAGCCAGGCGAGCTCTTCTTTCGTGAGCATTTGCTTCACGATGAGTTCGCGCGCGATCGGGGCGAGGGTCAGCGTCTCAAACCCGAGCATGGGCCGTTCGCCGCCGTCGATGTCGGCGGCGGGCGTGACCACTTGCAGGTTTTCGATGCGGATGCCGTAGGCGCCGGTTTTGTAATAGCCGGGTTCGTTCGACACGATCATGCCGGGCTCAAGCGGCTGCGTGTTGACGAATTTGGCGATGCGGTGCGGGCCTTCGTGCACGCCGAGATACACGCCGACGCCGTGACCGGTGCCGTGATCGTAGTCGAGGCCGGCTTCCCACAAACTCATGCGCGCGAGCGCGTCGAGCTGGTGACCCGTCGTGCCCTTCGGGAAGCGCACGCGCGCGAGCGCGATGTGGCCTTTGAGGACGCGGGTGAAGCGATCCTTCATTTCCTTCGTCGGCCGACCAATCGCCACGGTGCGTGTGATGTCGGTGGTGCCGTCGAGATATTGGCCGCCGCTATCGATCAAGAAGAGCGAACCACGGCCGAGCTTGCGATTGGTCTTCTTGGTGACGCGATAATGGACGATAGCGCCGTTGGGCCCGGCGCCCGATATAGAGTCGAAGCTCAAATCTTTCAGCGCGCCGGTGTCAGCGCGGAAGGCTTCGAGGCGTTCGCAGGCTTCGATCTCTTGCACCTTGCCGGTTTGGCCGTCGGTGGCGAGCCAATGCAGATAGCGCGAGACGGCGGCGCCGTCGCGGATGTGCGCTTGGCGTGAGCCTTCGACTTCAGCGGCGTTCTTGCATGCGCGCGGCAGCACGACCGGATCTTGGCCGCGCACGATTTCGGCGCCGGCGGATTTGAGCTCTTCGAAGTACCAAGCGCTAGCGCTGGAGGGATCGAGCTTCACTTTCTTGCCGCCGAGAGCGGCGAGCGTCGGCTGCAATTCGTTGCTGGGCTTCACCGCGACTTGATTGCCGAGCCACTGCTTCAATTCGGGCGAGACTTTTTCATCCGCGATGAAGAGATCAGCTGTGCCGTCGGCGCGCAGCAAAGCTTCGCCGAGCGGCAGCGGCGTGCGCGCGACGTCGCCACCGCGAATGTTGAAGAGCCAGGCGAGCGAGGCCGGCGAAGTGAGGACGACAGCGTCCGCGCCTTCCTTGCTCAAGCCTTCGCCCAAGCGCTGACGCTTCGAGGCGGCGCTTTCGCCGGAATAGGTTTCCGCGTGCGGTTCGACTTTCGCCATCGGGATCGGCGGGCGATCGTCCCAGATCGTGTCGATCGGATTTTGCGTGACGGGCACGAGTTCGGCGCCAGCGGCGTCGGCGGCGGCGCGGATGCGATCGAGACTATCGGGGCTGTGGAGCTTTGGGTCGTAGCCGATCTTGGCGCCCTTCGGCGCGCGCTCGCGCAGATAGGCAGGCACGCCGCCATCGACGAGATCGCGGTATGCGAAGAGCGCGCCATCAACCTGCGCGCGGACTTGCAGCGTGTAGCGGCCATCGACGAAAACCGCGGCTTCGTCGGCCAGCACAACCGCGGCGCCCGCGGAGCCGGTGAAGCCGGTGGTCCAGGCCAGACGGTCATAGGCCGGCGGCACGTATTCATTCTGCCATTCGTCTTCGTGAGGCACGATGAAGCCGTCGAGGCCGGCGGCCTTGAGCGCTTTCCTCAAGCGCGGCAGATGCTTACGGCCAAGGGCGGGGCCGCCCGGATCGTCATAGGTCTGGAACACGATTTGCGTCCTTTGAGGCCCAGGTTCAGGGCAGGTTCAGTGGGTTGAGTTTAGGGCTTTCACTCGGCGGGTTTAAGAGGCGAACCCGCGAAATTCCGGCTGGCGGCCGGGGAGATGCATGCGCTTTTCGGTAAAAAAGGCTCTGGGCGCTGTGGCTGCGCTTGTGCTGCTGGCCTCTCCGGCCAGCGCGCAGGTGCCGGACCCGTTCGCGCGCGAGTTGGCCCAACAGCTGGCGCGGGCCGAAACGATCCTGAGCAATGAGGGCTATTCGCGCGCCGCGGGGCCTTTCGCTGGAGGGCTCAGCCAACGCTCTTCACGCCGTTACACCGTCACGCTTCGGGCGGGGCAGGATTATCGCATCGTTGGCGTCTGTGACTCGCGCTGCCGTGACATTGATCTGCGTGTGTTGGATCAGAACAATGTCGTGATCGCGCAAGATTTGCTCGATGATCGAGTGCCTGTCGTGCAAGTGCGTCCGCGCGTGACGGGGCAATACGATATCGAACTTTCGATGTTCGCGTGCGGCGCGCAGCCGTGCTGGTATGCGGTGAATGTGTACGCGCGCTAATTGGCGGGCTGATTGTTCAAATAGCGGCCCTGGTAGAGAAGCGTGCCGTTCGAATCCCACACAGCGGCGTGACCGTTGAATTGGTCAGCGCTGAACTGGCCCTCGTACACGTTGCCGTTCGCAAAAATATAAACGCCGTAGCCGTGCTTCATGCCGCCCGTGCCGCCGCGCATGTGCGCGCCAGCGTAAAGTTCACCGTCGTCCCAGGTCATCACGCCATAGCCGTGGCGTTGGGGGTCGGCGTCACATGGCGCACATTCGCCCTGATAGCGATCGCCGCCCGAACCGTCGAAGCGCACGAGACCGGCGCCGCCACCGCCAGAGCGTGCGGACGCGACCAGCGCACGGCGTTGGGAGTCGCGCGCAGTGATGACGGAGGCGCGCACTTCGGGAGAGAGCTGGGCCAGATCGAACGGCGTTGCGGTTTGTGCGAACGCTTGCGGTGCGTTGCAGAGCGCGGCAATCGCAAACGCGAAAGCGACGAACGACGATTTCAGTTTGAACATGGCTTCAACCCTCCCGCGTCGAAGCCTAGCCGGTCGCATCACACCGTCAAGCACGTGCAGGTTTGCGCCAGACCAACGTCAGCCACGCTTCTTTGGGAATCTGGCGCTCCAGAATGAGGCCGCGATTTGCGTACGCTTCGCGCACCAGCGGCGCTTGTGAGCGGAGCAGGCCGGAGAGGATGAGCGTGCCGCCGGGCGCGACGGTCGGCACAAGCTTTGGCGCTAAGCGAATGAGCGGGCGCATCAGGATGTTGGCGAACACCAGATCGAATTTTTGTTGCGCGATATAGCGCGCGCCGTCGCCGGCGATGACTTGGACGCGATTGGCGAGCTTGTTTTGCTGTGCGTTGATTTCAGCGATCGCGGCGGCGCGTTCGTCGATCTCGATGGCGAGCGCGGTTGCGCCTTGTTTCGCCGCGGCGAGTGCGAGCACGCCCGAGCCTGCGCCGACATCGAGCACACGCTTCACAGGGCGTTTGCGTAAAATGCCTTCAAGCGCCATGAGACAGCCCCAGGTCGTGCCGTGATGGCCGGTGCCGAAAGCTTCAGAGGCTTCGATCCAAATTTTCGAGAGGCCGTTCTGTTCGTTCGCAAGCGCGTGGGCGCCAGCGACCATGAAACGGCCCGCGCGCACGGCCGGCAAACCTTCGAGCGACATCGCCACCCAATCGGCGGCCTTCACCTCGTCGCGGATCATGTGCAGCTCGGGCGCCGCTGCGCCGATGATGGCGCAGGCGCTGTCGGCGTCTTGCTCGGTGGGCACATAGACTTCGAGGCGGAACTTGCCGGGGCCTTCCTCGAACCAGCTGACCGCGTCGGCGGGCGAGGGATCGTGGCGGTCGAGTTCGTCGGCGGCGGCGCGAACTTGGGTCATCGTGCCGAGGGCGGTGAGAAGAAGCATGGCGCTGATTAGAGGCGGCGCCGGCAAAAGGGAACACCTTGATAGGCGAGCGCTGCGCTCCAGTTCAGCTTGGGTTCAGGCGCGCGCCGGTTTGGTGATGGCGAGGGAGTGCTGATCATGAAGAAGTTTGGCTTCATCGCCGCCAGTATGGGCACCGCCGTGTTGCTTGCGGTGGGCGCCGCCAGCGTGGCGCACATGGTGACGGGTCCGGGCGAGATCGTGGAGGAGGCCAACGCGGCCGAGATCGTGCCGCTGGGCTCGCCCAGCGCGCGGCCGGAGAATGCGCCGGCGCGTGTGCGCGCCGCTGGCGTGCAGCTCGCGCGCGCCGAGAGCCCGCAGAAGACGCGCGCCGCTGAAGTTCCGCCGCCGCAACGCGTGGCTTCCTCGCGCGCGCCGGTGCGATCATCGGATGATGATGACGACGATGATGGCGATGACGATTGAGCGCTAAGCAGCGCTCGCCGGAACGACAAAGCTATCGATCACCCGCTTCTCTCCGGCCTTGTCGAAATCCACGGTGAGTTTGTTGCCTTCGACGCCGCGGATCCGGCCGTAGCCGAATTTTTGGTGGAAGATGCGGTCGCCGCGTTTGAAGTGCGAATCCGCGTCGCCGGAGCGCGCGACGAGGCGGGCTTCGCCTTCGATCATGGGCGGCTTGGATTGGAACGCGCCGCGTTCCTGCGCGCGTTTCCAGCCGGGGCTTTGGTAGGCGCTGTTGAAGCCCGCGCCAGGCGCGAATGAATCGAAGCGCGACGCGCCTTCGCGGACATTGCCCGCTTGCATCGCATAGCCGGTTTCGCTGACGGCATCGACGCTCTTGGGCGGAAGCTCGTCTATGAAGCGCGACGGCAGCACGCTCTGCCAGCGGCCGTAGATTTGGCGATTGGCGACGAACGAGATGCGCGCGCTTTCGCGGGCGCGCGTGATGCCGACGTAAGCCAGGCGGCGCTCTTCTTCCAAACCTTTGTCGCCGCTTTCTTCAACGGCGCGCTTGGAGGGAAACACTTCCTCTTCCCAGCCGGGCAGGAAAACGAGCGGCCATTCGAGGCCCTTCGCCGCGTGCAGCGTGGAGAGTTGCACGTTCTCGCCCTCGCTTTCGCTCTCGATGTCGAGCACGAGCGCGACGTGCTCGAGATAGGCTTCGAGCGTGTCGTATTGGGCCATCGACTGGACCAGTTCCTTCAAGTTCTCGAGCCGCGTCTGCGCTTGCGGCGATTTATCGTTGCGCAGCATGTCGGAATAGCCGCTTTCGTCGAGCACGATTTCGGCGAGTTCGACGTGGCTCATCGTGCGCGCTTGTTCGCGCCAGCGATCGAGATCAGTGAGGAAGCTGCGCAGCGCCGTGCGCGCTTTCAGCGGCAGATCGTCGGTGAGCACCATTTCGCGCGCGGCCCCGACGAGCGTGCGGAAGCGCGTGGCGCCGCCAGAGGCTTCGTCCTGCGTGGTGACGACTTCGCCCGTGTCTTGGTCAAACAGCGGGCCGTTGTCGGTGACGAAGCGGACAGGCGGTTTGCCGGCGTGACTGTGCAGCTTTTGCACCGTGCTTTCGCCGATGCCGCGCTTGGGCTGATTGACGATGCGCTCGAAGGCGAGGTCGTCGTCTTCCGAGCGAATGAGACGCAGATAGGCGTGCACGTCGCGGATTTCGGCGCGTTCGAAGAAGCGCGGGCCGCCGATCACCTTGTAGGGGATGCGCAGCATGAGGAAGCGTTCTTCGAAAGCGCGCATCTGCCAGGCCGCGCGCACGAGCACGGCGGCGTCGGCGTAGGAGCGATTGGATTGGCGCCAGCCTTCGATGTCGTCGGCAATCAAGCGCGCTTCGGCTTCGCCGTCCCAAACGCCGCGCACTTTCACGCGTTGGCCGTCTTCGTCGTCTGTGAAGAGGGTTTTGCCGAGGCGGTCGCGATTGTTGGCGATCAAGTGCGAGGCGGCGGCAAGGATGTGGCCGGTGGAGCGATAATTGCGTTCGAGGCGCACGACTCGCGCGCCAGGGAAATCGTGTTCGAAGCGCAGGATGTTGTCGACTTCGGCGCCGCGCCAGCCATAGATCGATTGGTCATCGTCGCCGACAACGCAGAGATTTTTGCGCGCTTGGGCGAGCAGGCGCAGCCAGAGATATTGGGCGACGTTTGTATCCTGATACTCGTCCACCATGAGATGGCTGAGTTTGCGGTGATACGTCTCCAGCACGTCGGTGTGGCGCTGGAAGATGTCGATCATGTGCATCAGCAGATCGCCGAAATCGCACGCATTCAGAATTTTCAGCCGCGCTTGGTAGATCGCGTAGAGCTTCACGCCCGCGCCGTCGCCAAAGGAGAAGGCTTCGCCTTTCGGCACTTTCTCCGGCGTGAGGCCGCGGTTCTTCCAGCTATCGAGCAGGTTGGCGAGCTGGCGTGCGGGCCAACGCTTTTCATCGATGCCTTCGGCTTCGATGATTTGCTTCAAGAGCCGGATCTGATCGTCGGTGTCGATGATCGAGAAATTGTTCTTGAGGCCGACGAGTTCGGCGTGCGTACGCAGCATGCGCGCGCTGATCGAGTGGAAGGTGCCGAGCCACGGCAGGCCGCCAGCGCCGGGGCCAAGCAGATGTTCGACGCGCTCGCGCATTTCGCGCGAGGCTTTGTTGGTGAAGGTGACGGCGAGCACGCTCCACGGCTTGGCGCGGCCGCTGTGCAGTAGATGCGCAAGCCGCGTCGTCAGCACACGCGTTTTGCCGGTGCCTGCGCCTGCAAGCACGAGCACAGGCCCGTCGAGCGCTTCCACCGCCGCACGCTGCTCAGGATTGAGCGAGGCGAGATAAGGCGGCACGGCCATCGCGCGCTGGGAAATGGGGAGGTTCTCTCCGCCGTCGGTCATCGATTCGTCCATTCGCGCGCAGTTTAGCACGAAGCGAGAACATAGGGCGCTGCATCGCAGGTTGCGAGCGGGCCGCTGGAACGGATCGTTATGCAGGCGGTTTGGACGAAATGAGGCTTTCCAATTTGCTTGCACGCGCGGCGTCCGCCGCGCTTTCCGTGGCATTGATTGCGTGCGCCGATCCGGCTGAGCCGGAACCTGATCCGGCGGCGGCGGCGCATGTAGGCGAGGCCCAGCCGCTGCCGCATACTTTGCCGCCGCCGACGGAGGAAACGCCCCGCTATGTTGGCCTGTGGGCGACGACGGCTGAAGGTTGCTCAAACCCGGCATGGCGCTTCGAGGCGGATGGGATCAGCACGCAGGGCGAGGTCTCTTGTGAGTTTCGCGGCGTGCGGATCACAGAGGCCGGCTATGAGATCGCCGCGACCTGCTATGCACAGGCGCCGCCTGAGCCTCACAATATCCAGATTTCATTCGCGGAATCCGCGCGCGCCATGATGTTGACGGGCGGTCCGTGGGCGCCCGCGCCCAGCTTGGTCTATTGCCGCGGCCTATAACATCAGTCGTGGGAACTGAGATTCCTCTCCGCTGTTGTCACAGCAGGAAAGGAACAAAACTCGTGGCTGGCGATAGTGAATCCCGTTTCGGCGTCTTGGCAGGGTTTGTCGCGTGCGTGCTGGTCTTGGCGCTCACGGTGATGGCGTTTGCGCCTGGGGTGGCCCCATCGGTGTTTGAAATGTCGTTGAAGCCGGTGTCGCTTGATCTGCCGGACCTACCGCTGCCCACAGAAACACCGAGTTTCGCACTGGACGAGACGGTATGAGGTAGTCCCCCGTCATCAAAGCCGGCTAGGCTTGGATGACTCGCAGATGGGGACGCCCGATGGCCGATATTTTCATCTCTTATGCTCGGGAAGACCGTGGCTTTGCCGAGCGCATCGCGCGCGGGCTGAACGGTCTGGGGCTGGAGGTTTTCTGGGACACCGAGATTCCGCCGGGGCAAACCTGGGCCGATTATATCGAAGGCAAACTCACGCAGTGCCGCGCCGTGATCGTGCTGTGGAGCCAGCATTCAACAAAATCGCAATGGGTGCGCGAAGAGGCGCGCATGGGGCGCGAAAAGGCCAAGCTCATTCCTGTGCTGCTCGACGGCACGCCGGCGCCGTTTGGTTTCGGCGAAGTGCAGGCCGCGGATCTGAGCGCTTGGACCGGCGATCAAAATCATCCCGATTGGGTGCGCTTCTCGCGCGCGGTGTATGCGACGGCGCGTGGCGCTGATGCGCCGCTGCCGCCGCCTGCCGCGCCGCAGCCGCAAGCTGCCTGGTCAGCACCGCCGCCGGCTGCCGCGCCTGCGTGGAGCGATCCGCGCGCCGCCGCGAGTTCGGCGGAGAGTGGCGCGCCTGAGAATTTGTCGCCGATCGGCTACATCCAGAAGTGTCTGCGGCTCTACGTGAACGGCAATGGCCGTGCGCGGCGCGCGGAATATTGGTGGTGGACGCTCGGCGTGTTCGTCGTTTCGATCGTCGCCTACATTATCGATGTCGTGTTGTTCGGCTTCAATTCGTACACATCGCAGCCAAACACGCAGGCCGTCTCAACCATCCTCAATCTCGCCGTGCTCGCGCCAGGGATCAGCGTCGCGGCGCGGCGCTTCCATGATGTGGGCTTGAGCGGTTGGCTGGTGGCGGGCTTCTTCGTCGCTTTCCTGGTCGGCGGCGGGCTTTCGGTGGCGATGCCGCCTCTGGGCGGGTTGATACTTCTTGTCGCCGGCATCGGCATGCTGGTGATCTTGGTGCTGCCGTCGAAGCCGGGTGCAAACCAGTACGGGCCAAACCCGAAAGGGCAATGACCCCTCAAGTGTCCGTTTGAACCCGCGTTCTCGCCTGCTAGGACTAGGTCGCTGCAGGAGGGGACATGGCGGACGTTTTTCTTTCGTATGCGCGGGAAGATCGCGAGCGGGCCGAGCAGGTCGCTAATGCGCTCACGCAGGATGGCGTGGACGTATTCTGGGACAACGAAATCCCGCCGGGCACGACATGGGCCGATTTCATCGAGCAGAAGCTGGCGCAGTGCAAAGCGCTGATCGTGCTCTGGAGTCAACATTCGACGACCTCGCAATGGGTGCGCGAAGAGGCGCGGATGGGCCGCGACAAGGGCGTGCTGATCCCGGTCATGATCGATGGTTCGAACCCGCCGTTCGGGTTTGGCGAAGTGCAATCCGCGAACCTCGCCAGCTGGAATGGCGCTATGGACGATCCGAATTGGCGCCGCTTTGCCGATGCGGTGAAGCGCTTTGCCGCGAGCCAGCCGACGCCGCGTGCGCCGGAACCGCCACCGCGCGCTGCGGCGGCGCCGCCAGTTGCGTCACAAAGCTTTAGCGCGCCGCCCGCGGCGCAGGCGTCGTCTGAGAAAAAGAAGGGCGTGCCGGTTTGGGTTTGGATCGTCGGCGCCGTGGTGGCGACCGTGGTCGTGCTCGGCATCATCGGCTCGATGATCCCGGATGAAACACAGGTGGTCGCCGAAAATCCGACAACGGTTCAGCCCGTCGTCCCGGCGCAGCCCGCCGTAAACTATCAGCAGCAGATGTTGGATCGCTTGGCGCAGGTCGAGCAGAGCTTCGCTTCGCAAGGCTTCCAGCGCATGTCAGAGCCAGTGAGCGGCTCGCTACAACAAGGCGCCTTCGCGGATACGCCGGCGACGCTCGAAGCTGGTGGTGATTATCGCATCATCGGCGTTTGCGACAACGATTGCAGCGACCTTGACCTCTTTCTCTACGACCAGAACAATAACGTCGTGTCGCAGGACAACATGACGGACGCGACGCCCGTGGTCGCTGTTGCGCCGCAATGGACGGGGCCGTTCACCGTGCGCGCCCAGATGCACGCCTGCACGGTGCAGCCATGCTATTACGCGCTGGTTCTCTATGGTCGGCCGTTGCAGCAATAGCGCGCTCAGATTGAGCGCGCGCTCTGCTTAGAGTTTGTGCTCGAGGACGAACACGCGCACGGCGGAGGCGAGCGAGGCTTCCGGGGTGTCTTTCGCGCGCTTTTCGTCGATCGAGGCGATTAGCACCGGCAGGCTCTGCGTACGCGCGCGCGCAATGCGCTCAAGGCCCGCCCAAAATTCTTGCTCCAGCGCCAACGAAGTGCGGTGACCCGCGATCCGCATCGAACGCTTTTGCAGTGCTCCACTACTCGTCAATGTCATCATTTCTCTTGTGCCCGTCGAGCTTGCGTTCGGCGGCCTCCTTCTCCGCTTTGGTCAATTGCCTCTCCGCTTTGGTGCGGCCGAATTGAACGCGATTAGCGTTCGCGTCGGCTTCAGCATTTACGCGCGCCTTGGCTTTGCGCGCGCGCCGGAGGTTCACAATTTCAGCCATAGCTTCGATGTAAGCCGATGCCGTCAGACGGCAAGTGCTACCGCTTCCGAACTAAGCCCTCTTTCCTTATGTTTGCGAAAGAATTCGCAGTGGGTTCGCTTCTCTCGTGAGCAGCGCGGCGCGCTAAAACCACAAGAGAGAAGTGCTTGGCAAGCAACTGACTGAAAGTCGCTAGCAAAGCCTAAACGCACACTGCGTTTGCGACGAACGGAATGTAGGTTTCACTCCTCCATTACGGCTCTGCGACATTTGTGCTCTATCGTACGTGGCGCGATCACAGATGGTTCAACTTGACGCCAAATTTTGTCGAATGTCCTGAAATGGGTCGCCCCGCTGCGGGGCGAGTGAAATATCCATTTTGTTGCAGCGGTTTGGCTCAACCCGGCGAGATCATCTTCTCGGGTCGCACGATGGCGTCGAAGTCGGCGGCGTCGATGCCGTCCTTGATGGCCTCTTCGCGCAGCGTCGTGCCGTTCTTGTGCGCAGTCTTCGCGATCTTGGCGGCGCGGTCGTAGCCATATTTCTCTTTGAGCGGCGTTACCAACATAAGTGAGTTGTCGAGACCCTTCTTGATGTTGTCCAAGCGCGGCTCGATGCCTACGACGCAATTTTCGGTGAAGCTTACCGCCGCGTCAGAGAGCAAGCGCACGCTCTGCAGGAAATTATAGGCCATCATCGGATTGAACACGTTTAATTCGAAATGGCCCTGACTGCCCGCGAAGCTGATCGCCGCGTTGTTGCCGTGAATGTGGGCGCAGACCTGCGTGAGCGCTTCGCACTGTGTGGGATTCACTTTGCCTGGCATGATCGACGAACCTGGCTCATTCTCCGGCAGCGCGAGTTCCCCGAGGCCCGAGCGCGGACCCGAACCGAGAAAGCGAATATCATTCGCGATCTTGAAGCATGACATCGCGACCGTGTTGATCGCGCCGTGCGTCATCACCATCGCGTCGTGCGCGGCGAGCGCTTCGAACTTGTTTGGCGCGCTCGTGAACTTCATGCCCGTGATCTGCGCGATCTTATCGGCGACGAGATCCGCAAAACCAACAGGCGAGGCGAGGCCGGTGCCGACGGCCGTGCCGCCTTGCGCCAATTCCATCAGCATCGGCAGCGTCAGTTCGATGCGCTTGATGCCGTTTTCGATTTGCTTGGCGTAGCCGGAGAATTCTTGGCCGAGCGTGACGGGCGTGGCGTCCTGCGTGTGCGTGCGGCCGATCTTGATGATGTCCTTCCAGGCCTGCGCTTTGTCGTTCAGCGCATTGTGCAGCATCTGCAGCGCCGGCAGCAGGCGATGGACGACCTCTTCGGCGGCGGCGATGTGCATCGCGGTCGGAAAGCAATCGTTCGAGCTTTGGCTCATATTGACGTGGTCGTTCGGGTGGACCGGCTTCTTGGAGCCCATCTCGCCGCCCATGATCTCGATGGCGCGGTTCGAGATCACCTCGTTGGCGTTCATGTTCGATTGCGTGCCCGAGCCCGTCTGCCAGACGACCAGCGGGAAGTGCGCGTTCAGCTTGCCTTCGATCACTTCGTTGGAAGCGCGGATGATGAGCTCACCTAGCTTCGGATCGAGCTTGCCCAGCGCCATGTTGGCTTCGGCCGCGGCGCGCTTGACGATGCCCAAGGCGCGGATGATCGGCTCGGGCTGCTTTTCCCAGCCAATCTTGAAATTGCCCAAGGACCGCTCCGCCTGGGCGCCCCAATATTTATCAGCCTCGACCTCGATCGGGCCGAAAGTGTCTGTTTCTGTGCGGGTGGTCATGGGAAATACGCCTTGGGTAAAAGTGACGCGTTGTCCCGGTAGGGGATATGGGGATGAAATCGAGCGATCAAGCCGATAGCGGGGGCGATTGGCGCGTGCAGCTGCAGGATATGCGTACCATCAGCGCCATGCGCGCCGGTTCGCCGCACCCTGACGAGGTGGAGCGGCTGTCGGACCGCGCGTTGCGGGCGGCTGCGCTCAATCCGGACCATAGCGACGAAGCGCGAGCGGCGGCGGCCGAGGCGCTGCGGGCGCGGCGGCTGTCGGCGGAGCCGTGGCGGCTGCGTGTGCCGAGCTTTCTGAGCGCGAAGGACTTGGAGCGGGGCGACGCGCTGTTCTTTGGCTGGCCGCGACAGCTGCGCGCTGGCCTGGGGATGCTGGCGGTCGTGGCGTTCGCGGGCGCCGTCGTGGCCGGGCTCGGACCGGTGATGTTGAACGCAATTCTGTTGGGAATTGGCTTCGCGGCGCTGGTGCTTTGGATTGGTGCGCTCGTGCTCCGATTGAAACCTGCGCGAGTGTGCGTGGTGCGCGCGGAGCTTGAGCTTGCGCGTGCGCCGTTGCGTGGCGCGATCGCCAGTGAGTTGCGGCCCTATGGGCACGTAGTGAGCTTGGCCGGTCGCGTTGAAGGCATGGTGGTGAAGAGCGCCGCCGATTATCGCGCGCGGGCGCTGGAGATCGGTAATCGGATTGGGCTCAATCTCACCAATATGGGGACGCGGCGCGAGACCTTGGCGCTCAGCGCTACGGATCAGTGGCGGCCATTGGTGCTGAACCTCGTGCTCGATTCGAGCGACGCGATTGTCGTTGATCTTTCCGATGGCGGCTCGTGGGCGCTTGCGGCGATCCAAGCCGAAGGTGCTGCGTTGCGCTGCGTGTTTGTGGCGCTTTGGGGCAGGCTGGAGGAGGCGGAGGCGGCGCTGCGGGCGGCGGGGCTGTCGCAGCGGGTTTTCCCGTATGCGCCGGATGGCGAGATGCAGCGGCGGTCGCTGTTTCGTGCGGCGATGCTTGAGGCGATGCGCGCGACGCACGCCGCCAGCGCATGAGCGAGTGGGCCGGCCGCGGCAAAGTGCGGGCGCGCACGATTGCGGGCGGCGTTGAGCTGACGATCGACGGCATCACCACGCAGGCGCGCTATTACAAACCGCTGGTTTATGAATTCTTCCGCAAGGAGTTTCAGCTGCGGCCGCGTTATGGCGAGTTCGAGGTCGAGCTGATCATGGAATATGTCGGCGAAACGCCGACGCTCGATCTCGACAATTTGGCCAAGGCGTTGCTCGACGCGCTGAAGGGGCATGTGTTTGTCGATGACAGCCAGATCGCGCGGCTGCTGTGCGAACGGCGTCTGGGCGAGCGAGAGCGGATTTCTGTGCGCGTCTTGAAACGAGGCGATTGAAACGAAAAAGGCGCGTTGCGACGCGCCTTTTAGAACTCGAATGTTGCGCTGCTTATTTCTTGCGGAAGGCGTCGAGGCTGACGACGGCGGTGTCGCCCTTCGGCGGCGCTTCCACGGCGACAGGCGCTTCGCGCGGGGCGGGGACGCTGTCGTCGCCCGAGACCATGCGCGCTTCGTCTTCGACGTGATGCTGCTCGAATTGCAGGCCGAATTTCACGCTCGGATCAAAGAAGCGCGTGATCGCCTTGAACGGAATGGTGATCGGTTGCGGCTGGCCCGAGAATTTCAGGATGACACGGAAGCGATCGGCGTAAACTTCGAGGTCCCAGAATTGGTGCTCGAGCACGATCGTCATTTCGTCCGGGTAGCGCGCGCGCAACGGATCCGGGATGACCACGCCCGGCGCATGCGTGCGGAACGTGATGTAGAAATGATGTTTGCCGGGGATGCCGCGCGGCGACGCGGCTTCTTGCAACGCGGCGCGCACGACTGAGCGCAGCGCGTCCTGCATCAAGTTTTCGTACCCAATCAAATCGTCGGCCACGGCCGCCCCTCCTTGGCTCCGGCAACCCTTACTGGCTCATTCCGGGCAGTCAATTGTTGATCCACAGAGCGCGAAAAGAACGAGACGTTTCAAACGTCGTCAGGCGAAACGCGCGTGCGATGCAACAGGTTCGCGCAAGCTTGCAATCAACGCGCCGCTGCTCGCGCATGAAGCGAGCATGTGCGTGCGAAACTCGCCAAGCGTTTGCGGCGTAAAGGAAAATGGCGCGACACACGCGCGACGCGCGCAAATTGCGCCGCGTAAGAGGTGCGAATCACTTTGTGGATAAACTGAATGTGAGGAACGAGCGGTGCGCCTTGCTGATGCGCACTGTCTTGTCCGGGCGTGTGTCTCGAAATTTCAGAACGAGTTCGCGCGCTTGGGACAAGAAAGTCCCCGGCTTCTGTTGCCGGGCGCCGGGGGGCCCCGCCTAGTGATGCTACTCAGTAGGACTTAAGGTCGGAAAACTCCGCACTGCTTACGCAGCGAGGGCGAATTCCTCAGCGTGGTTGTCATTGGCAACTACGTTGTTCGGCCTGTAACGGGACCACCCGAGCAAAAGCATCAGCCTTCAACGTCCGTCGATCCTATTTCGGCCCCAGACAATCCCCCAATGAGGATGAAACTGGTGGAGCCGCCGGGCATCGCACCCGGGTCCGATCCGCCTATCTCTGCGCGTTTATCGCCATAGTCCGGTTGCCCGGACAGGTTGGATATAGGTCGCTTCGCGTCCCGGCGCCAAGCGTGGGCGTGCGCCGGTTCCCAGACTCGCCTAGTCTGCGACGTGAAGTCCGGGGAGAGCGGGATGACCAAGAAGCTTGTGGCCGAGTTTGTCGGCACTTTTGCGCTGGTGTTGTTTGGCTGCGGCGCCGCCGTGTTGGCGGGGTTTGGCATTGTCGGCCAGCTCGGGATCGCGTTCGCGTTCGGTCTGGCGATCGTGGCGATGGCGTACGGGATCGGGCCGGTGTCAGGCTGCCACGTCAACCCTGCCGTGAGTTTCGGCGCTTGGGTGGCGGGCCGGATGCGGCTCAACGAAATGCTCGGCTATTGGGGCGCGCAATGCGTGGGCGCGATCGTGGGCGCGGGCGTGCTCTACGTGATCGCCTCGGGCGCGCCGGCCTATTCGATTGACGCAGGCCTCGGGCAGAACGGCTACGGCACAGGCTCGCCTGGCGAATACAGCCTGGTCGCCGGCGCCGTGTTTGAGGTGGTGGCGACGTTCATCTTCCTGGTGACCATCCTCGGCGTCACGCAAAAGGGCGCGCCGTCGCAATTCGCCGGCCTTGCCATCGGTTTGACACTGGTCGTGATCCATATCGTCGGCATCCAGGTGACAGGCGTTTCGGTGAACCCGGCGCGTTCGCTTGGACCGGCTGTGTGGGTGTTGGGCGACGCGCTGAGCCAGCTCTGGCTCTTCATCGTGGCGCCCCTTGTTGGTGCGGGGCTCGCGGGATGGGCGTTCCGGGCGAAATTGCTGGCGAGCGACGAGGCTTCGTAAAGCGGCGGCCGATCGCGACGGGGCTGCTCGTCGCGATCTGTGCGCTGTTCACGTACCTGTATTTCCCGATGCCCGCGCCGGATGTGGCGCGGGCGCGTGCGGGCGATTGCGTCGAGCTGCACCTCTATTCGAACGGCTTTCACAGCGACATCGGCGCGCCGGCCTCGATCTTTCCCGAGGACCACGCGCTGCGCCGGCTTTACCCGGACGCGCGGAGCTTCCTGATCGGCTGGGGCGAGGAGCATTTCTACCAATCGCCTGGCACGGATCTGATGCTCGGGCTCGATGCGATCATTCCGCCAAGCGCGACCGTGTTCCACATCGCCTACAATGCGGCGCCGAGCTCCGTGTATCTGGGGCCAACCGACGACACGGGCATCGCCGTGAGCCGGGAGGGTGCGGCGGCGTTTGTTGCGCTTGTGGATAAGTATCTGGCGCTCGACGCGGCTGGCGCCGCGATCCCGGTGGCGCGGGGCAAAGTCATTGGCCGCTCGATGTTTTTACGCTCGCGCGGGTCGTTTCACCTCTTCAACGTCTGCAATCATTGGATGGCCAAGGCGCTGCGCGCGGCGGGCGTGAACGTGAATACGCGCGCCTCTTGGCTGGCCGGGCCGCTGGTGGAGCAGGCGCGGCGGCAAGGGCTGGATCGGTGTCCGACATGAAGCAGCGCTTGTGAGCTTTGATGACATCCGGACCGGCGCGCGACCATCCGAGGTTTTGGCCGCCTATCTGTCTGCAAACCCAGGAAAAATGCGCGAGATGCCTGCTTCCGCTTTGCGGAGGCGTTTCCGGACGTGAGCGGCGAAGCCGTCGTACTGATTTGGAAATGGCGTGGCCCAGGTTTGTCGACGGTCGTGGACGATGAGTTTCTTTGACCAGGGGGTGTTGCGCAACCTGCGAGAGGGCGGGCTCGTATAGTCGCGCTGGTAGGAGCGGAGCCCGAGTCGGCCCATATTGGGGCCATGAGCGCAGAAGCGGCGGCCAAACTTGAACCGGGCGAACCCAATCAGGCGGACATCGCCTATCTGGGGCTGCTCCAGGATGTTTTGGACAATGGCGTCGACCGGGGCGACCGGACCGGCACGGGCACGCGCGGCGTGTTCGGCCGCCAACTCCGCTTCGATCTGGAGCATTCGTTCCCGCTTCTGACAACCAAGAAGGTGCACCTGAAGAGCATCATTCTGGAACTGCTCTGGTTTCTGCGCGGCGATTCCAATGTGCGCTGGCTGCAGGAGCAGGGCGTAACGATTTGGGACGAGTGGGCCGATAGCGAAGGCGAGCTTGGGCCGGTCTATGGCAAACAATGGCGCTCATGGGAGGCCAAGGATGGCCGCGTGATCGATCAGATCGCGAACGTCGTCCACTCGATCCAGCACAATCCGAATTCGCGGCGCCACATCGTGTCGGCGTGGAATCCGGCGGAGGTGGATCAGATGGCGCTGCCGCCGTGCCATTGCCTGTTTCAGTTTTTCGTCGCCGACGGAAAGCTGAGCTGCCAACTCTATCAGCGCAGCGCCGATGTGTTTCTGGGCGTGCCGTTCAACATCGCGTCCTATGCGTTGCTGACGCAGATGGTGGCGCAAGTTACGGGGCTCAAGCCTGGCGAGTTCGTGCACACGTTCGGCGACGCGCATTTGTATCACAATCATTTCGATCAAGCGCGCTTGCAGCTCTCACGCGCGCCGTATGCGGCGCCGAAGATGAAGCTGAACCCGGAGCGGAAAGATATCCTCGCGTTCGAGTACGCGGATTTTAAGCTCGAGGATTACACCGCGCACCCGCTGATCAGGGCGCCGATTGCGGTATGAGCGAAAGTTACGACAATCTCTGGGTCCTGCGCGGTCACGATACCTTTGCCCCGTGAAGACTATGACGTGGGCGCATTTGCCACGCACGAAGAGGCGGAGGCCTGCGCTGCCGATAAGCAGAAGCTGCACGATCACAAATACGCTGGCGAATTGGCCGACCGCTTCTTCATCACGCCGCCGAAGGGGCAGGGCGAGATGTACGAGGTCAAGCGGCCCGGTAAATAGCGGTCGCCTGCACAACATCTCCCAAATAGCTCCACACCACGCTCGCGCGCGCCGCATTAGAGTCGCGCCACTGAGCAATGCCGCTTGTGGAGCCTATGATGGATTGGTCTTTATCGGATTTTGTGTTCGCGGGCGCTTTGCTGGCGGGGCTTGGGCTGGCGGTGTGGTTCGTGGCGCGGGGTCCGCGTAATTTGCCGTATCGTTTGGCCGTAGGCGTCGCTGTGCTGGCGGCGTTGCTGATGGTGTGGGTGACGGGCGCGGTCGGCATTGTCGGCGGCGAGCGGCACGCGGCGAACGGGCTTTACTTCTTGGCGGTGGGCGTCGGTCTCATTGGCGCGGCGCTGGCGCGGTTTCGCCCGCGCGGCATGGCGTTCGCTGTCGGCGGTACGGCGGCGGCGACGGCATTGATCGGCGTGGCGGCGGTCGCCGCGGGCTGGGGCGATAATTCAGCGCGCTATCCGCTCGACGTGCTGGGCGGCAGTTTCCTGCTGGCGGCGATGTTTGCCACGGCGGCTTGGTTGTTCGCGCAATCGGCGCGGGCGCACTTTTGACGCCGGCTACATCTTCACCCATTCGCGCGGCGCGCGGATGGGGAGGTGCGGCAGTTCTTTGATCCAGTGATCGGGCGCAATCTGCAATTCGCCGGCGGCGACGGCTTTGGAGATTTGCTCAAAATAGGTGAAGGCCGGGAGTTGATCGAGGACATCAGCGTCGCCGCCGCTCTTTTCAAAGCACGCTTTGCCGGCATCCAGCATCTCACGCACGAGCGCCGGCGGGCCGTTCATGCGCAGCACGCCGCTATGGGCGGTCGTTAGGCCGCTCATCAGGAATTCCGCCATCTCGCAATACGCTTGCGCCAAGCAACGCAGTGCGTACGCGCCGCTGATCTCGCGCGGCGAACTTTCCATCGCGCGGAAGCACAACAGCGCCGCGCGATAGAAGTGCCAGAACGAGGCGATGATGTGCGCGCCTTGCTCTTCTTCCTCGCCCTGCCAATTGGCGTAACGGCGGCCGCATTCCAAGTGCCATTCGAGCAAAGGCTTGAGCGGCAGCGGCGCCGCCCGCCAACGCCCGGCGTCATCTATGGGCGCTTGCCCACTTTCTGAGAGCGCGGCGAGGGTGGCCAATCTTTCCTTCAGCGCCACAAATTGCGGATCGCTGTAGGGGCCGCCGACGTGAAGTTCCTGCGCCAATAGCGCGCGCGTAAAGCGCTGATAGGCCGGCGCAATGTTGTCGTCGCGATTCAGCGCCAGATTGGCCGGGATGCAGATCAGCGTGCAGCGCTCTTTGCCTTCTTCGAGGCACAGGTCCAATTCGTGTTGGCCGCCGGCGGCCAGAGCCGAATATTCGGCATAGATGGCGTCTGAGATGCGCAGGAGTTTGCGCACGCCATCTTGCCAGGTTGCGTCGGCAAAGCGCACCCAAGGTATGTCTCGCAGTGTTTCAGAATCTTCGCGCGGATCCTCGACGGCGATCCATACGACGCCATTTGGCGCGCTGCGCACCAAATGCTCGGCGGAGTTAAAATCCACCGTGAGGCTTTGGTCCCCCGTGTCTTGAAGGAACCGAACGCCGCCGAATTTGCGAAACATCAAGCCGAGCGGTGCGCCCGTATCGAGGCGCGCGCGGACGGCTTCGACGGCCGCCGCGTCCCATCTGCTCATGTCAAAATCGGATGGGAGCAGGGCTGACGCCTCGCTCGTCTGCGGAGGATTTGGCGCGGAGGATTCCGGCGTTTCGGAAAGAACCGGCGCGGCCGGTTCCTCTGTCGGACGCAATTTCGCTGGGCGGCTGCCGAAAACGAGCCGGAACAAGTGCTTGCCTGCGTCGCGCACCAATTAGACCTCGGCCACGTCGTTCGACACCATGCGTGACTTCTGAAAATCGGCGCGGACTTTGTCGAGGTCGACGGGCGTGAGTTTCACGGTGACGCCGACCATTTGCGGCTCGATCTCGGTTTTGAGGATGAGCACTTCGCCAGGCTGCGCATTGCCTTCGAGCAAGGCTTCGCCGGGCTTCTTTTTGTCGGGCGTGCCCATGTACGCGACGATGCGGTGCGGGCCGGGATTGAGTGTCAGGCGCATGAAGCGCGGGCTCTTCAGCTGCGTGATCTGTTTGCCGTCCACCTCGATATTGATGCCTACGGCGCGGCCGACGAATTGGTTGCGTAGAATGTAGAGCGCGGCTTTGCCGGGCTCGGGCGTGAAGGTGAGGGCCGCGGTGCGCACTTCGGGCGTGGCGTCGGCGATTTTGCGGTTGGTCTGCAGGTTGCGGAAGATCACCACGCCGACGACGACCAGCGCGACGAGCGAGAGCAGCATGACGATCTCGCCGCCCAGCACGGAGCGCAGCACGCCGTAAAGAACAAGACCGCCGAGGACGGCCAGGCCGTAGAGAACAAGATTGCGTGGCATGCCGTTACTCTAGGTGATGATTTCCGCCGGCGCCAAGGCTAGAACGCGCGCTTAAGACCCCTCTCCCCGAGAGGGTAGGGTGAGGGGCGGCGCAGGCGCCCAGTCATGTGTGCGCGTGGTGTTCGCCGAGATTTACGCTCCACCCTCACCCCAACCCTCTCCCTCTCAGGGGAGGAAGAGGGAGCGATGGAGTCTTTAGTGCCTAAGCCCAAGCTTACTTTTATTGTCGCCGTGGCGAAGAATGGCGTCATTGGGCGCGCGGGCGGGCTGCCGTGGCGGCTGAAATCCGACATGCAGCGCTTCAAGGCGGCCACGACGGGCAAGCCGGTGCTGATGGGACGCAAGACGTGGGAGAGCCTGCCGAAGCGGCCGCTCGCCGGGCGTCCGAATTTGGTGCTGACGCGCGACGCGAATTTCGTCGCGCCAGATGCGTGGGTTTACACCGATGCGGCCGCCCTCGTCGCGGCGGGGCGCGCGATGGCGGAAGCTGCAGGCGTAGATGAGGTGTGCGTGATTGGCGGCGCGCAGCTTTATGAGGCGCTGCTGCCGGAGGCCGAGCGCATCGTGCTGACGGAAGTGAACCTCGAACCGGAAGGCGACGCGCATCTGCGGCTCGATCTTTCCGATTGGCGCGAGGCGAGCGCAGAGCATGTTGCTGCATCCGCGAACGATGACGCGGATTTTGTCGTGCGCGTTTTGGAACGCGCCCAATAGTTTCGATAGTCGCCGTTGCGTCATGCTAGATTGCGCTGGCGTTTGCGTTTCGCGCGCATAAGCTCGCGCGTATGAGCAATATTGAAATCATCGCCGAAGGACTTGAGTTTCCAGAGGGGCCTGTCGCGATGCCGGATGGCAGCGTGATCCTGGTTGAGATCAAACGCCAGACGCTGACACGCGTGTGGAACGGCAAGAGCGAAGTGATCGCGAAGGTCGGCGGTGGGCCGAATGGCGCAGCGCTTGGGCCCGATGGCGCGATGTACATCACCAATAATGGCGGCTTCGCTTGGCACGACATGGGTGGCCTCACGATCCCGGGTCACGCGGCGCCAGATTATGAGACGGGGCGGATCGAACGCGTTGATCTTTCAACGGGCAAAGTCGAGCGCGTGTACGAGAGTGCGGGCGCATTTCGCTTGAGTGGGCCAAACGATCTTGTGTTCGATAAGAGCGGTGGCTTTTGGTTCACGGATTTGGGCAAGGGCTATGCGCGCTCGCGCGATCGCGGCGGGATTTATTACGCCAAGCCCGATGGATCGTTGATCAAGGAAGTGGCCTACGGCTTTGTTGGCCTGAATGGCGTGGGCCTCTCGCCGGATGAGAAGGTTGTGTACGCGGCCGAGACGGAGACCGGGAAGCTCTGGGCTTTCGACATCACCGGCGAGAGCGAGGTCGCGCCTGGCATGTTGGGATCGCAGGGGCGTTGCGTCGCGGTGCAGCCGATGCATGTGTTTTTCGACAGCCTCGCCGTGCAAGCCAATGGCGATGTGTGTGTGGCGACGATTTTGAACGGCGGCATTACGACGATCACGCCGGCGGGCGTGTCGACGCACACGGCGTTCCCCGATCCATTGGTGACGAATATTTGCTTCGGCGGCAAGGATCAACGCGATGCGTACGTGACGCTGTCGGGCACAGGTAAGCTCGCGAAGATGCGCTGGCCGGAGCCGGGCCTGCAGCTGAATTTCGCGTCGTATTAGGAGCGCAGGGCCATGAGCATCATCGTTCACCACCTCGAAGAGAGCCGGTCGCAGCGTGTGTTGTGGCTGATGGAGGAATTGGGGCTCGACTACGCGGTGAAGCGCTATTCGCGCAATCCGCAAACGCGGCTGGCGCCGCCGGAACTGAAAGAGCTGCACCCGTTGGGCAAGTCGCCGGTGGTTGAGAAGAACGGACGCATCTACGCCGAGAGCGGCGCCATCGTTGAATATTTCGCCGAGACCGAAGCGCACGGCGCGCTTTCGGTGTTGCCCGGCGATCCGGCGCGCGCGGAATATCTCTATTGGCTGCATTTCGCCGAAGGCTCGGCGATGCTGCCGCTCTTGTTGAAGCTTTATGTCGGCATGCTCGGCGAGAATGGCGCGCCGCTGATGCAGATGCGCATCGATCCCGAGATCGCGAACCACCTGAGCTTCATGAATAGCGCGATGGAGGGGAAGGATTTCTTCGCCGCCGGACGTTTCACCGCCGCCGACATCGAAATGAGTTTCGTGCTCGATGCAGGCGCCTCGCGCGGCGGGTTGGAGAATTATCCCAATCTTGTCCGGGTCAGGGCCGGTTACCAAAGCCGTCCCGCCTATCAGCGCGCGCTCGAAAAGGGCGGGCCGTACAAAATGGGCGCCTGACGCCAGCCTTTGCGGCTGGACATTGCGAGCGACGCGCTTTGTATGACGCTGCGAAAAGCGGAGTCTGAGCAGCATGCGCGCACGCGATTGTAAGATCGTCGCCACGATGGGCCCGGCGAGCGATCCGCCGGAACGGCTGGCCATGCTGATCCAGGCGGGCGTCGATTGCTTCCGGCTGAATTTCAGTCATGGCGGTCGTGAGGATCATGCGCGCCGCATGCAGGCAATCCGCGAAGCCGAGGCGAAAGCCGGCGCGGCGGTTGGCGTGTTCGCCGATTTGCAGGGGCCGAAGATCCGCGTTGGCATGTTCAAGGATGGTGAGATCAAGCTGCGCTTTGGCGAGATCGTCACGCTGGAAGCGTCGAACGAGCCGGGCGAGGCGGGGCTCATTCGTCTGCCGCATCCAGAACTCGTGAATTCGCTCGAAGCGGGCGACATCCTCAAGCTCGATGACGGCAAGCTGCAAATCACAGTGACGGAAGTTGGTCGCACGCAGCTGAAGGCGCGCGTCGATTTCGGCGGCGTGCTGAAGAACCAGAAGGGCGTGAATGTGCCGACGCGGCGCATTCCGATTTCGGCGCTGACGGAGAAGGATCGCGAAGATTTGGCGTACGCGCTCGATCTTGGCGTCGATTACATCGCGCTTTCGTTCGTGCAGCATCCTGAAGACGTGCGCGAGGCGCGCGCGCTGATCGGCGATCGTGCGGGGATTATTTCGAAGATCGAAAAGCCGAGCGCGTTGACGCAGATCGAAGAGATCGTGGAGCTGTCCGACGCAGTGATGGTGGCGCGCGGCGATTTGGGCGTGGAGCTGCCGCCGGAACAAGTGCCGATCGCGCAACGCAAGATCATCCGTGCGGCGCGTGCGGCCGGCCGGCCGGTGATCGTGGCCACGCACATGCTTGAGAGCATGGTGGAAGCGGCGACGCCGACGCGTGCGGAAGCGTCGGACGTGGCGACGGCCGTGTATCAGGGTGCGGACGCGGTGATGCTCTCGGCGGAAAGTGCGGTCGGCCGCCATCCGCAAAGCGCTGTCGCGATCATGGATCGCATCATCCGCGCCGTCGAAGAGGACGAGGAATATTGGGCCTCGCTGCCACGCGATATGACGCCGCCGCAAGCGACGACCGCCGACGCGATCGCGCTCTCGGCGCGGCACATCGCCGATACGTTGGGCGCGGCCTCGATCGTGGCTTACACGTCTACGGGTTCGACAGCGCTGCGCGTGGCGCGTGAGCGGCCGCGGTGCGGTGTTGTGGGACTGACGCCCATCCGCGAAACGGCGCGTAAGCTGGCGCTGGTCTGGGGAGTGCGTACAGTCGTCGTGGATGACGCGACCGACGTGGAAGACATGGTCGCGAAGGCGGACGTGGCGGTGCGCAAGCTGGGCATCGCCGAGACGGGCGATCGTGTTGCTGTCATCGCCGGCATTCCGTTTGGCCGGCCCGGCAAGACGAACACAATCCGCGTGTTTCGGGTGGAATAGTGCATCGCCTCAATCCGACGCCGGCCGCATTTGCACGCTATGAGGAGATCTTTGGCGCTTTGCAGTTTGCGGTGTTCGATGATGCTGACGGCGATGTCGAAGAGGCGGTCAACGCGATTTGCACGGTCATCGATGGCGCTGATGGGGACGCGCTGCGCGATCTCGGCTTTCGCGAGATTGATGATTCGCGACTTCACGGTGATTGGTACGATGCAAAGAAAGACTCGCTGCTGAAATTGGGAAATTGGAGAGGCACGCAGGGCGAATTCGTAAATCCGCGGCTGCGCGATTTGGACAGCCTCAAGCTAAGCGGGGCCGCCTGGATTCCGGAGGCTGGCACGGGCGGACAATCCGCATACGCATTTGCCAATACGCCTTACGAACTGAGAGCAACGCCAGCAGAGGTGCAGGAGCTCTTCGACAAGGTCCGACATATCATTCTCTCGCAGATTATTCTCTCGCAGAGGCTGCCGCACACTATTCGCGATTGGGCGAGCCCCGACCTCGTGAAGGTTTCGCCCATCTTCAAACAGGGCATGGAATGGTGGGGCGTGTTTTTGTTCACGATTTACGTGCCGGATTGGCGGCGACACACTGTTATCGTCGGCTCCACAACGGATTGACGGCAGTTGCCGTGGCGTCCGGCTTGCGGCCCTTAATCGATGCGCGCACTCTCTCGCAAAACGGGAGGCGCGTGTGAGTGAACTCAGGCTGCCGGAAAGTATCGCGACGACGCTTGTGAATCCGACGGCGTATGCGTCGGACGAGTTGTTCGATGCCTATCGCTGGATGCGCGCCAACAATCCGCTGGGCGTGGCCGAAGTCGAAGGCTTCGATCCATTCTGGGTGGTCACCAAGCACGCGGACATTCTCGAGGTCAGCAAAAACAACGCGCTCTATTCGAGTGGCGTGCGCGCGACAACCTTGACGAACCAGGCAGGCGAGGCGCGCGCGCGGGCGATTACGGGTACGCCGCACCTGGTCAAATCGCTCGTCCAAATGGATGAGCCCGAGCACATGAAGTATCGCCTGTTGACGCAGGCGTGGTTCATGCCGGCGTCGATCAAGAAGCGCGAAGCGGATGTGCGCGCGCTGGCGCAGGAAGCGGTGACTCAATTCGCCGCGCTCCCCGGCGCCTGCGATTTCGTCAATGACGTGGCGCTGCATTATCCGCTGCGCGTGGTGATGAAAATTCTTGGCGTCCCGCAAGAAGATTATCCGCGCATGCTAAGGCTGACGCAGGAACTCTTTGGCGCGCAGGATCCGGACACGCAACGCTTCCAGGAAGCGCTGACCGTTGATCAATATATGCAAATGCTGCTCGCGGTGGTGCAGGATTTCTCCGCTTATTTCGAAGCGATCAGCGCCGACCGCCGCGCCAATCCGCGCGACGACCTGGCAACCTTGATCGCCACTGCCCAGATCGATGGCGCGCCGATGGGGCAGTTCGAGGCGACGGGCTATTACACGATCGTCGCCACGGCGGGTCACGACACGACGTCATCCTCTACGGCTGGCGCAATGTGGGCGCTGGCGACGCAGCCGGGCTTGTTGGAGCGTGTGCGCGGCGATCTCTCGCTCGTGCCGGCTTTGATCGAGGAAGCGATCCGCTGGACGACGCCGGTGAAGACGTTCATGCGTTCCCCTACGGAAGATACCGAACTGCGCGGCCGCAAGATCGCCAAGGGCGATTGGATGATGCTTTGCTATGCATCGGGTAATCGGGACGAAGAGGTGTTTGCGAACGCGGACACGTTCGACATCGATCGCACGCCGAACCGTCAACTCGCCTTCGGCTTCGGCGCGCATCTGTGCTTGGGGCAGCATCTGGCGCGGATGGAAATGCGAATTCTGTTCGAAGAATTGTTGCCACGCTTGAAGAGCGTGAGCCTCGACGGCGAGCCGCGTTATACAGAGAGCTGGTTCGTGAACGGGCTGAAGAAGCTGCCGATCAAGTTCGAGCTGGCTTAAAGCACCGTCCGCGCTTGGACGCTGGCTTTGCTGGCGAGCGAGAAGCGTGCGTCCGGCGCGGTCGAATTGGCGACGAGTTCAGCCATCATACGGCCGACCTCGGGGCCGTGTTTGAAACCGTGACCCGAGCCGCCGCCGAGCAAATACGTGTTGGCTTGCGTCGGGTGACGATCAATCAGGAAGTCGCCGTTTGAGCTGTTCTCGTATTGGCAGACACGGAATTCGCTGAACGGGCGCTGCGCAAGCGCGGGGAAGCGACGCTCCACGAACGCGCGCAGCAGAGTGGCGCCTTCGTCGCTCATGCGCCGATCGCCCGTGTCGGGATCGAAGGCTGCGCCGTGATGGTCGCGCGCGATCTTGAAGCCGCGGCTCTCGAGGTTGGGGAAGCCGTAATAGAGATCGCCACCGTTGAAATCGGCCCAGCCGGGCAGGGCTGCGGGCTCGAAGCTTTCGTCGCCGTCAGGCGGGGCGATGAAGGCGATCTCTTGGCGGGTGACGAAGATGCGTTCGCCCAAGATATTTGGAAACACTTTTGGCAACCACGGGCCACAGGCGTAGACGATCGCCTCGGCGCTCTCCGGTACGCCATCAAGGATCACTTCGTTCGCGTTGGCGCTCGGTTCTGCATGCGCCAAGCGATACTCGCCGCCGTCCGCGACGAAGCGCACGACGAGCTCTTGCACGGCGCGCCGGGCCATCAGCGCGCCGAACTCAGCTTCGAACAAGCCAAATTCGACGCCGTCGAAATTGATCTGCGGCCAGCGTTGGCGGAGAGCCGTGTTGTCGAGTTGTTGGAGCGGCAGATTGAGGCGTTGATGCACTTCAATCGATTGGCGCGCGTAATCGACCATTTGTTCGAAGAAGAAAAGCACGCCGTGCTTGTGCAGGAGAGGCAGCGACGCGCGTTCGGAGAGGCGTTTCCATTCTTCGAGCGAGGCCTGCGCCATGCGCGTGTAAATGTCGTCGCGGCCGTACGTGCCGCGCGTCATCCGGCTTTCGCCGCCGGAAGAGGCGCGCCCGTTGGCTGGACCCATCTGATCCACGAGCAGCACGCGCTTGCCGAGACGCTGCAGATGCACGGCCGTCCAGGCGCCGAATACGCCGGCGCCGACGACGATGATCGGCGATGCTTGTGAGCAGGCGACGAGCGGCAGCGCCGCTGCGCCGGCCAATATTGTGCGCCGGGTTGAATGCATGGCGTCCTCCCCGCGCACATTGAGCGCCGTTGTTGAGAACATTCAAGCTGCGCGGATGGACAGGCTAGTCCACGCTCACGCCGAAACGGGTAACGCGGCGGGCGTAGCTTTGCGCCGCGCGTTTCGCCTCGCGGTTGAACGCCTGCACGTGTGGGTCCGATTGTTCGGCGGCCGCATAGAGGCGCCCGCGTTGGCCAATCTTGAGTTCGCCGGCGGCGAGCATATGAGTCACTTTGCGTCGCACGGTTTCGCGTGCGAGGCCGGTGACGGCGCCGATCTCGCGGCGTGTAACGCCCGCTTCACGCGCGTGCGCGGTGCAGAAATAGATCCACATGCGTTCGTAGTCGCCGCTGAATCGATCGCGCGCGACGTAGAGCAAATCGAGAATGAGCTCGGTGGTGGCGAACGCGAGCGGCCGGCGTTCGATCGGGATTTGTGCGCTTTTATCAACAAAAGCGGGTTTTTTCTGCAACCAACCTCTCCCAAGGCGCAGGTGCTTCGACCCATTTTGGGTTCGCGCTTCTACCTGTGACAGCAGCGAAGCTCTATCGATTGATCTGGCGCAATCAAGTGCCCGTAAAAGCAGTTGAAGATTCACGAATGCTCGCACCCGCCGAAGACCTCTTGTTCGAAGTGCTTCAGGAAGCGCGCAATTTTTACCGTGGGCTTGAGATTGAAGAGATTGTCATTCTCGTTTGCGCCGCCGAAGCGACGATGCGCCCGATTGTCGTAAGTGAGAATGAGTCGCTGTTGCGAGCGGAATTTCCTGCCGATGAGGATCGCGGTTGGATTTCGCGGCGCTTGATCGCCGAGCGCACGGGCCTGCCGCGCGAGACAGTGCGGCGAAAGGTGCAACGCCTCGTCGATCGTGCGCTGCTTGAAGTTGATGACGAGGGCCGTGTGCGCTCGATTCAATTGCTCTCCGACGCGGGGCTCGCGCAAAATTTGGAGAACGTGCGCCTCATGGTCGGACGCTATTTGAAGCGCGCGCGCTAGATCAGTCTGATCGACGGCGCGGGCTTGCTGAGGCGCGCGACATTTGCGAGCGCGGCTTGCGCGATTGCGATGAAACGCTGCGAGACGGCGCTCGTGGGCTGCGTCGTCACCAGCGGCGCGCCGGCGTCGCAGCTTTCGCGCAAGGCCACCTCGATCGGGATTTCGCCGAGGAACGGCACGCCGGCGGCTTCGGCAGTGCGACGGGCGCCGCCTTCGCCGAAGATATGCGTGCGCTTGCCGTCTGGCGTTTCGAAATAGGCCATATTTTCGACCACACCGAGAATGGGTGCTTTGGCTTTGTCGAACATGGCGAGGCCGCGGCGCACGTCGGCGAGCGCGACTTCTTGCGGTGTGGAGACGATGACAGCGCCGGCGAGCGGCACGCGTTGCACGAGCGTGAGCTGCACGTCGCCCGTTCCGGGCGGGAGATCGAGCAGCAGCACGTCGAGGTCGCCCCAAGCGACTTCATCGATCATTTGCCGCACCGCGCTCGTCGCCATCGCGCCGCGCCAGATCATCGGCGAGGCGGCGTCAACGAGGTATCCAATCGACATCGTCTTCAGGCCGTGCGCATCAAGCGGATCGAGAATTTTGTCACGGCTCATTTGCGGGCGGCGTGCGCCGGTTCCCAGTAGAGTTGGCGCGGAGGGGCCGTACACATCGAGATCGAGCAGGCCGGTCTTCAACCCCAAAGAGGCGAAAGCGGCGGCGAGATTTACCGCAACGGTTGATTTACCAACGCCGCCTTTGGCGCTCGCAACAGCGATGATATGCTTTATGCGCGCGACGCCGCCGACGCTCGTTTGCTTCGGCCCGTGCGCGGTCAGCACGGCGAGCACTTGGCTCACACCTTCCACCTTTCGCGCTTCAGTTTCGGCGCGTTCGCGGAGCGCGACATAATGCTCCGCAACGTCCGCCGGCGCTTCAATGGTGAACGAGACCTTGCCGCCATCACGCACTTCAAGCCCGGAAATGCGGCCTGAAAGCAACAATCCCTTGCCCGTTGCGGGGTCTTTGATCGCATTCAGCTGCGCTTCGACCGCTTCTTTGATGACCGCCAACTGGTTGTTCATGCTTGATCCCATAACACATGGGCCACATATCGGCGCGCACGGAGGGCTTCAAGCTCGCCCAGAATGGCGCGCAACCTCCAACCAGATGGCGGGATAGAATTTCTGATGCCTTGGAATGACCAGTCGGGCGGCGGCGGCCAAAATCAGGGCGGCGGTGGCCAAGGGCCGTGGGGCAGTGGGCCGCGCCGGCCGTGGGGCCAGCCTCCGCGTCAACAACCCCCGCGCGGGCCGCAAGGCGGCGATCTCGACGATTTGCTGCGCCAATGGCGTGAACGCTTCCGCTTTGGCGGCGGCAAGGGCGGCGCAGGCGGCGGCGCTGGGCGTGGTTTTTCGTGGCCGTTGATCGCGGGCATTTTCGTTATCGGCTGGCTGCTGACCGGCGTTTACACGGTCGATGAAGGTGCGCGCGGCGTCATCACACGCTTTGGCGATTTCAATCGCGTGACGGGCCCAGGCATCCATGTGCACCTTCCTGCGCCGTTTGAGGCGCGCCAGGTGATCAACGTCACGGGTCAACGTACGACCGAGATCGGCTTCACCAGCCGCAACAATCAAAGCACCGACAATCCCGACGAAAGCCTGATGATCACGGGCGATCGCAACATCGTGGAAGTGCACTTCCGCATTTACTACAACATCAAGGAAGTCTCCGACTTCGCGTTCAATGTGCGCGCGCCGGATAACGCTGTGCGTCAAGTCGCGGAAAGCGCAATGCGTGAAGTGATTGGCCGTCGCCAACTCGAGCCGATCATCACGACCGAACGCGGCGCGGTGGAACAAGACGTCGAAACTTTGATGCAGCAAGTGCTGGATGAGTATGAGTCCGGCGTGCAGGTGTTGCAGGTCGAACTGCTACGCGCGGCCGCGCCGTCGGCGGTGATCGAAGCGTTCAACGACGTCGTCAACGCCGGTCAAGATGCTGAGACGGCCCGCAACAACGCCGAGCGCGAAACCTCGCGCATTGTCAACGAAGCGCAGGCCTATCGTGAGCGCGTGGTGCGTGAAGCGACGGGTGAAGCCCAGCGCTTCATCGCCGTGCACAATGAATATCGCCAGGCGCCGCAAGTCACGCGCGATCGGCTCTATCTGGAAACCATGGAACGCGTTTATCGCAACGGCAATCTCGTGATTCTCGATGCGCGGGGCGGCGCTGTGCCGTACCTGCCGCTTGAAGGCATGATCCGCCGCAACACGCCGACCCAGCCCCAAGCCGAGGGAGCCCGCTAATGCAACGCTCGCTTCCTTTGATCCTGGGCGCGATCTTCGTGGCGCTGCTGCTGATCTCGAACACCGTTTTTATCGTGCGTCAAACCGATCAGGCCATCGTGCTGCGCTTCGGCGAATACGTGCGTGTGATCAACGCGCCGGGCACGAACGAGCCGGGCCTCTATTTCAAGATGCCGTTCGTAGATAGCGTCGTCACCTATGATCGCCGCAACATGGGGCTCACGCTTGAGGGCCAGCCGATCGTAGCGTCCGACCAAGAACAGCTCCGCGTTGACGCCATTGTGCGTTGGCAGATCACCGATCCACGCCGCTTCTACCAAAGCGCGCTGACGGAAGATGGCGGCGCCTCACGTCTGGAGACGTTCACGGAAGCCGCGATGCGTCGTGCGCTCGGTGGCGCGACGTCGAATGACATTATCTCGGGTCGTCGCGCGCAGTTGATGCAAACCATCGAGGCTGATCTGAACGCGTCGGCCGCGACGGAGCTCGGCGTGCGCGTCGTGGACGTGCGTATCCGCCAAGCGGATCTGCCGGATGCGACGCGTGAGCGTGTGTATGAGCGCATGCGCTCGGAACGGGCCCAGGTCGCCGGCCGTCTGCGGGCGGAAGGCGAGCGCGAAGCGGCAATCATCCGCGCGACCGCGCAGCAGGAAAGCGAACGCCTGCGCGGTGAAGGCGACGGCGAACGCGCGCGCATTTTCGCGCAAGCTTACGGCCGCGATCCGGAATTCGCGGCGTTCTATCGCTCGATGCGCGCGTACGATTACGCGCTGGATCAGGGCACGCCGATCGTGGTGTCGCCGGATAGCGACTTCTTCCGCTACATGCAGCGCCGCACCGGCAACCGCTAAGCTGAAACGAAAATCCCGTGGCGCCGGCCCCAGTTGAAGAACAGCTGGGGCCAGATGCCTGCCGGCTTGTCGCGCACGAAACGCAGACCAAAGCCGTGGCCGCCTTCCTCGAATACATGCAGCTCACTGCGGACGCCGGCGCGACGCATCGCGTCGTAGATGGCGAGACCATTGGCGAGCGGCACGGCTTCGTCGTCGGCCGCGTGGACCACCATCGTCGCGCTCATATCGCGGCGGGCGTGATTTTCTAGCGAATAGCGCGCGAGGCCCTCGGGTGTGGGGTTGGCGCCGAGCAAATAGGAGCGCGAGCCGGCGTGGCCGGCTTCGCCCATCGTGATCACCGGATACATGAAGCACGAGATGTCGGGCTTGGCGTTGCTCGCATCGCCATCGGGTGCGAGCGGCCAATCGAAGCGCGTGGCGAGCGAGGCGGCGACGTGGCCGCCGGCAGAGAAGCCGATGGATGCGACACGCGCGGGATCCACGCCGGCTTGCGTACGGATTACGCGCATGGCGCGCTGTGCGTCTTGCAGCGAGACGTCGGGGCCGGCGGCCCAGCCGTCGCCGGGCAGGCGATAGCGCAGCACGTACGCAGTGACGCCGCGCGCCGCGAACCAGCGTGCAGCCTCATAGCCTTCCTTGTCGATGACAACGTGGCGATAGCCGCCGCCTGGAATGATGAGCAGCGCCGAGCCGTTCGGGCGTGCGGCGCGGAAGAGCGAGAGATGCGGCGTGGCGACGTAACGCACGATGCGATCCGGCAAGCCTTCGGCGTTCGGGCGCGCGATCACTTCCTCGACCACGCTGACGTTCTCTGCGCCCGGAACGCCGTTCGGCCACAAGGGAATGATGGCGTCCGGCGGCGTATCGCGCAGCGCGGCCTCAAGCTCGTTGCCTGCGGGAGCGGGTGCGGTGGCGCAGCCGGAGAGTGCGAAGCCTGCCAGCAGGGCGCGGCGGTCAGTGAACATCGACATGACGCATAAATACTTGGTCCAGCGCCTGACGCCAGCGATTGCGCGGGCGGGGCGGGGCGCTAGTGTCGGGGCATGCTTCGTTTTCGGTCGATCGTTTCGGCACTGGCCCTGATCACCCTTGCCGCCGCACCTGCGGGCGCGCAATCGCGTTTGCCAACGCAAGGTTACGCGGACCTCGTCGAGCGCTTGTCGCCGGCGGTGGTGAACATCGCGACGTCACAACGCGTCGAAGGCTTGGAAGACATGCCGCGCTTCCCGCCGGGCACGGCGCGCGCGCCTGAAGGTGATGGCGCGGCGCAAGTGACGTCGCTTGGCTCGGGCTTCATTATCTCGGCTGACGGCGTCGTGGTGACGAACAACCACGTCATCGAAGCGGCTGATGCAATCGAAGTGATCCTGCAAAACGGCCAGCGCTTTGAAGCCGTCGTTGTCGGCCGCGATCCGGCCACCGATATCGCCGTGCTGCGCATGAATGCGCGCCAGCCACTGCCTTATGTGAATATGGGCGACAGCGACACCGCGCGCGTGGGCGACATCGTACTTGCGATCGGCAATCCGTTCGGGCTTGGCGGCTCGTTGAGCGTCGGCGTCGTCAGCGCGCGCAATCGCGACATCGAGGCAGGCCGCTATGATGATTTCATCCAGACCGACGCCGCTATCAATCGCGGCAATTCGGGCGGACCGCTCTTTAACAGCGACGGCGAAGTGATCGGCGTGAACACGGCCATCTTGTCGCCCACGGGCAATTCCGTGGGCATCGGTTTCGCCACGCCGACATCAATCGTGCGCCCTGTGGTCGATCAATTGCTACGCTTCGGGGAGACGCGGCGTGGTTGGCTTGGCGTGCGCTTGGCCAATCTGGACCGCGCAGCAGCGCAGCGCGCGGGCTATGATGGCGAGAGCGGCGTCGTGATCACGCGCATCACGCCGGGCGGACCAGCGGCTTCTGCTGGTCTGCGGCCGGGCGATATCGTGCTGAAGTTCAATGGCCGCGATGTGGCGGATAGCCGTGCGCTGACGCGCATGGTGGGTGAGACGCAGGTGGGCGCGCAGGCGCCGGTCGAGATCGTCCGCGATGGGCGTCGCATGACGGTGACGGCGACGATTGAGCGTCTCCAGGAAGCGGAAGGCGGCGCGCGCGTGGCGCCCGGCGGCAGTGCGGAGCCGCGCCGCAATGATGGTGGGCCGCGTGGCGGTCGCATCTTTGGTATCGCGCTCTCGGAGCTGGACGCGAGCTTGCGTGAAGAGTTCCAGATCGAGCCGGGCGTGCGGGGGCTTGTTGTGTTGGCGACCGATGTCGATAGCGCCAACGAAAACGTGCTGCGTCCGGGCGACGTGATTGAAGCGATGGCGTTTCAGCCGGTCGATACGCTGAATGCGGCGCGCACCATCGCAGGTCTTGCCGCGGACGGTGAGCGCAGCATCGTCGTGCGCATCAATCGCGAGGGCGCCGTGACCTATCGGCGGCTGCAGGCGCGAAGCTAGCGCGCGAACAATGCCTGCACGTCCGCGAGTGAGCCGAGCACGCGCGCTTTGGTGCGCATTTCTTCATCGGGTTGCAGCAAATCGGGGATCATCACCGTGATACATCCGGCAGCGTGCGCGGCGCGGACGCCGGCGTGTGAATCTTCGATCGCGAGCACGTCCATTGGTGCGAAGCCGAGCAATTTGGACGCTTTGAGATAGGGCTCAGGATCGGGCTTGCCGTTGACGACATCTTGGCGCGTGACGACGGCGCGGAAGCGGTGGGCGAGTTTGTGGGTGTGGAAATGGCGTTCGACCCAGGGGCGGCGCGACGAGGTGGCGAGGCCGTAGGTTAAGCCGAGGTCGTCCAATGTATCCATGAGTTCGATCGCACCCGCCTTCAGCGGCGCAGAACGATCGCCGACAAAAGCGCGCGTCGTTTCGATGAAAAGCTCAAGCGGGAAATCGTCCCCGTAATAGGATTTGAGCTGGAGATCGTTGGCCTCACGGTGCATGCCGACGAGACCGAGGAATTGCGCGTCGCTCATCTCATAGCCGAGCGTCTTGGCGGCATGAAAATGCGATTCACGTACGAGCGCTTCGGAATCGATCAGAGTGCCGTCGAGATCGAAGACGACGGCTTTAGGCGTACGCGGCAGGCTCAATTAAAGCTCCAGATAATCGCTACAGGCTGGCAACGGACGTTCAGGGCGGTATTGGCCGTCTGCGCCGCGTGTCAGCACAATGCGATATGAGCATTCCGGGTCGCGCCACCAAGTTTGATCAGCGCGCGTGAGCGGTGGAGCTTGCGTTGAATCTTCGTCGCGGCTGCGGCGATTTGGATAGGTTCGTGCTTCGGTCTGTAAAATGAGGCGCGGCGCGGCGTCGGTATTGGTCGTGTCAAGTTCGATGCGACCATTGAAGAAATATTCGTCTTGGCACGATTGTAGCCGCGCGGCGGCTTGCTCGGCGCTGAAACAGGCGCGGATGCGTGCGGAGCCACCGAACGGGAGCGAGGCGATCTGCACCGGCGCCGCGCCGGGCGCTGCGCGATAGAGCGTGAGTTGGTTCGCGTAGGCGTCGCCGCCGGAATACATTGTCGTGCGTGTATCGACGAACCCGAAGATTACACTGCCATCGGCTTCAACGATGCCGTGGCGCCATGCGGTGTACCCCTGTGCGTCCGGCGATTCGAAGGTGGTGATCTCGGCCCCGCGGTCAAACGTCGGGACGCTCGCGGTGCTGGCGGAGACGCACCACGCGTCGTTTTCCCAGCAGAATTTCTCTTCACCTTGGCCGATCAATTCGTCGAGCGTGTTGCCCGCGACGTCGACGGCTGGGGTCGGCTGTAAGGGCTGTGGCGGCGTATCGACCTCGGATGATGTCGCGCAGGCCGCCAGCGCTGCGGCGAGTAGAATTCCCCGAAGCTTCATGTCGCGAACTCCTCGCGACGATAGCCCTGGAAGAAGAGCGCCGCTTCAAGGCTCATGTGATCGATCTTGGCGTCGGCTTCGGCGGCGACGAGCGGCTTGGCGCGATAGGCGAGGCCGAGGCCTGCGGCTTTGATCATGTCGAGATCGTTGGCGCCGTCACCGATGGCGAGTGCGTTTTGCTCGGTTGCGCCGATGCTGGCTGCTTCGGCGCGGAGTGCTTCGAGTTTCGCGGCGCGGCCGAGGATGGGCATTTGCACTGCGCCGCTCAGCGTAGCGCCATCGTCGAGCAGCACGTTGGCGCGGTTGGCGTGGAAACCGGCGGAATCGGCGACGCGCGACGTGAAGAAGGTGAAGCCGCCGGAGACGAGCACGCAGCGCGCACCGTGCTTGGCCATCGTTTTCACGAAGGTCGCCGCGCCCGGATTGAGGCGGACGCGTTCGTCATAGGTGCGTTGCAGCGCGTCGAGCGCGAGGCCTTTGAGTTTGGAGACGCGCTCGATCAATGCCGGCTCGAACTCCAATTCGCCGCGCATTGCGCGTTCAGTGATGGCGGCGATCTCGGCTTTGAGGCCGGCGAAGTCAGCGAGTTCATCGAGGCATTCCACATTGATAATTGTGGAATCCATGTCGGCGACGAGCAGCTTCTTGCGTCGGCCCTCGACCGGCACGAGCGCCCAATCGACGGGAAGTTCAGCGACGGCGGCGGCAGCCTCTTGGCGGAGTTCGCCATCGACGCGCTCATAAATCCATTGTGCGCTTTCCCAGCCAGCGAGCACCTCCGGCGGCGGCAATTTGCGGTTCAATGCCACGCGACCAAGCATCAGCAGCGCCTCGCGGTAAGCGGGCTTGTTCTCTGGCGAGGCGACGAAAACGAGGGCGTGGGCGGTCATGGAATCCAGCTGAGATAGGAAGCCGCACCCCTCTAGGGCAGAGGCGGGGTTTGCGCTACTGCAACGGCCATGAAGCCTGCGCTCCTCATCATGGGCCCGACCGCCAGCGGTAAATCCGCTTTGGCGCTGGCGCTGGCCGAGCGTATCGGGGGCGAAATCGTCAACGCGGACTCGATGCAGGTCTATGCGGATTTTCGCGTGCTGACCGCTCGCCCGTCGCGCGAAGAGGAGGCGCAGGCGCCGCATCATCTCTACGGGCACGTGGACGCGGCGCGGCTCTATTCGACAGGGCGTTGGCTAGAGGATGCGCTGGCGGCGGTTGCGGACATTCGCGCGCGCGGGCGCACGCCGATCTTGGTCGGTGGCACAGGGCTCTATTTCAGAGCGTTGACGCAAGGCTTAGCGGACATTCCAGCGGCCGATGAAGACACGCGTGCGGCGTTGCGCGAGCGCGTGGCGCTCGAAGGCGCGCCGGCTTTGCATGCGGAATTGGCGGCGCGCGATGCGATGACGGCGGCGCGGCTGGAGCCGAATGATGCGCCGCGGATTTTGCGTGCGCTGGAAGTGCTGGAGACGACGGGCGAAAGCATCAGCGTCTTGCAGGCGAATACGAAACCGGCCTTGTCGCGCGAGGAATGGGTGGGGCTGGCGCTAACGCCGGACCGCGAGGCGCTTTATTCGGCGATCAATACGCGGTTCGACAAGATGCTTGAGCAGGGCGCGCTTGATGAAGTGCGTGCGTTCGCGGCGCGTGGGCTCGATCCCGCGTTGCCGGCGACGAAAGCGCATGGCGCGCCGGCGTTGAGCGCGCATTTGAGCGGGGAACTTACGCTCGTGGAAGCCGCCGACATCGGCAAACGCGACACACGCCGTTACGCTAAGCGTCAGTTCACATGGATTGGCGGACAAATGCCCGATTGGCCGCGCGTTGCGGATCACGATTTGGGGAGCCGCATCGCTGCGGCGTTGGCTCTGCCGCAAGGCTGACACGATCGGCGCCGAGAGAGGCGCCTGAGATTTCGAGGATATTCCATGCTGAGACGTGCTTTTGTTGGTGTGTTTGCGGCTCTGGCGCTGAGTGCCTGCGCGAGTACTGCGCCCGCGCCGAACCCGGAAAGCGCGGGACCCTTCGAAATCAGCATGACGCGGACGCCGTGCTTCGGCTTCTGCCCGGATTACACAGTGACGATCAGCGGCGATGGCGGCGTGCTTTATGAGGGCCGCCGCTTCGTGAATGTCGTTGGCGAGCAGCGCGCGCAAATTTCACCGGCGGAAGTGCAAGCGCTGTTGGCGCGGTTCGATGCGATCGGATTCGACAATCTGGAGAACGAGTACCGTGCGGGCGTGACCGACCTGCCGTCGACCACGATCCAATTGATCCGCAACGGCCGCAGCAAATCGGTGCTGGATTATGGCGGAACCGGCGCGGGCATGCCGGAAAGCGTGCGCGAGCTGCAGGCCGAGATCGACCGTGTCGCCGGCACAGCACGATGGGTGCTGCGCGACGGCCAGCCTGTGCGTAACCAGGCCCGCTGAGGCTTCCCTAGGCCCTGCGGGGCGCCCTAAGCTTGGGCATAGGGATCAAACGCCACGAGGGTGGGGATAAGATGAAATTGCTTCGCGCAGCCGCTCTGTGCGGCGCGGTGTTGCTGGTCAGCACGGCGGCGTTCGCGCAGAATTTGTCATTGCGCGCGCCGGCCTGGGCGCAATCGCTCGTGGCTGCGGACATCATTCCCACGACAGGCGGGCGTGCTGCGCTCGCCGCGGACGGCATCGATATGTCTGTGCGCGTGACGTTGGCGCCGACGCGCGGTGGCGTGGCGCGCGTTATCCGTTACGATCTGCGCGGTGAAGACGGCCGTGTGTTCTTGCGCCGCTTCACCGGGCATCCGAGCACGGGCTGGTGGCTCTGGGGCGGCGACGCGCCGTACATCTCTACACTAACGGCGGTGCAGCGCACCGAGATTGCGAACCTTGCGCGCGCGGCGGGCGGTGTTGTCGGCTCGCTTGGCGGCGACACGGAAGTCTGCTCGGCGGGCGAGCAAGCGTACATCGAACTGGCCGTCGCCGGGCGTTCGACCTCGATCGCGCGCACCTGCGTTCAGAACACTGACGCCGGCGGACGCTTGGCGCTGCGGCTCTCGGAAATTGCGGGCTCGCGCACTGAAGAGGAATTGGCCGCGGCCGCCGTCAACGAATTGATGGAAGCGGATCGCGCATTTGCGGCGCTGGCGCAAAGCGACGGCGTGCCGGCGGCGTTCGCACAATATGCGGCGTCCGATGCGCTGATCGTGACCTCGCGCGAGATCATCAGCGGCCGCGATGGCGTGGTGCAAGCGTACGCGGGTTGGCCGGCGGCGGCGCGGCTGGAATGGGCGCCGGAGACCGCGCGTGTTTCGGCGCGTGGCGACATGGGCTGGACGTGGGGCAATTCGGTACACACGGCCGCTGACGGCACGCGCACGACTGGGCGCTATGTTTCGGTGTGGGCGCGCGATTACGAAGGCAATTGGCGCTACGCGTTCGACGCGCCGATCCGCTAACCGGCGAAGCCACCCTCGGCCAAGAACCGCAACTCGTCCTCCGTGCTCGTACGCCCAAGCATCGGATTGCGATGTGGGAAGCGGCCGAAGCGGGCGATGATCTCGCGGTGCAGGATCGCGTAGCGCGTGAATTCGGGATTGTTGAGCGGCGTGGTGAGCGTCACGCAGCGCTCTTGAAGCGCAAGATCCTCCGCGTGCTCGAAGGGTAGATAGAAGAAGACGCGCAGCTCGGAATCGGTGGCTGCGTCGAAGCCGTTGGCGATAGCGCGAGCCGCTACCCCTTGCGCCAAGCCATCCGTGGCGAAGGCGTGCGCGCTGTTGCGGTACATGTTGCGCGGGAATTGATCGAGCAGCAGGATGAGTGCGAGCGCGCCCTCGGCGTCACGCTCCCAATTGCTCAATTCGCGACGGGCTGCGGCGTGGTGCTCGGCTTCATAGCCGCGGCAACGGCCGTCGAAGGTTTTATCCTTCGCGAACCACGCCTTTGGCCCTGCGTCGCGCCAGAAGCGCACGATCTCGCCCGCACTCGCCATTTCTGTCTCCTCCAGAGAAACGTAAGGCGTGTGCGGGCGAGTGCAAGTTCAGACGCTAGCTCGGGCGCGGCGCACGAACATGGTCGCGAAGGTCGCTGTTGCGATCAGCAGGAAGAGCGAGGCGACGATCGCCACGATCGGCTGCTGCGCCAGGATCGAAAGCGCGATACCGGCGGGCATGGTGAGCGACGCCGCGATCGCCAGCACGCATTGCGGTAAGGCTGCGCGCGATTGGCCGAGAGCGGGGTAGGTGCGGTGAATGAGGCCGTAGAGCGCGAGCGTCACCCAACCGAGCAGGTTTAAGTGCGCGTGTACGGGGGAGAGCGTGAAATCATGCGCGATGCCCATCCATATGCCCATGCTCATGCCGGTCAGCAGACAGGCCAGGGCGGCGGTGATGAAGATAAAGTCGTAGCGCATAATGGCTCTCGTCATGCTCCAAAGCTGGCGGAAGGCCAGGCGGGCGTTTAGACACTGGGCCGCGCACGCGGGCCGTTACCCGCGTCACGAGGGCAAGATGCAAGTTCGCTACGAGAAAGAAGCAGACCAGGCGCTGATCCGCGCGAAAAACGTGGCCGTGATTGGCTATGGCGCGCAGGGACACGCGCATGCGCTGAATTTGCGTGATTCTGGCGTAAACGTGATCGTGGCGTTGCAGGCGGGTGCGCGGCGCGAAGCGCAAGCGCGCGGCGACAGCTTCGAGATTGTCAGCGTGGCGGAAGCGACGCGGCGCGCGGACGTGCTGGTGATGTGCGCGCCGGATGAGGTGATGCCGGACTTATATGCGGCCGAGATCGCGCCGTATCTGCGCGATGGGCAGACTTTGATGTTCGTGCATGGCTTTGCCGTGCATTTTGGTTTCATCAGCGCACCGGCCGGTGTCGATGTGGCGATGGTGGCCCCGAAGGGGCCGGGCAAGGCGTTGCGGGAGGCGTTCACGCGTGGCGGTGGGCTGCCGTGCATTGTCGCCGTGGCGCAGGATGCGAGCGGCGGCGCCGCGGCGCTGGCGTATTCGTATGGCGCAGCGATCGGTTGCGGACGCGCCGGCATGATCGAAAGCTCGTTCAAGATCGAGACGGAGGGCGATCTTTATTGCGAGCAGGTCGTGCTCTGCGGCGGGCTCACGCATCTGATCCGCACGGCGTGGGAGGTGCAGGTCGAAGCCGGCACGCCGCCGGAGCTCGCCTATTTCGATTGCCTGCACGAAGTGAAATTGCTCTCAGATTTGATCCATGAACGCGGCATCGCCGGCATGCACTTGGCGATTTCGAACACGGCGGAATACGGCGAATACGTCACCGGCCCGCGCGTGATCGATGCGCGCGTGAAGGACGCGATGCGCGCCGTGTTGGCCGACGTGCAAAGCGGCAAGTTCGCGCGCGAATGGATAGCGGAGCATCGCGCCGGCGGGCCGAATTTGGCGCGGATGCGCGAAGCCGCAGCGGCGCACCCGATCGAGGAGGCGGGACGGACGGTTCGGAGGATGTTGGGGAAGACGTGATGACCATTGACTGCATCGACGAAATTCCCGGTGCGGTAAGCCTATCTGATTGGTTTGGTTATGTGCCGAGTCTTCACGATGCATATTTGACGGATCTGACTTTTGATCAGTCTGGCAAAGGGCGCATGCGCGTTCGAGCCTTCAGGATGACCCGCGAGCTTGATGAGCGCGGTCACTACGTTCTCGACAAACATTGCGTGATTATTTTGAGTTCGACGAGATAAAAACCATCGATCTCGACGGGTTCACCGGCGATTCGGGCGTCATAGATCGATTGGACATCCGAAAGACCGACAAGGGATTTTCGGTTGAGATCGACCCCCTCTACGGAGTTGGTGGCGCGGTCGTCGCCAAGAAACTCGCACTGACTTGCGAGCCGGTGGCGTACGATGGCAAATGGCCGCCAAAATGAGGACCACGAAATGACCCGCATCGGTACGCCGCTTTCTCCTTCCGCGCTTCGCGTCATGTTCCTCGGTGGCGGCGAGCTGGGCAAAGAAGTCGTGATTGAGCTGCAGCGGTTTGGCGTTGAGGTGATCGTGGTCGATCGCTACGCGGACGCGCCGGGTCAGCAGGTGGCGCATCGCGCGCATGTGATCGACATGACCGATGGCAAAGCGCTGCGCGCGTTGGTCGAACAAGAGCGGCCGCATTTGATCGTACCGGAGATCGAGGCGATCGCGACGGACGAGTTGGTGCGCATCGAGGCTGACGGCCTGGCGCGCGTGATCCCGACGGCGAACGCCGCGCACGTCACGATGAATCGTGAGCGTATTCGCGTGCTGGCGGCCGAAGAGCTCGGCTTGCCGACGTCGCCCTATGCGTTCGCGTCCTCGCTCGAAGAGATGCAGGCGGCGGTCGATAAAATTCGCTTCCCGTGCTTTGTGAAGCCGGTGATGTCGTCGTCGGGCAAAGGGCAGAGTCGCTTGAAGGCGCAAGCCGAAGTCGCGCCGGCGTGGGAATATGCAATGAGCGCAGGAAGGGTAAAGCAGCCGCGCGTGATCATCGAAGGCCAAGTGCATTTCGATTTCGAGATCACGTTGCTGACGGTGCGCGCAGCATCCGGCACGCATTTCTGTGAACCGATCGGGCACGTGCAGGTCGATGGCGATTATGTCGAGAGCTGGCAGCCGCAAGCGATGAGCGCGCTGGCGCTTGAACGCTCGCGCGAGATTGCCGGCAAGGTGACAGAGGCGCTGGGCGGCCACGGCATCTTCGGCGTCGAACTCTTCGTGAAGGGCGACGAAGTCTGGTTCTCCGAAGTCAGCCCGCGCCCGCACGATACGGGGCTGGTGACTTTGGTGAGCCAAGTGCAAAGCGAATTCGCGCTGCATGCGCGCGCGATCCTGGGTCTGCCCGTCGATACATCGCTGCGTGCGCCAGGCGCGAGCGCCGTGATCTATGGCGGCATGGAAGCCAAGGGCGTTGCGTTTGAGGGCGTGGCCGAGGCGCTTGCCGTGCCGGAGAGCGAAGTGCGTCTGTTCGGCAAACCCGAAAGCTTCAAGAAGCGGCGCATGGGCGTGGCGTTGGCGCGCGGCGCGAATACGGATGAAGCTCGTGCGCGCGCGAAGCAATCGGCGTCCGCGGTGAAGCCCGTCGCGACCTGATCAGAACCAGCGCCGCCATTTGGCGATGCCGAAGAGGGCGGCGGGGGCGGCGAGCATGAGGGCGAAGCCGACCCACGGGCCCCAGTCATGGCGAAACCAGGTCATGGCCTCGAAATTCATGCCGAAGATCGACGCGATGAGTGTGGGCGGCACGAACGCGATGGTGGCGAGCGAGAGCGCCTTCAGCACGTTGGTTTGCGTCGCGTTGATGAGGCCCAGCATCGCGTCCTGCAGATACGAGAGGCGCGGTTGCATCGCTTCAGCAATGCGTTCGAGTTCGCCAACGTCGCGCGCGAGTGCGGAGAGGCGCTGGTCTTTCAGATCGTATTTGCCCTTGCTGGCGCGCGCATAGACGAGCAGGCGCTGTAGGCTTGAGAGTGAATCGTGTGCAAGCGAGGCGAGCGCGCCGATCTTGCCGAGCTCCCGCAGCGCTGTGCGCAGGTCCGGCGGTTCGTTCTCGCTGAAGACTTGCGTCGAGAGCTTGTTGAGATCGCGGGTGGCTTCGGCGAGCAGGTCGGCCAAGCGCTCGGCGGCGCCTTCGACGAGTGCGAGCAGGACGTCTGCCCCGGTTTGTGCAGATTCCAGACGCGCTGAGGCGCGGCCTTGGCCGATATCGAACGCGCGCGGGCGCACCTGGCGGACGGTGACGAGCTTACCCTTGGCCAGAATGAAGGTGACGGCGCCGGAGACAAACGGCCCGTCGTCGCGGCGGCCCAGCAGCGTCGCTGTGAGGTGGAGCGCGTCGCCCTCTTCGTAATAGCGCGCGGATTCTTCGAACGCGGCGCGCTCGGCGGGCGTCGGCACGTCGATGCCAAGCGTCTCTTCGACGTCGGCCTCTTCGGCGTCCGTGGGTGATTCAAGGTCGTACCAGAGGGCGGCGGGAGCCTCGCAAGCGACCTCCGCGCCGCCGCGGGCGATAACGCGGAGCATGGGGAAGCGTTAGCGCTATTCGCGGCAACGCTCCACCTCGATCATTCGCTCTTGTGCGTCCTGCCGCGCGCCATGACGAAGCGGACGTTCATCAGCGTGCTCACATCGGCCAGCGGGTCGCCATCGACGGCGATGATGTCGGCGGCGAGGCCGGGGACAATGCGGCCGGTTTCGTTGCTGAGTTGGAGGTGATCGGCGGCGTTGATCGTTGCGGCTTGGATGGTTTGCAGCGGCGAGAAGCCGGCTTCGACCATGAGCTGGAATTCGCGCGCATTCATGCCGTGCGGCGAGACGCCGGTATCCGTGCCAAAGGCGATGCGAATATTATTCTGGCGCGCGAAGCGGCCCATATTGGCCATATCGCGGCTGACTTGTCGGGCTTTATCGGTCTGTGCCGGCGTGAGCGTGCCGCCGCGTTCGGCCAATTGACCGACCCACCAGCCGGCGAGCAGCGTCGGCACCTGATAGCGATTGCGCAGCAATCGCGCGGATTCTGCGTTGATGTAGCTGCCATGTTCGATGGAATCGACACCAGCGCGAAGCGCCGCGTTGATGCCCTCGACGCCATGCGCGTGCGCAGTGACGCGGCGGCCCATCGAGTGCGCCGCTTCGACGATGGCCGCAAATTCTTCGTCGCTGAATTGCTGGCCAACGCCGGCTGCCGTGTTGGAGAGCACGCCGCCTGTGGCGGTGATCTTGATGACGTCGGCGCCAGCTTGGATTTGGCGGCGCGTGGCGCGGCGGCATTCGTCAGCGCCGGAGCAGGCGTTGGGGTTTGCGAGGACGGCGTTGATGTCGGGCGCAAAGCCGTTGGAATCGCCGTGGCCGCCATGCGGCGTGATTGAGGCGCCGGAGGCGATGATGCGCGGGCCGGGTACGCGGTTCTCGCGGATGGCGCGACGCAGCGCGAAGATGGAATCGTTGTTGGCGCCGAGATCGGCGACGGTAGTGAAGCCGGCGAGCAGGTTCTTTCGCGCATTCTCGGCGCCGCGGAGCGCGCCATCGGCGGGCGTGAGCGTGACTTCCTCGATCAGTTGGTTGGCGCTGAGTTCGCTGGTGAGGTGGACGTGGCTGTCGATGAGGCCAGGCAGCACGAAGCGATTGCGCTGATCGATCACGGTCGCGCCTGCGGGCGTCACATAACCGGCTTCAACGCCGATGATGCGGCCTTCAGCATTGACGAGGATGGATTGTTCTGTGGCGACGCGGCCGGTGCTCGGGTCGGCGAGCAGGCGTCCGGCGTGGATCACGGTGGCGGCTTGCGGCGTGGTTTGCGCAAAGCTTGAGCCGGTGACGAGCGCCAGTGCGGCCAGCGCGCCGGCAAGGAATTTTCCTCGTTGCAACATGCGATCCCCCAAAGAAATATTGATGCGTTGATCGGTTGGACAATGCGCTTCGTCAACTGCACGCACCGAGCGGATGTGCGTGGGCCCTGGGGCCCGGATCGCGCTTCGCGCGTCCGGGATGACGGAGCTACCAATACATCACGAAGAGCACGATGATGAAGATGGCGATGATGGCGGCGGCGATGCCGACGGCGATGGCTGGGCCGCGGTCGGACATCTGCATTTCGGGCTTCTGCGTCGGCACCTGTGCGCCTGATTGCAGGATGGCCTGGTACATCGCTTCTTGCGAGGCATAGACCCGATTGGCGAGAAACCAGGCGATGCCGGCGAAAGCAGGGACTGCGAGCACCAGCATTCGGAGGTGCTCGGACAAGGCGCCGAGGAGCTGACCGCCGGTGTCGTAGGTTGGCACGCTCGATGGTGCGCCGGGCGACATCAGCAGCGTGAAGAGCACGCCGCCGGCTGCCCCGATCAAAGCGCCGCGAATGCCGATGGCGGTTTGCCCCGGTTTGCGGCGTTGTGACCAAACCCAAAGGAAAAGATCGCGCTGACGTTCGTTCATTTCAGGCCCGCGCGCTCGGCGTACATATAGGCCGCGTCAGAGAGAGGTCCGATGCGCTTGATCATTTCGTTCGCGTGCGCGCTGGCGGCCGTGCCGTCACGCACGCGCCCCGCGATGCCTTGCAGAATGCAGGCGAGGCGGAAAGCGTTGTAGGCGAAATACCAATCGAGTTGGTCGATGCCGCTGCGACCCGTTTGCTCACAATAGAGCTTCACGACCTCTTCGACAGTCGGGATGCCGAGCGGCGCCACATCGATGCCGCCGAGGCCGGCCCGGCCGTCGCTCGGCATCACCCAATTCATCAGATAATAGGTGAAGTCGCCGAGTGGATCGCCCAGCGTGGAGAGTTCCCAATCGAGCACAGCGATGACGCGCGGCTCCGTGGCGTGCAGCACCATGTTGTCGAGGCGATAATCGCCGTGGACGATCGAGACGCGTTCGCCCGGCGGAATGGTTTGCGGCAGCCATTCGATCAGACGATTCATTTTCGGAATCGTCTCGGTCTCGCTCAATTTATATTGCTTCGACCAGCGATCGATCTGGCGCGCGAAGTAATTTCCGGGTTTGCCGAAGTCGCTGAGGCCGACTTTGTCGACATCGGTGGTGTGCAATTTGGCGAGTGTTGAGATCTTGTGTTCGTAGATGGCGCGACGTTCTGCGTTCGTGCAATCCGGCAGGCGGCCGTTCCAGAGGATGCGGCCTTCAACCATTTCCATGACGTAGAAGATGGCGCCGACGATGCTGTCGTCGGTGCAGAGCGCATACGGGCGCGCGACCGGGAAGCCTGTGGGGTAGAGCGCGGAGATGACGCGATACTCGCGATCAACCGCATGCGCGGAGGGCAGAAGCTTGCCGCCCGGCTTTTTGCGCAGGACGTATTTTTTTCCCGGCGTGACCAATTGATAGGTCGGGTTCGATTGCCCTCCCTTGAATTGGTTCAAGCTCAGCGGGCCGGCGAAGCCTTCGACGTTCGCCTCCAACCATGCGCTGAGCTTGGCTTGATCGAGCTGGTGACGTTCCTCAACCGGTTTGACGCCGGAAAATGCGTCTTCCGGTCTTAGTTCTTCGGCCATCGCTACCTCCCGTAGGCCTTTGTTAGCAGCGACAGGCTCTGGCGCAACGGTCCGCCGCAAGGGCAAGCTTGAACATTACGCCGGATCGGGGAAGGCTCTGGGCCAAGAAAGTCGCCTCTCGCGGAGGGGCGATGGGGAGGCGTTCGCATGACACCAGGGGTGAAGCTGGCGCAGGCGCACTTTGAGAGTGTGGTCTCAAATCGGGTGGACGATTTCGACGACCAAGTGAGCGACACGTTCCGGTATGAGTTTCTGCCGCCCGTGTTTGGCGCAGGCCCAGCGATGTTGCGGCGCTGGTGCGCGACCTTGTTCTCGATCTATCGGCAATGGTCGTTCGAGATTACCGACTCGCATGAAGACAAGGATTCGGTCGTGGTGCGGGTGAATTGGCGCGGCTTCGATCCGGCCAGTCCGGCAGACACGGCGCCAGAATTCATCGATGTTGCGATGTTTGCGTACACGATGAAAAACGGGAAATTCACGCAATGCACGGCGTCGTATCTCGAATACGACGAGCACGAAGAGCTGAAGCCGCAGCGAGAAAAGTATTCCGACTAATCAGGTCGCCAGTGCGCGCCAGGCGATGTCGCGGCGGCAGAAGCCGCCGGGCCAATCGATGACTTGTACGCCGGCATAAGCGCTGTTGACCGCTGCTTGCAGCGTGTCGCCAATGGCGGTGACATTGAGCACGCGGCCGCCCGCGGCGCGGAGTAGGCCGGTATCATCCGTGCGCGTGCCGGCGTGGAAGACGACGACATTCTCAACCGCGTCAGCCCGTTCAACGCCGCGAATGACGGAGCCGGTGAGCGGCTCGTCCGGATAGCCTTGCGCGGCGTACACGACCGTCACGGCGGGGCGCGCATCCCATTCGATTGCGGGCGCTTGCGCGAGTTCGCCTTTGGCTGCGGCGAGCAGGATGGGCGCCAGATCGCTCTTCATGCGGCGCATCAAGGTTTGGCATTCGGGATCGCCGAAGCGGACGTTGAACTCGATGAGTTTCGGGCCGTCGGCGCTGATCATGAGGCCCGCGAAAAGCACGCCGACGAAGGGCCGGCCTTCGGCCTTCATCCCGCGCAAGGTGGGCAGGATGATCTGCTCCATGGTTTGATCGCGCACGGTGTCGGTGAAGATCGGCGCTGGCGAGTATGCGCCCATACCGCCAGTGTTGGGGCCTTTGTCGCCGTCGTAGGCGCGCTTGTGATCTTGCGCGGCAATGAGCGGGATCGCGGTTTCACCGTCGCAGAGCGCAAAGAAGCTGGCTTCTTCGCCGGGCAGGAAATCTTCGATGACGATACGCTGTCCGGCGGCGCCGAATTTGCGCAGGAAGAGGATTTCGTTGATCGCTTCATCGGCGGCGGCGCGGGTTTCAGCGATGACGACGCCTTTGCCGGCGGCGAGGCCGTCGGCCTTGATGACGAATGGCGGTTCGCGGCCGCCCAGATAGGCTTTGGCGTGAATGGCGTCGTCGAAGACTTTGTATTCTGCGGTTGGCACGCCGTGGCGCACGCAGAATTCCTTCATGAAAGCTTTGGAGGCTTCGAGTTCGGCCGCGGCTTTGCTCGGGCCGAAGCACGGCACGCCGAGCGTTTTCAAATGATCCGCGAGACCCGCGGCGGCGGCGGATTCGGGGCCGATGACGACGAGGTCGACTTGCTCGCGCGCGGCCAGTGCGGCGATTTCAGCGGCTTGCTCGACCTTGAGCGCAAAGGTGCGCCCAAGGGCTGCAAGGCCGGGGTTACCAGGCGTGGAAATGATCTCCGGCGCGAGCGGGCTTTGGGCGAGCTTCCAGCCCAGGGCGTGCTCGCGCCCGCCGGAACCAACGATCAGAATCTTCATGGACTTGGATTGCGGCGGAGCACGCGTATGGTCAAGCCAAACGGCCGGAGGAGCGTGCGTGAGCGACCTGATCAACCCAACCAAAGAGCAGTTCGCCGCTTTTCAGGCGCTGCCGGACGAGGGGCCGATCCACATGCTCAATCTGGTGCGTTTGCGCGAACACGCCGCTTACGAGGACGGGCGCGAGGCGACGGGCGCGGCGGCTTATAAGGCCTATGCCCGCGAAAGCGGGCCTGTGTTCGAGCGCCTCGGCGGACGCCAACACTGGATTGGGCGTTTCGATTGCGTGCTCATCGGGCCGGAAGACGAGCGTTGGGATTTGGTGTTCATCGCCGAGTATCCGAACCCTGCCGCGTTCGCCGCGATGGTCCGCGATCCCGATTATCGGGAAGCAGTCAAACATCGCACCGCCGCGGTAGCTGAGAGCCGATTGATCAGATTGAAGCCGTTACAAGGCGGCAAAGGATTTGGCGACGCGCTCTAGGCGTTTGCTTTGATGTAGAGATCAATCTCTTCGAGCAGGCGTGACCAAGCGTGTTCCGTATCTACGCCCCAAGCGTCGCCGCACGCCTCCTTGATGGTGTCGGCGACTGTAGTGAAGAAGAGGGTGAAGGTTTCGCGTGGGACGTTGTAGCCGTCGTGCGTGGTGGCTTCGGCGTGGATCAGATTGTGCGCGTAGGCGCACGGGCCGATGAAATCGAGAATGGCGTCGAACACGCGCGAAAGCATTTCGCCGCGCACCGCGCCGTTCGTATCCATAACGAAAAGCGGTTCGAGGTCGGGTCGTTCTTGAAAAAGCCGCGCATACACCGCAGACGTGAGATCACCGCCGCGCTCGGAGGCGATCTCTAGGCTTTGCGTGATGAGTGAAGCGTTCGTGTCGTTCATCGCACCCTCTCCCTCCTTTGGGAGGGAGAGGGCAGGGTGAGCGTGGGGCGCTGCTGTTTCAAGTGTGGATGAGGTGAGCTTTGGTATTCTTTGACGGAGCTATCCCTCACCCTGCCCTCTCCCCTCGCGGGGAGGGGGGCTTGGTGGCTTATACCGCGAGAATGCGATCCACCGCCGCGGCGACGATCGGATGATAGCCGGCGCGGGCGTGGGCGTAGGTGCGGCGCGCGAGCGATTGACCCCAGGCGCCGCGCTGCATCAAAGCGCGATAGAGCGGACGAATGAATTTGCCGCGTCCTTGTTCGCTGAGGAAACGCTCGATGGCGTCGGATGACGGCTCGTACGAGTTGTTAATCGCGAGCGCGAGCCAATCGAAGCGCACTTCCATATTGCCGATCGTGTCGAGCGCGAATGCGCGCTCAAGCTCGCGCAAGCGCTCCGCTGGCAATTCGCGCGGCATCGTTTGCAGATAACGCTGGCGCTGCATCGTGTTCCAATGCTCCCACGGCGCGGCCGCTGGCGGGCCGCCGGCGACGAAGGCTTCGATATAGCCAGGGATTGCGTTGAAGCCGTCAGCGACGGGCGCTTGCGCGTTTGATGGAATGCCCGGTTCGTAGGCCCATTGGTCGAGCAGCAATTGCGCTTCGAGCGCGACGTCGTTGCGGACAACGTGCTGTCGGAAATCGGCGAGGAATTGCTGCGTCGTCATCGGCTGGAAGGCGTAGCGATCGAAATAGGAGCGCAGATACGTGTCGAGATGCGTGCGGCCGACAATGCGTTCCACCGTGCGCAGGAAGAGCGCGCCTTTATCATAGGTGATGGCGCTGGAATTGTCGTTGGCGTCGACTTCGCCGGTCCAATGCAGGCGTTGGCCTGCGGGCGAAACAGTCGTGAGCGCGGTTTGGATGTCGCTCCAGGCCAAGGCTTCGGCCATGCGCGCATTCTCTTCGCCGAACAGAGCTTCGCCGATGCGGCCTTCGATGTAGGACGTGAAGCCCTCGTTGAGCCAGCCATCCGCCCAGACGGCGTTGGTGACGAGATTGCCGGACCATGAGTGCGCGAGTTCGTGCGCGACGAGCGACACGAGGCTGCGATCGCCGGCGAGGAAGGTGGGCGTGAGGAAGGTGAGGCGCGGGTTTTCCATGCCGCCATAGGGGAAGGATGGCGGCAGGATCAGCACGTCGTAACGGCCCCAGCGATAGGGGCCGTAGAGCGCTTCGGCCACGTCCATCATGCGTTCCATGTCGGCGCATTCGTCCGCGCCGCGCTCAACTACGGACGGCTCAGCGTACACGCCGGTGCGCGGGCCGGTGGCGCGGTGCACGAGATCGCCGATGCCGATGGCGATGAGATAGGGCGGGATCGGTTGCGGCATGCGGAAGCGGAAGGCGCGCTGGCCGACGCCGGCGGGCTCGCCATCCGGCGTCAGCATTTCCGCGCTCATCACCACTTTCAGACCTTCGGGCGCAACAATGCGTGCGTCGTAGGTTTGGCGAATGCCGGGGCTGTCTTGTGTTGGAATCCAGGTGCGGTTGAGGATCGATTGGCCTTGGCTGAAAAGGAATTGCTTGTTGCTCGCGGTTTGCGCGGGCGTCAGCCATTGCAGCGAGGCGGCGTCGGGACCGCTTTCGTACTCGATCTCGATCGTGCGCGCGCCGTTGAGCGCGATGGTGAGCGGTGCGCCAAGCGAAGGGCGGCTTTCGCCGAGCGTAAATGTTGTCTCAGCGCCGCCAGCGCGGACGCGGTGGATGACGAGATTCAGACTGTCGAGCACGATCTCTTGCGCATCATCGCGCGCGGCAATCGAGAGCGTGGCTTTGCCGCGCATCACTTTGCGTTCGAAGTCCGCCGTCAGATCGAGCGAGACGTGCGTGACGCGCGCAATCTCAGGGCGCGCGTGCGAGCTTGTGTCTAGTGGCAGCGGCGCCAGCGGATCGCGTGCGCCGCCGGTGGCGGTAGCGCAGGCCGAGAGTGCCGGAATGGCGAGAGCGGACGCCAAAAGCGTGCGACGAAGCATGAATGTCCCCCAAAGGTTTGCCGCTAAAGAGCGGGTGCGCGTTTGGGGTGCAAGAGCTTGTCTGCGAATGGGGTAAAACCGGCCCTTAATCGTCCTTCGGCTTCATGATGCCGGAAAAGGTCACCACCGCCAGCGCCGTCAGGATCGCGCCCAGCATGGCGTAAAGCGCATGCGCCCAGCGCCAGAGGGCCACACCTTCGAACAGGCGCCAATCGCTGGTCTCAGACACCGCCATGCCTTGCGGCAATTCGGCGCGCGCGGTGCGGCCGGGAGCGCAGCGGCTTTCCTGGCCGAGATCGATCACCGGGAGCGCTACATCGATGGCGTAGAGCGCAGGCTCGATCGCGCCGTTGCAGGCGCGGCCTTGCGGCGTGACGAGCGCGCCTTGCGCATTCATCGCGAACACGCCGGCGACGCCGATGGCGAGAAAGAGCACAAGCGCGCGCACGACGCGGATCGGCGCCAAGCCGTACCCTGCGATCACGCCGAAGAGTGACGAGAGCGCCCAAGTGAAGGGGCCGGCCGAGGCTGAAAGCGTGCGCTGATCGTGTTGCGCCAGCAGGATGCGCCGCGCGTCGTCGCGGCGGCCCGTGCGGGCATAGACGTTAGCGGCGTGCGTGAAAGGTTGCGGCGAGAAGCGGTCGCCGTCGCGCTTGGAGCGACGTAGCCAAGCGAGGCGCGCGCGCCAGTTTTCGTTGGCGCTGTCGATGCGCTGATAAGCGAAGCCGTCGAGCGTGAGCGTTGAGGTTTCCGCGCCCCAACCGGTTTTCACGTCGTCGTCGAGTGCTGAGCATGTCGCGCCCGACGCATCGATGCGGGCGTCTTGCTGCGTGACGAGGGTCTTGGCCTGGATCGGGCCGGAGATTTGCGCATCAGCGAATGAGAAAAAGGCGCCCTTCATGTTGTCGGGACCTGGGCCGCGCAGTTCGAGGTTGAGCCACGACAGCGCGCCGTCGATGCGGGCGCGATCGAGTTTTAAGCCGCCTTCGACGACCGTCTTTTGCCCATGCGGCGCATAGCCGTTTTCGTCGATCTTCAGCGTGAGATTGCCGCCGACGCGGGCGTTCGGCGCGCGAATGGCCCAGCCGCCGCCATTGATGAAGCGGCCGCCGCCGAAGGCGAGGTAGCCGTTGATACGGGCGTCAGCGAGGAAGATTTCGCCCTTGATGTTGGCGCCCTGCAGCAATACGGCGCCGCCGACGCTGACGCTTGCGGCTTCGATGGCGCGGCCGAACGTATCGCCGCGCGGCGTGAGGCGATGATTGATCTCGGCGCCGCGCACGTCGAAGTTACGACCGATCTCAGCATTGGAAAGAAACACTTGACCCGAGATTTTGGCGTTCACCAGCCCGACCTGGCCGCCTGATGCCGCGCTGGCGAGGTTGAGGGCCACGCCAAACTCATTGCGCAGCGACGCGTCTGTAAACTCGAACACCTGTGCGACGCGCGCGCCGACAAAGCGCACTTCGCCCTCGGCCTTGAATCCGTTGCGCATCAACACCGTGCTAATCTCGGCGCCGTCGGCCGTGAATGCCGCCGCTTCGCCTGTTTCGGAGCGGTTCAGCATTTGGCCGCCCTCGCAAGAGAGGCCGCCCATCAGACGCGCTTGTTGAAGCCAGATGCATCCAAACGCTTCGAAGCTGCCGTCGAAGAACACCGTGCCGGCGACCTCGATGCCCTGCAGCATGAGCGCGTCTTCAGTGCTGTCGGTGGCGCGGGCGAATTTTGCGTCGCGCGCGGCGAGATCGCCGTCGATGCGTGCGCCGCGCAGTTTTACCGTGAGTGTTTCTTGACCGGGCGCGCCGAGCGGGGCGACGCCGCACATATCGAGTTCGCCGTCGATTTGAGTTTCCACCGCGACGAGGCGGGTCAGCCGACTGTTCAGCAGCGAGAAGCGCGCGAGCCGCGAATGGCTGAGGTCGATGATTTCGGGGATCTCGCAATCCACAAGTGCGAGCGCGGGCAGGCCCGCGGCGCCCACGCCTGAACAATCAGTAAGGTCGAGCACGCCTTCAATGCGTGCGCCTTTCAAACGCACGCCAGGCGTGCGAATCACCCAGCTTGGATCGACGCCCAGCATGAGCTTGCGCAGGAAGCCGGCGCGAATAATGGGTTTGGCCCCGCCAGGGCCGGCCATGGGCGTAAAATCGGCGGTCTCGCCCGCAATGGTGCGTTCCACGACGAAATGTTCGTGTGGCGACAGATCGTTCGCGTCGAACGCCATGCCCATGATCCCCCGGCCCCCCAGCCAGGGACGAATTTAAGCAAACTCCGCAAGCGGGCGCGAGTCGCCTTATATGAAACTGATGTCAGACGCCGCCGCCCCCACCCAAGCAGCCCAAGCGGGCAGCAATCTGCCCGAGGTTTCGGTCAGCGAATTGGCCCAGGCGGTAAAGCGCACGATGGAGACCAATTTCGATCGCGTACGCGTGCGCGGCGAATTGGGCCGCGTGTTGATCGCCAAGTCGGGGCATTTGTACGTCGACCTGAAGGATGAGAACGCCAGCATCTCCACGGTGATGTGGAAGGCGAATGTGCAGGCGTTGTCGTTCAGGCCGGAGGAAGGCTTGGAGGTGGTCGCCGAAGGGCGGCTCTCCACCTATCCGGGGCGGTCGCAATATCAGCTCATTGCCGATCGCATGGCGCCCGCGGGCGTCGGCGCGTTGCTGGCGCAATTGGAGAAGCTGAAGGCGAAGCTCGCGGCGGAAGGTCTGTTCGCGGCGGAGCGCAAGAAACGCATCCCGTATTTGCCGCGTACGATCGGCGTGGTGACATCGCCGACCGGCGCGGTGATCCGCGACATTCTGCATCGCTTGCGCGAGCGCTTTCCGTGCCGCGTGATTGTGTGGCCGGTGCTGGTGCAGGGCCAGGAAGCGGCGGGACAAGTGGCGCGTGCGATCAAGGGCTTCAACGCGCTGCAGGGCGATATGCGGCCGGACGTGCTGATCGTGGCGCGCGGCGGCGGCTCGATCGAGGATTTGTGGGCGTTCAATGAAGAGGTCGTGGTGCGCGCCACAGCGGAGAGTGTAATCCCGCTGATCAGCGCGGTGGGCCACGAGACGGACACGACGTTGATCGATTTCGCGTCGGATCTGCGCGCACCCACGCCGACGGGGGCCGCGGAAAAAGCCGTGCCGGTCCGCGCGGAATTGGTAGAGCGCGTCGAGATGTTGGAAGGCCGGCTGAAGGGCGGCCTGGTGCGCGGGCTGGAGAAACGACGCACGGAATTGCGCGCGGCGTCGGCAAAGCTGCCGAGGCTGGAGACGCTCTTTCAGATTCCGCAGCAGCGTTATGATCGCGCGGCGGAGCGACTGAATGCGGCCTTAGTGACGAACACGCGCGCGGCGCAATCGAAGCTGGACCGCATTGCTGCCCGCCTGCGGCCGCAAGCATTGGCGCAAGACATCACACGGCGGCGCGAGCGTTTGCTGCAAGCTGCGGCGCGGTTACAGCCGGCGATGACGCGGTCACTCGTGACGCATCGCAAGCATTTGGATGGAGCGGCACGCATGCTGGAGAGCTTGTCGCACAAGAGCGTTCTCGCGCGCGGCTTCGTGATGGTGCAACGCGACGACGGCACGCTGGTGCGCGCGGCGAAGGATTTGAACGCGGGTGATGTGGTGCAGCTCACGTTTGCGGACGAGCAGAAGAAAGCCGTGATCGATCCGCCAGCTGAAGCGGGCAAACCACGTGCGAAGGCCAAGCCCGGCGGCGATCAGGGGTCGTTGTTCTAGGATTTCAGCGCGCAGCTCTCGCGGGACCGAGCAACAACACGGCCACGTCGCCACGTGCACGCAGGCTTGCCAGGAGCAAATAGATCGCGAGGAAGCCCATGCCGCCGAAGAAGGCGAGGATGGCGAGTGCGAGGCCTGTTGGTGAAAAGTGGTGACGCCATGCTGTCCAGAGCGCGGAGAGGGCGAGAAAGCCCATGAAATCGAGGATGAATTGGCCGGGCCAATTCATCGCGGCGATATCGCCGAAGAAGACGGGCAGCAAATTCCAACCGTGATTGGCAATTACGATCGCTGTGTAGGCGAGAAGTGCCGCGAGGAAGATAAAGAGAAAGCCGCGAAAAGCGATCACGATCAGCTCCAGTACAATGTGTCCTGAAGCTGACCTTAATCGAGCGATACGCCATTACCTAAGAGGTAATATTTTGCGGTGAAATCACCACGGCGTAATCGCGTCGCCGAGGCGTTGGCCCCAATTGGGGCGTTGGACGGCGCTGATCGAGCCGCGGCCGCCATAGGAGATGCGGGCTTCCGCGATCTGCGTGTGATTGATCTTGTTGTCGCTGGTCACATCTTCAGGGCGGATGATGCCGCTGACGGTGAGTTCGCGCAGTTCGCCATTGATGCGCACCTCTTGGCGACCCGCGATGACGAGATTGCCGTTGGGCAGACGATCCACGATCACGGCCGCGACCGTGAGCTCGATCTTCTCTTCGCGATTGATCGCGCCAGTGCCGCGATGTTCGGAATCTGCGTTGCCGCCGATCAAATTCTCGGTGTCGAACGCGCCGCCGATGAGATCGCCGACACTTTGCTCAAGCCCGAAGAAGTTCGAGATGCCCGCCGAGCTTGAGGCTTCGCGTGAGCGGTTCGAGGTGTTCGAAAGCTCGGCGCTGTCGTCGATCTCGATCTCGACGGTCAGAATGTCGCCAATGCGATTGGCGCGCTGATCGTTGAAGAAACTGCGCGAACCTGAACGCCAGAGCGAATTCGGCGCGGGTTCATACGCCACGGGCTCCGGATACGACGGCATCGTCTGTTGCGCACCGCCCGTGAGCGCGGCTGGTGTGCCAACAGGCGCGAGTTGCGGCGGCGCCAAACCGCGGCGGGCGGCGTCATAGGCCACGCCGGGTGCAGCGATGGCGTCCTGCGCCATTGCCCCAGTGTCGAGGCTCGCGCAAGCGCCAGTGCTGGTCGCGAGCGCAAGAAGGGCGAGGGCGCGAAGGGAGTTTTCAGGGCTCATGGATTGGCTCTCGCAGCGCCGGGGCCAGTGACCACGGCTTCAATGGTTCGATTGGACGATGTGTTTTGCAGACGTATGGGTTGGCCGATCGCGCCATCTTCGAGCGCGCGTGCGCGCATCATCAGCGACATGCCTGGCGCTTGATAAACCAGGTTCACGCTTTCGCCGCGGCGAATGACAGCGTCGACAATCGTGCGATTGCCTCCCGCCGCCGGCAGGGTCGCGCGCAAGCCGCCAGGGCGAACAACTTGCACAGCGTTGACGCCCGCCGGCGGCGTGAACTGTAGCCCAGCAGCGGATGCTGCCGCTTGCAGCACGGGCATATTGATGGTGCTGATTTGCCCCGCTGGCGGGGACGGCGCGATGGCGCGACCGGCGACGTCGGCTGGCGCGCCCTCGAACACGTCGCCCATCGTGACAGCAGGGCCGCTCGCTTCGATGCGCGTGCGCAGCGTGACGGGCTCGGCGAACGCCACGGAGGCGAACACCATGTAGAGGCAAGCGAGAAGGCAGAACCAGCGCAGCATGTTGATCCTCCTCAGCGCAATTGCGTCGTCGATTGGAGCATTTCGTCGGCGGCGGTGATGACGCGCGCGTTCATCTCGTAGGCGCGTTGCGCCACGATCAGCGACGAAATTTCCTCAACCGCGTTGACGTTCGAGAGTTCGAGGAAGCCTTGCATGATCGTGCCAAAGCCTGGCGAGCCCGGCGTTGACGTGTTCGGGGCGCCGGAGGCGGGCGTTTCCAAGAAGAGATTGTCGCCGATGGCTTCGAGGCCCGGCGGGTTGATGAAGGTGGCGATTTCAATTTGGCCAATCTGCTGCGGCTCGACTTGGCCTTGCATGGTCACTTCGACGACGCCGTCACGCGTGATCTGAATGCCCGTCGCTTCGGCCGGCACTGTGATCGACGGCTCAAGCAGATAGCCGTCAGATGTCACGATCGAGCCGTCGCCATTTACTGCGAGGTTGCCTGCGCGCGTGTATCCGGTTTGACCAGAGGGCAGGGCGATTTGCAGGTAGCCGCGCCCACTAATGGCGACGTCATAAGGATTATCGCTGACGGTGATGCTGCCCTGGCTGGTGATGCGGCCAACTGCGTCGGTCTGCACGCCGACGCCGAGCTGAATGCCCATCGGCAAAATTGCGCCCGAGGCGGACGACGTCGAACCTGGACGCTCTATGTTTTGATAGAGCATGTCCTGGAATTCGGCGCGTTGGCGCTTGTAGCCCGTCGTGTTCATGTTTGCGATGTTGTGCGAAATGACGTCGACGTTGGTTTGCTGCGCCTGCATGCCGCTGGCGGCGATCGAGAGTGCACGCATGTCTAGGGACTTTCCTTATCGGCCGAGTTGTTGGATCGCGCGCTGACGCAAATCATCGGTGTTCGAAACAATTTTCGCCGCCGATTGGTAAGCGCGCGAGATTTCAATGAGCCGGGTGAGCTCAACGACGGGGCGTACGTTGGAGCCTTCGAGAGCTCCTTGAACGACCACGCCTTCAAACTCACCCGCTCTTTGTCCTTCCGCGTCCCAAAGGTTGTCCCCGACCTTTTGGAGCGCGGCCGGTGCGGCGAAACTCGCCACACCAATGCGACCGGCCTCGACGCCGGCCACACGAATAGCGCCGTCGCGCCCGATCGAAGGCGTTTCGCCTTGCGGATCGAGAACGATCGGCGCTCCCCCGCCGCTGAGGACCGGGTAACCATCGCTGGTCACGAGGCGTCCATCACCGGCTAACGAAAACGCGCCATCGCGCGTGTAGAGCGTTTGCCCATTCGGGCCTTGCACCATGAAGAAGCCTTCGCCTTCAATGGCGACATCGAGCGGATTGCCCGTCATCGCGATCGGGCCTTGCTGCATGTTGCGCACAAGGCCCATGTCGCGAACGAAACGAATGTTGGTGGGGGCTTCTTCTGCGTGTGCGTTGGTGCTGTCGGCTTCTTGCAGCCAGATGCCATCGGCCTTGAAGCCCGTGGTGGCCACGTTGGCGAGATTGTTCGCCGCGATATCCATCCGCCGTTGCAGAACACGTTGCGTCTGCAGGCCGAGCATGAGTGCGTTATCCATCGCCATTAACCACGCAAAGGGCGTGCCAGACTCTAAGTGACTGATTTTATTTAATCGAGCTCGTGCGGTATGGTGAACAGCAGGCGCCTTTTCTGCCGCGGCGCCGGCAAGTTTTGCCGAGTTGCTACCAATCCTTAACCACGTCTTGCGCACCAAGGAGCGGTCTTAATGCGCGAGCGATTCCGTGATGTTCGGAAAGAAGAAGAAAAAGGGCGACGAAGCCGAAGAAGCCGAGGGCGCAAGCCCGCCGGCCGAAGCGGCTGAAGGCGCAGAGGGCGAAGCGCCCGCCAAGAAGAAGATGTCGGGCAAGACGCTCGTCCTCTTCATCATCTTGCCGGCGATCCTTGTGCTCGGCGGCGGCGGCGCTGCTGCGTTTCTGTTGCTGAAGCCAAGTGGCGAGCAACACGCCGAAGCCGAAACTGGCGATCACGGCAAAGCCAAGGGCGGCGGTGGTCACGGCGCCGAAGGCGCGCCGGGTGAACCCGTGCCGGGGCCAAACGGCACCATGATCACGTACGGCGAAGGCGAGACGGTGTTCGTCGCGTTGCCGGAAATGCTGGTGAACATCACGGGTCCCGATGGGCGACCTGCGTATCTTAAACTGAAGCTCACGCTTGAAGCGCCGAACGAGGAAGTCGTCACAGCGCTTGGCGAGCACATCCCGCGCGTCAGCGATCAGTTCAACGGCTTCCTGCGCGAATTGCGCACGGATGATCTCTCCGGTTCGGCCGGCGCCTATCGTTTGCGTCTTGAGCTGTTGCGCCGCGTGAACCTCGTGATCGCGCCGCTGCAGATCAACGCTGTGCTCATTGAAGAAATGCTGGTGCAATAATGAGCGCCGACGCTGCTCAGGAAGAAATCCCGGAATGGGATCCGAACGCCCCCACCGAGGAGGGCACGGCTGAGCGCATTCTCAATCAGGACGAAATCGACTCTCTGCTCGGTTTCGGCATGGGCGACGATGACGCTGCGAGCCGTTCTGGCGTGCGTGCGATCATCAATTCGGCGCTTGTGTCGTACGAGCGTCTGCCGATGCTCGAAATCGTGTTCGACCGCCTTGTGCGGTTGATGACGACGAGCTTGCGCAATTTCACCAGCGACAACGTCGAAGTCAGTCTCGACCAGATTACGTCGATCCGCTTCGGTGATTATCTGAACTCGATTCCGCTGCCGGCAATTATTGCCGTGTTCCGCGCCGAGCAGCTCGACAATTTCGGGCTGGTGACGGTGGATTCCGGCCTCATCTATTCGATCGTCGATGTGTTGCTCGGCGGACGCCGCGGCGCAACGTCCGCGCGCGTCGAAGGGCGACCCTACACGACGATCGAGCGCATGCTGGTCACGCGCATGGTCGAAGTCGTGTTAAACGACGCGCATCAGGCGTTTGCGCCGCTGACGGAAGTCGATTTCAAGCTCGATCGTATCGAAACCAATCCGCGGTTTGCCGCGATCGCGCGTCCGCCGAACGCCGCGATCCTCGTGCGCCTTCGCGTCGATATGGAAGATCGCGGCGGCAAGCTTGAGCTTCTGTTGCCGTACGCCACGCTCGAGCCAATCCGGAAAATGCTGCTGCAGCAATTCATGGGCGAGAAGTTCGGCCGCGACAACATTTGGGAAGGCCACCTCGCCAGCGAATTGTGGGCGACGCGTCTCGAAGTACGCGCTGTGTTGGATGAATTGAAGCATCCGCTCGGCAAGGTGCTCGATCTCAAGGTCGGCGACACATTGATGCTGGACGCTGCGCCGGATTCGCCGGTGACGTTGAAGTGCGGCGCTGTCGATCTCGTGCAAGGCCGCGTTGGCCGTATGGGCCATTCCTTGGCGGTGCGGGTCGAAAAGCCAATCGCGCCTGCTGTGCAGCAGGCTGTTATGAAACTTGGAGGGGGTAAATGAGCCCAATCACACTCGCTATCGAAGTCGTGCTCGCGATCATGTTGGCCGCGTGCTTGTTTTATTTCTGGCGCCTGGATCGCAGGCTCGCGGCGCTGCGCACGGGCCAGGACGGCGTGTTGCGGGCCGCCGCCGAACTCGCGCAAGCGACGGTGCAGGCCGAGAACGCGGTGCGCGCGTTGCGCATGACGGCGCAAGAGGCCGGCCGCGATCTTCAAGCCCGCATCAATGACGCCAAGGGCACGGCCGAACGGCTGGGTCTCGGCGCCGGTCGTTTGCGCTCCGGCGCTGACGTTGCGCCGCTTCGTGGACGCATGTGATGAACAAGAAGCCTGCGCAATCGAATGGCGGCGCTGTGCGCCTGCTGCCTGCGGCAATGGTGACTGTCGCCGCTGTGCTCGGTCTCAAAGCCGTGGCGATGGCGGAGGCTGTGGCCGAAGGCGTGGGTGCGGCGACTGAACATGCAGCGCCTACTGAGCATGCGGAAACGACGAACGCGGAAGCGCCGGGGCAACCCGCAGCCAATCAATGCGCGCCGCCAACCCTCGCCGAGATGGCCGGCTTGAGTGCGGCGGAAGTGCAGGTGCTGCAGGCTTTGCAGGCGCGCCGCCAATCGCTCGACCAGCGCGCCGAGCAATATAACACGCAGGACGAACTGATGCTCGCTGCCGAGCAGCGATTGAATGAACGCCTGACTGAGCTGCGTACGCTCGAAACGCACGTCAACGATCTGCTGGGGCAACTCGACGAAGCGCAAGAGCAACGTCTCGCAAGCCTTGTGGATGTCTATCAGCGCATGCGCGCCAAGGACGCAGCGACGGTGTTTGATGGCCTTGAGGATGACGTGCTGGTGCAGGTTGCGAGCCGCATGCGCCAAGCGAACCTCGCCGAAGTCATGGGCCGCATGGATCCGGCGCGTGCGCGTGCGCTCACGCAGATGCTGGCCGATCGCGCGCGTCCGCCGACGAGTGGCGACAATCTGCTTGAGCGTTCACGCGGTACGGGTGCGGCGGCGCCCGCGCCAAGTGCTGGCCGGTAAACGCGCGGTTAACGCCGTGGGGCCAAGATGGGGGTGAATGCGCTGCTGATATGAAATCCTTGCGCTCTCCGATGGCGATCGCCGCCGCTGCCTTGATTGCAGCGCCGCCGGTGGTCGCGCAGCCCATGCAGCTGACGGTGCCGGCGGAAACGCCTGCGCCGGCGCCTGCTGCTGCAGAGACGCAAACCGCGCCGCCGGCGCCGCCCGCTGCTTCGGCCAGCGCGCCAGTTAGTGAAGAGGCCGGTGAAATTCGCGGTTCAACGCCGGTGCCGCCGAATGTCACGGTTGCGGAAACGCCAACGCCGACGCGCGCATCGCCACCCGCGCCGCCGCCAGCAGCGCCTCCACCGCCGCCACCGCCGGCCCGCACTCAGGCTGCATCACCGCCGCCGCAACAACGCTTCGCGCCGGCTGCGACCGCAACAGTCGACGTCGGCGTGCAGGATGCTTACACGCGCCTCGCGTTCCGTTTCGAAGCGCCGACCACGGTCACGCCCGTGCTGCAAGGCAATCGTCTCGAACTGCGCTTCTCGCGCGTGGCCGACATCGATCTCGCGGAAATTCGTTCGACCCTGCCGCGCTACGTGCGCGAGGTGCGTCGCATCAGCGCCGCCGGCGCGCCGGTGCGTTTGCAGCTCACTTTGGATCACGGCGTACGCCAGCGCCATTTCGTCGATGGCAATCGCGTCGTCATTGATCTGCTCACGCCGCCTGTTGAAACCAATCAACCCGCGACCACGCCCGCCAATCAAGGCGCGACGGCAGCACCCACTGTGCCGCTGCGCCCGGTCAATGGCGTCGGCCAAGTGCGATTGGTGGAAGAGGCGAATGTCACGCGCGTCACCGTGACGTGGCCGAGCCCGGCGCGCGCGGCGGCGTTCCGTCGTGGCGAGGCGATCTGGCTTTTGTTCGACGCAACAGGCCGCGTCGATATGAGCGGCGTCGCCCGCGCAGGCCGGCGTCACCAAGATGTCGAGGTCGTGCAAGGCGAAGGCGTGCTGGGTTTGCGCATCGCCGCTCAGCCGGACGTGCAAGTCGCCGCAGCCGCAAACGACGCCTCATGGACGTTCACGCTTGGCCCGCGCGCGGACGCTGGCGCGCCAGCGACATTGACGCGCGAAGTGATGCCGGATGGACGCGGGCGTCTCACGGCGAATTTCGGACGCGAAGGCGTCGTGCGTTACGTGCGCGATCCCGAAGTGGGCGACCGCATCGCGGTGGCGCTGCTCGGCGGCGCGCCGCGCGGCATCGATGCGCGCCGCGCGATGGTCGAGGCGGCCGTGCTGCCATCGGCGCATGGCGGCGTTGTTGAATTGCGTGCGGACGGGCTGAACGTCGCCTTTAACGGCGGCAATCTGGTGGTCTCGCGCGGCGATGGCATGTTGGCGTCCAGTGCGCCCACGCAAGCAGCGGACGAAATGAGCGCCGCGATGCTTGAAGCCGCGATGGACGACGGCGCTGCGTCCACGGCCGCGGCGCAAGCTGGCATGGATTTGGCGCAAGTGCGCGATCGCATCGACGCGCTCTCACGCGCGGCGGCGAACGAAGGTGTCGGCGAAGGCGCGCCTGTGGAGGCGCGCATGGAGCTTGCACGCTTCTTGTTGCAAAACGATTTGGCGCCCGAAGCCTTGGGCGCACTGCGGATCGTAGCGATCAATCAAGGCGAGATGGTCGAACTCGATCCTGAGTATCGCCTGATGCGCGGCGCAGCCAACGTGATGATGGGCCGTTCCGGTGCGGCCGATGGCGATCTGACTTCAACGACCTTGGCGTCCAATCCGTCTGCTGCGCTGTGGCGCGGCTATGCCGCGTCGCTGCGCAAGGATTGGCCGGCGGCACGGCGCGAGCTGGAACGTGGCGCCGGCGCGTTGGAAGAACACCCGCCGGCATGGCGTGCGCGCTTCCAATTGGCGTTGGCGCGTGCGGCGTTTGAACTGAACGACCATGCCGCCGCTGAGACTGCCGCGCGTGCGGCGATGGGGCAGGCGCGCGATGCGTCCATGCGCCTGCAGGCGCGCTTGGTCGAGGCGCGCGTGATGGGCGCGCGCGGCCAAAGCGAACAAGCGCTAACCGTGTTCGATGAATTGTCCCGCGCGCGCGACGAGGAAGTTGCGGTGGCCGCGGCGGTGGAAGCCATTCGCTTGCGCCGCCAAGCTGGCTTGATGCGCGCGGTGGATGCGGTGGAGCCGCTGGAAGCGTTGCGCTTCCGCTGGCGCGGCGATGCGACCGAACTTGCCATCGTCGGCATGTTGGGCGAGGCGTACTCAGAGCTTGGCCGCTGGCGCGAGGCTTTGGCGACGATGCGGATCGCGGCCGATCGCTTCCCGAGTGATCCCGCCGCGCGCCAATTGCGCGCCGACATGACGACGTTGTTCGAGCGGCTTTTCCTGGATGGCGAAGCCGATCGCTTGGAGCCGATCCAGGCGCTTGGGCTCTTCTACGAATTCAGCGATCTCACACCCGTCGGTCCGAACGGCGACCGCATTGTGCGCTTGCTCGCCGGCCGCCTTGTGCATGTCGATCTGTTGGAGCAGGCCGCACAGTTGCTGCAATATCAAGTCGATGAGCGCTTGATGGGCTTGAGCCGCGCGCAAGTCGCCGCTGATCTCGCTGCGATCTATTTGATGGATCAGAAGCCCGATCAGGCGCTGGTCGCGCTCTCCACATCGCGTGTGGCGAACATGCCGGCGAACTTGCTGGGCGATCGACGCATTCTCGAAGCACGCGCGCTGCTCGATCTCGGCCGTCTCGATGCCGCAGCCGAATTGGTGGAGCGCGACCGCAGCGAAGATGCGCAGCGCGTGCGCGCGGAAGCGGCATGGCGCGCCCGTGATTGGGAGCGGGCAGCCGTTGAACTCCGCACCTTGCTCGGCATGCGCAATCGCGCGCAACCGCTTGAGGCGCATGGGCGCGAGGCGGTGCTGCGCGCCGCCGTCGCGTTGACGCTGGCTCACAATAACGACGGCGTGCGCGCGCTTTATCGCGAGTACGCGGGCGACATGGCGAACACGCCGGAAGCGGACGCGTTCGAAGTGGTGGCGTCGGGCGTGCACGCGGAAGGCTCCGCCATTCGTGATGTTGCACGCGCCGTCGCGCGCACGGATCTGATGGGCCGCTTCATGGAGCGCCTGCGCGCGCGCATGACGGAAGAGGCGGTGCAGAGCGCCGCCAATGCAGCGCCTAGCGCACCGACACCGGGCGCACCTGCTGCGCCGACGACACCCGGCCAGCCCGCCGCGCCGCCGCCGCAAGCCGCCGCAACACCTGCGCCCGCGCGCCCCACGCCGGCGGCTGGCGCCTAGTTTCGCGACAAAGCGCGGTTAAAGCGCAATTTTCCAAAGCCAAGCGTCTGCGCGACGTCTAGTGTGTGGCTCTCATGATTTCGGTGATTATCCCCACGCTGAATTCGGCGCGCGCGCTGCCGCGTGCTTTGTCGCCGCTGGTCGATGGCGTCGCGCATGGCGTGGTGAAGCAGGTGATCGTCAGCGATGGCGGCTCACGCGATGAAACGCTTGAGATCGCCGATGCGGCCGGTTGCGATATCGTGGCGGGCGAGGCGGGGCGTGTGGCGCAGATTCGTGCGGGCGTCACGCTCGTCAAAGCGCCTTGGCTGTTGTTCTTGCCAGCGACCAGCGTGCTCGCGCCAGGGTGGGCGAGCGACGTCGAGCGCTTCATGGCGCATCCCAATGCACGCGAACGCGCGACTGTGTTCAAACTTGTGTTTGACGGTGATGCGCGCGGGATTGATCTCGCCTGGGCGCAGTTCCGCGCGCGCTGGCTCAAGCTGCCCTATGCGGCGCAAGGGCTTCTGATCTCGCGCGCTCTGTATGATTCCGTCGGCGGCTATGGCGACGACATCGCGCGCCGTATTGGCGGGCGACGTTTGCATTTGCTTGAAACCGAGATCGTGGCTCAGCGCGAGGCGGTGCGAGAGTCGAGCGGTGTATAGATCGCCGCGCCGCCGCCGGCGATGCGATCCAGCTCCGGCGTCGGCTGGCCATACGAACGGCGGCACAGCGCCATATGCGAAAGCGCACGCTCGGCATAATCGCGGCTTTCGGCGCGCGGCAGGAATTCGAGCAGCAACAGCGGATCGATGTCGACCGGCTGTGTCGCCACCCAACGCGAGAGCCAGCCTGGGCCGCCATTGTACGCGGCGAACACGCGGCCTAGATCGCCGTCGTTGTGGAATTCAGTCATCAGCCATTCGATGTAGTCTTGGCCGAGGCGCATGTTGAGGCCCGGTTCGAACAGCGGCGCCGGGTTGCGGCGATAATTGTGCGAACGATCCATGTCGCGCGCCGTTGACGGCAGCAATTGCATCAAGCCGCGCGCGTTCGAGACGCTGACAGCCTTCGGATTGAAATAGCTCTCTTGGCGCACAATTGCGTAAACGAGCGCCCGGTCGAGCGAGAAGCCGTTGTCGGGCTCGAAGCTTGTGGTGGGGCAAAAGCCCGCGGCCATGTCGCGGCCACCATATTCGGCAGCGCGCAATTGCGCCGCTGGCGCTTGCAGCGCGATGGCCAGCGCGAGGAATGTACGATCGTCGTCCGAGCTCAAATCGGCGTGCAGGCGGCGCAGTTCGAGTTCGACTTCGGAGAGGCGGCCCAATTGCGCGAGCGCTGCGGCGCGACGGGCGGCGGGATATCGTTCGATGAAGCGCTCGAGTTCGCCGGGCTCAACGCGTGGCGCATCGAAGCGTAACGCACTGTCGCGACCGAGCTGAATTTCGGCGAGTTGGCCGTAGAACGTCCACGGGCGCTGTGCGGCGGCTTCCAGGTGCTGCACGACGCCCTCCGTTTCGCCAGCGGCGAGACGAGAACGTGCGGCCCAATAATGCACGCCTGCGAACGCCCAGCCGCCATGATGCGGCCATTGGGCGGAGGCTTCGAATTGGCGGATCGCTTCTGCGTAATTGTGTTCGCGATAGGCGATGAGCCCGAGCTGCCATTCGGCTTGGCCCGAACGCGGCCCGCCGACTTGTGCGTACGCCAGCGAACGCGCGCCTTCCATGTCGCCCACGCCCATGCGTTCGGCGATGCGTTCGATGGCGACGCGTGCGGAAGCGCTATCGCCGACGATCGCGGGCGGCGTGCCGGGCAAACGGCGCGAACCGGCCGCTTGCGGATCCGGCGCGCGCGTGCCGTTGCGACGGGCGCGGCGCGAGCGTGAATCCATGGCGCGGTCATAGACCGCGTTGGCCATGCCATAATCGCCGTAGCGATTGAGCCAGCTTGTATATTCGCCCCAGCTGCCGCGATAGGAGCGCGTGATCAGCATGCGCCCGCGGACCACGCCCTCAAGCACGTCGTCGTCGGTACGGGCGAGCGAGGAACTGACCCCGCGCCAATTGCCGACCTCGATCGCCTCGAACGCGGCGCGGTAGGCGGCTTCGTCTTGTTCGGAAAGCGCGATGATGCGCTGGTGCTGATCCTGGGCGGCCGCTGGGGCGACAATAGCTGCCGCGACCGAGAAAGCGGCGAGGGCGGTGCGAAACGTCATCGTGGCCTTCCGGCAAAATCCAGCGATCAAGGGCGAGCCCCCCGTGCGACGCCCAACTCATCGAGCCAGGTTTCGGCAAGCAAGAGATCCGCCCACGCCTGCCGCTTTTGCTGCGGCTGACGCAGGAGATATGCGGGATGAAGCATGACCAGCGCGTTGACGGGCGCCTCTAACCCCTCGCGAGTGTAATTCAATTTACGCCCGCGCATACGGGTCACTGCATCCTCGCGCTTGAGCACCGTCTGGGCGGCGGCCTTGCCAGTGAGGATCAGGAGCTTGGGGCGGGACAATTCGATGAGGCGTTCCACGAAGGGCAAGCAGGCCACGATCTCACCCTGGGTGGGGTCGCGGTTGCCAGGAGGACGCCAGTAGATTGTGTTTGAAATCAGCACGTTGCTGCGGCGATCCAGCCCGATCTGGGCGAGCATCCGGTCTAGCAGCTGGCCGGAGCGGCCGACGAACGGCTTGCCTTGCTCGTCCTCGTCCTTGCCCGGCGCTTCGCCGATCAGCAGCACCGGCGCATCGTCCACGCCATCGGAAAACACGGTATTCCGGGCCGTTCGCTTCAGGGCGCAGCCGTCGAAGTCTTCCACAGCTGCTCGAAGCTCGGCAATGGTTTTGGCCGCCGCCGCCATCGCGCGGGCGTTCTCGACGGTGGCGTCTGCCGCGGCGACCTTTGGCTTCGGCTTGGGAACCGGGGCGCTGACCTCGCGCACCGGAGCGGCAACCGGCGCCGACGCGTAAACGGCCTCCGCCTCGTCCATATCGACGCCCGCGGCGCGCCAGAAGGCGAGCAGCGCGCGTGCGGCTGGCTGAGCTAGGTCTGCGTCCATCTATCCATTGTGCCGGGACTCGAAGGAAACGACAAAGCTTCACGTCGCCTTGCGCGGGTTGTTTGCAGCTTTGATAAGGCGTGGGAGGACGCTTGTCGGGCTGGATGGAAACGAAGGGTTGGAAATGGCCGAGGAAGAGATCGCACGCGAGGCGATGGAATATGACGTCGTCATCATTGGCGGCGGGCCCGCGGGTTTGTCGGCGGCGATCCGGCTAAAGCAGCTCGCGGCCGAAGCCGGTGCGGAAGTTTCTGTCGCGGTGCTGGAGAAGGGCGCCGAGATTGGCGCGCATATTCTCTCGGGCGCGGTGATCGATCCGAGCGGTCTCAATCAGCTCATCCCGGATTGGAAAGAAAAAGGCGCGCCGCTCGAAACCGAAGTGACGAGCGACCAATTCAAATTCTTAGGCCCAGCGGGCTCTGCGGATTTGCCCACCTTCATGATGCCGCCGCTGATGAACAATCACGGCAATTACATCGCGTCGTTGTCGAACCTGACGAAATGGATGGCCGGTCAAGCCGAAGAGCTTGGCGTTGAAATCTATCCGGGCATGGCGGCGTCCGAGCCGGTGTATGACGAGAATGGTGCGCTGAAGGGCGTTGTCGCTGGCGTGTTCGGCATCGCCAAGGACGGCCACAAGAAGCCGGACTATCAGCCCGGCATGGAATTGCACGGCAAGTACGTGCTGATCGCCGAAGGCGTGCGTGGGTCGCTCGCGAAAGTGCTGCAAAAGCGCTATGATTTGGCGGCGAAATCGCAGCCGCAAAAATTCGGCATCGGCATCAAAGAACTCTGGGAAGTGCCGGCGGACAAGCACAAGCCGGGTGCTGTCGTACACACGGTCGGCTGGCCTCTCGACGGCCAAACCGGCGGCGGCTCGTTCTTGTACCATTGGGGCGAGCGCTACGTTTCGGTCGGCTACGTGGTGCACTTGAACTACAAGAACCCATACCTCTCGCCGTTCGACATTTTCCAACAGCACAAGCTGCATCCCGAAATTCGCCAGCACATCGAGGGCGGCAAGCGCATCGCCTATGGCGCGCGCGCGATCACGGAAGGCGGCCTGCAATCGGTGCCGAAGCTTGCGTTTCCGGGCGGCGCTTTGATTGGCTGTTCGGCTGGCTTCGTGAACGTGCCGCGCATCAAGGGCAGCCACAACGCCATGAAGACCGGCATGATGGCTGCCGAAGCCGCGTTCGAAGCGATTCAAGAAGGCCGCCAACGCGATACGCTCGAAGCGTATGAAACCGCGTATCGCGAGAGCGAGGTCTATAAGGACCTCAACCGCGTGCGGAATGCGAAGCCGCTGCTGACGCGCTTTGGCGCCTTCTTCGGCGGTGTGCTCGGCATGTTCGATATGTGGACGACGACTTTGCTGGGCGGCGTCTCGTTCTTCGGCACGCTGAAGCACGGCAAGGCTGATTATGCGTCGCTGGATAAGGCCAGCAAGCACAAGCCGATCGTGTATCCGAAGCCCGACGGCGTGCTGACGTTCGACAAGCTCTCGTCGGTCTATCTCTCGAACACCAACCACGAGGAAGACCAGCCGGCGCACCTGACGCTCAGGGACCCGTCGATCCCGATCAAGGTAAACCTCCCTGAATACGCCGAGCCGGCGACACGATATTGCCCAGCTGGCGTGTACGAAGTGCTTTATGACGATGCAGGGGCAAATCCGCGCTTCCAGATTAACGCGCAAAACTGCGTTCACTGCAAAACGTGCGATATCAAAGACCCAAGTCAGAATATCAATTGGGTGACGCCGGAAGGCGGCGGCGGTCCGAACTACGCGAATATGTGACCGCTGAGTGTGAAGGGGCCGCGTGAGCGGTTGAAAGGACAAAGCATGCGTTGGGCGATCCTGGCGGCGACGATTGCGACATTCGGCTATGCAGGCGCGACGAGCGACGCGTTCGCGCAATCTAAGGCGCCAGAAAGCGCCGCGGCTGCGGACCCGGCGTCGGCGATTGAGCAAGGTGTGGCGCCCAACGATTTGCTGCGCATGACCTCGCCGCCGAATGCGGCCCCCGATCGCACGTACGAAACGCCTGAAGCCGCGCTGCAGCAGGCCGACATCGATTACCTCGTCCGCGAGGGCCGGCGTCAGCTTGCCGAGGGCTCCACCGATGCGGTCTGGATCGTAGCGGTGTTCGCCGATGACATCGCGTCGGGCCGCTACGACGACGCACGCGCTGTGCTTGGTCGCGCACCGGGTGGGTTGAACAGCGGCGTCTCGGATATGCTGGAGCCGTTCTTGTTCGCTGCCGAAGGCCGCGTCGATCGCGGCGCCGAGCGCGTGGACGCGGCGGCCGATAATTTGCCCGCGCCGTTGCCCGAAGTAGCGCGCGCTTTGGTGTTTGAATCGGCCGGGCGCCTGCAAGAAGCCGCGGCCGTCTATGCGCTCATGGTGGAGCGCTTGGACACGACGCCGCCCGGCGATGCTGAGCCGCAGAACACGGAGGAATTCGAGCGTGCGTTGAACGCGCCGCGCGTGACGCATGCCGTCTATCGCGCCGCACTCGTCAGTCATCGTTTGGGGCGCCGCGAAGAAGCGCGTCGCTATTACGACATCGTCGCCGGCTTCGCGCCGCGCTCGGCTGACGTGCAAGCCAACATCGCGCGCCTCAATGCCGGCCAGGAGCCATTCGAAGCGGCGTTGACGCCGGTGAGTGCGACTGGGCGTTGGCTGATTTTCCTCTCGGAATACCTGACGCAAGCCGAGATGCTCACGCAAATGCTGTCGCAGCAAGCGCCAGAGCCGGGCTTCGCGTCCGAGAACGGCACGGCGCTTTTGCAGCTGGGCGTGTTGCTTGCGGGCGACGCCAACGATTGGCGTTTGTATGCAGCCCAACAAGCGCTTGGCGCGCAAGGCGTCGACGGCGCGCAGCGCATCATCGATCAATTGCCGGCGACGAGCGTGTTCGCCCCGGACGCAGAAATCGTGCGCGCCTCGATCCAGCTCGAACGCAATAATGACGATGCAGCGATCGCCGCGGCGGAGCGTGCGCTTGGTCTCGCGGGCGATCGGTGGAGCGTGATTGCATCTGTGGGCGACATCTATCGCCGCGCCGGTCATGCGGATCGCGCCATCCCGGCCTTCAACCGCGCGCTCGAAATGGCGACCACGCCGAAGGATCGCGCCGACGTGCTCGGTTGGCGCGCTTACGCGCATCGCTTTGCCGGCAATCTCTCCGCGGCAAGTGCTGACGCGCGCGCGGCGTATGAGATCGATCCGAGCGTCGACACGCGGCTTCTCTACGTATCGATCCTGATGGACGATCCGAATGGCTGGAACGAGGGCATAGCGATGGCGCGCGCGCTCTTCGCCGAACAGCCGGACTCCGTGCTGCGCCTCAATGCGCTGGGTTACGCGCTGATCCAGCGTCCGGAAGGTTTGGAAGAGGGCTATCGCCTGTTGTGGCGCGGCTTCAATTACGGCCAGACTGACTACGCCGTGATCGATAGTCTGGGCTGGGCCTATTATCTCTATGGCCATTTCGAGCAAGCGCGTGCGCTGATCGAACGCGCCAACGACCTTTCTGTTAACGATCCGAATGCGGAAGTGCTCGACCATCTGGGCGACATCTATTGGCGGCTCAATCGCCGCGATGATGCGCGTCGCGTATGGCGCCAAGCGCTTGACGCGCGCCCGGATGCTATCCGCCGTCGTGATCTGGAGCAGAAGGTGCAGCGTGGGCTGACCACGCCTGCGCCGCGCCGTCGCGAGCTGCCGCAGGTCAATCTGCCGGATGCGCCGTCGCAGCGGGAAGATCTCTGATGCTGCGCGCGGCGGCGCTGGCCGCGTGCTTGAGCATGGCGGCGTGTGCGACAAGCGCTGGTCCGCCTGCAATCACACGCTCGGGCGCGTACGCCGATTATCTGATCGGCCGCATCGCCAATATGAGCGACGACCATCAGGTCGCGTCCGATCGGTATTTCGCCGCGCTGGCGCGCGCGCCGCGGGATGAGGGCTTGCTCAATGGCGCGGTGATCTCGTCGCTTGCGATCGGCGACGCGCAGCGCGCGCGCCGCGCCGCGCGCATGGCGCCGGCTCAAGGCGCGCCCGGCTATGTGCATCTGGTGCGCGGCGTCGATGCGCTGTCAGCGCGGCGCTGGGGCGCTGTTGCGGAGCAGGCAGAAACCCTCGAAGGCCCGGCGGCTGAAGAATTGCTCGGCCGCATGTTGCTCGTGTGGGCGCGCGCGGGCCAAGGCCGTGTCGATGAAGTGTTGGTTGATCTCGCGCCGTTGACGCAAATCCGTCAGTACGGCGGCCTGTTCGCTTACCAGCAGGCGATGGCGCTCGATTATGCCGGGCGACAAGACGGAGCGTTGCAAGCTTACGAAGCGGCGCGTGCGGGTGGGCTCTTTTTGCCGAGCGGCGTGGAGCGTCATGCGGACCTGCTGGTGCGTCGCGGCGCCCGCGATCAGGCCATTGCGCTGCTCAGCGAGGAAACCAATCGCGCGAACCCTGCGCTTGCGGCCGCTCTTGCGCGCTTGGAAGCGGGTGACGTTGTCGCGGCTGAGCCGTTGACGCCGGCGAAGGGCGCCTCCGTCGCGCTCTTCGGTATGTCGGCGATCTTTCAGCAAGAACACGACGCGACCAACGCTTTGGCTTCGCTCACGCTGGCGCTGATGCTCGATCCGTCGTTCGATGGCGCGCGCATCGCCTTTGCACAGCAGCAGAACCAATTGGGCCATTCCGACCTCGCGCGCCGGATGCTCGCGAGCGTGCCGGCGGATTCGCCTTATGCTGGAAATGCGCGCATTACGGAATCGTGGGTGCTGCTGGACGCGGGCGATGAAGCGGGCGCTCTGACGCTCGCCACCGCCAACGCGCAATCCGGGGATTTGCGCGCGACGCGGACGCTCGCGGATATGTATCGCAATCTCGGCCGCTACGATGACGCCGAGCCGCTCTATTCGCAATTGATCGCAGCACAGCCCGGTGATTGGCGGCTCTATTTCGCGCGTGGCGCCGCGCGCGAACGTCTTGGTCGCTGGCCCGAAGCTGAAGCTGACATGCAGGAGGCGTTGCGCCTCTCGCCGGATCAGCCGGATGTATTGAATTATCTTGGCTACAGCTGGATCGATCGCGGTGAGCGCCTAGAGGAAGGCCTTGCCATGATTCAGCGCGCGGTCGAACTGCGCCCGCTCTCGGGCGCGATCATCGATAGCCTGGGCTGGGCCTATTTCCGCATGGGCGATTATTCGCGCGCCCTTGATCTGTTGGAGCGCGCCGTCGAATTAGAGCCCTCCGATCCGACGCTGAACGATCACCTCGGCGACGTATATTGGCGCATGGGTCGGCGCATCGAAGCGCGTTTCCAATGGGAGCGTGCGTTGGGCTTTGAGCCCGACAATCCCGACGCGATCCGCGCCAAGCTTGAAGCAGGCCTACCGGCTGAGCCTGTGCGCCGTTCGGCCAATCGATGAACATCCGCGTCTTCGCCCCGGCGAAGATTAATCTGACGCTGCGCGTCGGCGCGCCGCGCGAAGACGGCATGCATCCGCTGCAAAGCCTCGTGACGTTCGCCGACGTTGGCGATTTCGTTGAAGCTGGCGCCAGTGAAGACTTATCACTGACAATCCGCGGGCCGTTCGCGAAATCGCTTGCAGCGGATGACGATAACCTCGTGTTGCGCGCCGCGCGGGCGTTGGCGCAAGCCGCGGGTGTGCCGGCGAAAGCCAAGCTCGTTCTGGACAAGCGCTTGCCGGTCGCCTCCGGCATTGGCGGGGGATCGTCGGATGCGGCGGCGGCGTTGCGTGCGCTCTCCGCGCTCTGGCGGCTCGATTGGAGCAATGCGGAATTGGCTGAGCTTGGGCGTTCGCTTGGCTCTGACTTGCCTGTGTTCTTCAGCGCCAGTGCGTCAGCTTACATGACGGGTCTTGGCGAACGTTGCGCGCCGATGGCGCTGCCGGACTTTCCGGCGATCCTGGTCAATCCGCTGACGCCGCTGGCGACGCCGGCTGTCTATAAGCAATTCGACACGATGCAGCTCGGCTGCGCGCTGCTCGATGCGCCGACGCCATATTGGCAAACCGAGGACGAGGCGCTGCATCACATCAGCGTGACGGGCAACGATCTCGAAGCGCCGGCGATCGCGCTTGCGCCGGTTATTTCTGACGTTTTGGCAAGTTTGCGCGCCCAGGAAACCGTGCGCTACGCGGCGCTTTCGGGCAGTGGCGCTACGTGTTTCGCGTTGTTGGCGGATTGGGGGTCGGTGAAAGCCTTGGGCGCGAAATTGAAGGCGCGGCATAAGACCTGGTGGATTGCAGAGACGCGTCTCGGCGGCGCTTGACGCTGCAACCCTGCGTGGGATAGCCCACGCGCTCCGGCGGGGTGCAGTGCGTGTTTCAGGACTTGCTGACAGTCGTGATCGTCGCGCTCGTCGCCAGCGCGATCGCATGCCGGCTGATCATTTGGTTTGGCCCGGTCGATCATCCGAATGTACCGCGCAAGCAACACGGCCAGGCGACGCGCACCAGCGGCGGGCTTGGCATCGGCGTCGGCTATGCGGCGGCGATGCTGCTGCTGCTCAATAATTCCTCCGTCTGGCAGTACGAAGTGAGTCCGCACGGCGAGCGGCTGCTCTGGATGTCGGCGGGGTTTTCCTATCCGTTGCTCTTCATCGGCTTCGTTGACGACGCGGTCGATTTGCCGGCGTCGCTGAAGTTCGCGCTTTACTCGGTGATCTCGCTCGCGGCCGCGTTGGTGATCGGCCCGATCAGCACGTTTCCGCTTGGCGGCGATGTCGTTCTCGTCATTCCATACTTGGCGGCCATTCTCGGCGCCGCGCTCTGGATCTTCACGATGATCAATTGCGTGAACTTCATGGATGGCGCGAACGGCTTGGCGATGGGGTCGGTGGGCTTTGGCCTCGTTGCGCTTGGTTGCATCTCACTCGCGAACGGCGCGCCGAGCGGCGCTGCGATCTCGCTCTGCGGCGCTGGTGCGACGCTCGGCTTTTTGATTTGGAATTTTCCACGCGGGCGATTGTTCGCGGGCGATTCCGGCGCGCTGTTTGGCGGCGCGCTGGCGGCCTCTGCATCCTTGATCGTGGTCATTCGCACTGGCGCGTCGCCCTTCGTGCCGGTGATCGCTTTCTTTCCAATCTTGGCGGACGCGTTGATCACGTTGGTGTGGCGCGTGGCGCGGCGGCGGTCGCTCTTCACGGGACATGTTGAGCACCATTATCAGATTGCCATCCGCGGCGGCTTGAGCCGAGAGACGGTGGCTGTCGCGTATTGGGTGGCGACGAGTGCGTGCGGCGTGCTCGCGTTCGCGGTCGCGCGCGAGCCGGACTTTGCCGCGGAGTGGATCGCGCTTGCTGGTCTCGTTCTGCTGGCAATCATTCTCTCTGCCTATACGCACAATTGGGCGCGCGAGCGCGGGCTCATCGATCCCTAGAAGTCGGATGCCAAATTACGATTGACGCCGTGCGCCTTTATATATAACCAAAGGGTTATGCAAAAAGCGACCGCTCTTGATGCAACCTTTGCAGCGCTGGCCGACCCAACGCGGCGCGCAATTTTGGCGCGGTTGGCGACGGGAGAGGCGTCGGTCGCCGAACTCGCTGAACCGTTCGCGATGAGCCAACCGGCCATATCTAAACATCTCAAAGTCCTGGAGCGCGCGGGGCTGATTTCGATTGGCCAAGACGCGCAACGCAGGCCGCGCAAGCTTGAGATTAAGCCATTGGAAGAGGCCGTGGATTGGATTGAGCGCTATCGCGAGATCTGGGCCGCGAATTATGAGCGCCTCGATGCTTTGCTTGAGGAGCTTCAAGCCAAGCCCGCCAAGCGTAAGCGAAGAAAAGACTAGCGCATTGTCGGTGCGCCCCCCGGCCAATCGTTCCTCGAACGACGGCCCAACACACAATCCAAGGAGAGCGAAATGCCCAAGGCCCTCGAAGTCACGCTGCCAAGCGATCGCGAGGTGCGCGTCGTGCGCAGCTTCAACGCGCCGCGCCAATTGGTGTGGGACGCGCACACGAAACCTGCGTTGATTCAGAAATGGATGCTGGGCCCGCCCGGTTGGTCGATGCCTCTTTGCGAGATGGATGTGCGCGAAGGCGGTAGGTATCGTTGGCGCTGGCGCAGCGATGAGGACGGCAAGGAATTCGGCTTCTTCGGCGAATTCAAGCACGTGAACGCGCCTTCGAAGCTCGTGCATGCCGAGCATTATGATCCAGGCGATGTCGGCGGTGCGATGGATTCGAGCGAGCCTGCCATCATCACGTCTGAGTTCGTTGAAGCAAATGGCGTGACCACGCTGACCGTGACGATGCTGTTCGCCTCCAAAGACATCCGCGACGGCGCCGTCTCGACCGGCATGACCGATGGCATGGAGATGGGCTACGTGCGTCTGGACGAGAGGTTCAAAGCCGAGGCCGCGTGAGTTTGGGAGCGTAGTATGCTGAAGAAGATCGCCTTCACCATGTACCCGATCCAAGACGCGTCGCGGGCGCGTGAATTTTATGAGAACAAGCTTGGTTTGAAACTCGGCAGCCACGGCAATCAGGGCGACAAGTGGTGGATCGAATATGATCTACCTGGCGGCGGCTGCATGGCGCTGACGAATTTTACTGATGAGGCGCCGAGCGCGAAGGCGGGCGGCACAATCGCGTTTGAGGTTGAGGATCTCGACAAGCTGATGGCTGATCTCAAAGCGCAGAACGTCGAGTTTCGCAGCGACGTCATCCACGGCCCGCATTGCCGGATGGCGGTGTGCCTCGATAGCGAAGGCAATTCGATTTTGCTGCACCAATTGAACGCGACTTAGTACGCGCGTTCGACCACGAAGTCCGGCAGATCGGCGAGCGCTTCGCGGTAGGCGTTGGTGGGAAGGATTTCGAGCGCCTGTTTGGCGCGGGCGGCGTGGTCGCGGGCGGCCTGCAGCGTGAGCGCGATGCCGTCGTGACGGCGGATGAGGGCGACGGCGCGGTGGAAGTCGTCGTCGGTGCGTTCGCCGCTGATGACGCGGCGCCAGAAGGTGCGCTCGCTCTCGTCGCCGGCTTCGCGCGCGAACACAAGCGGCAGCGTAACTTTGCCTTCGCGGAAATCGTCGCCGGCGTTCTTGCCCATCGTGGCCGAGAGCCCGCCATAATCGAGCGCGTCGTCAACGAGCTGGAACGCGAGGCCAAGTTCGCGGCCGTACGTTTCAAGCGCGCTCGCTTCCGCGCCTGGGCGACCGGCGACCACAGCGCCAGCTTTGCCGGCAGCAGCGAAGAGCGCCGCCGTCTTGGCGGCGATAATGTCGAGGTAGCGTTCGCGTGTGGTCTCGGCGTCGTTGGCGGCGGCGAGCTGCATGACTTCGCCTTCGGCGATGACGCAGGCGGCGCGCGAGAGAATATCGAGTACTTGGATGTCGCCGGTTTCGACCATGAGCGTAAACGAGCGCGCGAACAGGAAATCGCCGACGAGCACGCTCGCCGAATTCCCCCAGATCAAATTCGCGGCCTTCTTGCCGCGCCGCATGTTGGAGAGATCGACGACATCGTCATGCAGCAGCGTAGCGGAATGCACGAACTCGACAGCGGTCGCGAGCTTGCGCGCGCCGTCGCCGCCACCGCCAAGCAGACGCGCTGCAGCGAGTGTGATCAGAGGGCGTATGCGCTTGCCGCCAGCATCGATCAGGTGCGCGGCGAGGTTCGGAATGACGCCAACCGGGCTCGCCATGTGCTGATGGATCAGCACATCGACGGCGGCCAAATCATCGGCCAAAAGCGCGGCCAACCGGTCGACCGCGTGCGGTGCGCCGGCGGCTTGTTTGGCAGGTCCGACCGCCGGTCCCAATTGCCTCTCCGCTTGACCTCAAAGGAGGCCGGACGATGGTAGGACCGGGGGCGCCGGTCAAGCTGGGTTCCCGCCGCAGCGCCCAAGGGTCGCATAGGATTTGCTTGTGACGGAACTGACGGAAGACGCGATTTTGGGCGGGCGGGTGCGCATACGCCAACCCGCGCGCGGCTATCGCGTCAACGTCGATACGCTTTTGTTGGCGACGAGTTTGCCGCGTGTGATTGCAGAGGGCGCGCGCGTTGTGGAGCCGTGCTGCGGCGTGGCGGCGGCGCTGCTGGCGGTAGCGGCGCGACATGAGGGCGGCGTCACGTTCGTTGGCATTGAGCGCGACGCTTTGTTCGCCGACGCTGCGCGGCAGAATGTCGAGATCAATGCTGCGGCGCTTCGCGTGCAGATTATCGAAGGCGACGCGCTTGATGGGGCCGCGGATTACGGCTTGTTCGATCACGTCTTCTTCAATCCGCCCTATGACACGCCCGGCGAAGGGCGCGAGCCGGCGGAGGGCAAGCGCGCCGCCTATCTCGCGGATCGCCCTTTAGGAGATTGGATCAAGGTCTGGTCCAACCGCATGCGCGCGCAGGCGACGCTGACGCTCATTCATCGCGCTCATCGCCTGGGAGAAATTCTGCAGGCGCTTGAGGGGCGGCTCGGCGGCGTCGAGGTGCTGCCGGTCTATCCAAACGCCAACGAGAACGCGCGTCGCGTTATTGTGCGTGCGCGAAAAGGATCACGCGCGCCGACGCAAATTCTGCGCGGGCTCAATCTGCATCCAAGCGAAACGTCGAAAGACAAATACACGCCCGAGGCTGAAGCCATTCTCCGTGGCGAAGCGCTGCTTTGGTTCGGCTGACGAACGTCCCTGGAACGTCGACGCTCAGTCAGGCGAAAAGGCCGCCAGATTGGACTTGTGAGTAAGGTGCTGCACACCCGGTGCGCGATCTTGCGCGAACGAAGTGGGAATCCGCCTTTATCGGCCGCTTGTCGCAATTGACTCCGGCCAGGCGCGCGACCAGTTTCCGGCTTAACGGAGCGGGCCGACGCTGAGTCGCCCCGATACCGGTCACACAAGCGAACCCCGTGGGAGAGCGCGGCCAAAGATGCCGCCCCCGAAGGAGCAACCGCCCCGGAAACTCTCAGGGAACCGGACCGCGGGGGGATGAACACGCTGGAAAGCGCAGCTCTTTGGGTAGAGCTGCCGCCGACGGAGTAAGCCGCGAACCAGATGCGGTGAATCTCTCAGGCGCCAGGACAGCGGGGGCCGCCACGCGAGAGCGTGCGCGCGCCGCGCAATCCTGGGAAGCACAATGGCCGAAGCCGGAACACCGAAGAAGCTGCCGCTAGATGCGCTTTGGCGCGCGCGCACCTCGAAGTTTGGCGATTTCGCCGGCTACGACATGCCGCTGCAATTCGAAGGCCTGATTGCCGAGCACACTTGGACGCGGAGCCACGCGGGCCTGTTCGATGTCTCGCATATGGGGCCGAGCTTTTTTGCTTTGCCGAAGGGCCATGGGCTTGAGGGCGATGCGGCGCACAAGAAGGTTGCGTCCTTGATTGAGCGCCTCGTGCCGGCCGACATCCAGGGCCTAAAGCCGGGCCAGGTTCGCTACACGATGATCACCAATGCCGAAGGCGGCGTGTTGGATGATCTGATGATCGCGCGACCGGCCGAGCCAGGTGCGGCGGGCGATCTCTACATCGTCGTCAATGCCGGCTGTAAGCACCAGGATTGGGCGCTGATCGAGGAAGCGACCAAGGGCGAAGCCAATCTGGTGCGCGCCGATGATCGCTGCTTGCTCGCGCTGCAGGGGCCGAGCGCGCAGGTGGTGGCGGCGGCTGTGATCGATCCTGCTTTGGCCGAGATGAGCTTTATGAGCGTGAAGCGCTATGACGTGTTCGGCCGGCTCACGGTGACGCGGTCTGGCTATACGGGCGAAGACGGTTACGAAATTTTGGTGCGGGCGGAGCACGCGACAGATTTGGCGAACGCGTTGCTGGCGCATCCGGAAGTGAAACCGATTGGCTTGGGCGCGCGGGATTCGTTGCGTCTGGAAGCTGGGCTTTGCCTTTACGGGCATGATCTCGATCCGACAACATCGCCGATCGAGGCGGATTTGGCGTGGACGATCCAGAAGCGCCGCCGCGAGGCGAAGGATTTTCCGGGCGCGGCGCGGATTGCCGCCGAACTCGCGAATGGGCCGAAGCGCAAGCGCGTCGGCATTCGCCCCAATGATCGCGCGCCGGCGCGTGAGGGTGTGGAAATCCAAGCGGGCGGCAAGAGCGTTGGCATTGTCACCAGCGGCGGCTTCTCGCCTGTTTTGAATGCACCGATTTCGATCGGCTACGTCGATGCCGAATTCGCTGAACTCGGCGCGGGAATCGATCTCATCATCCGTGGCCAAGCGCGCCCGGCAACGATCGTTCCGCTGCCGTTCGTGCCGCACAAATATCACCGCCCGCAGAAGGCTTGAGGGGAAGTCACATGACGACGCGTTACACCAAGGATCACGAATGGGTGCGGCTTGAGGGCGATGTCGCCACGGTGGGCATCAGCACCTACGCCGCCGAGCAATTGGGCGATGTCGTGTACGCCGAGCTGCCGGCGGTTGGCGCGAGCTTCGCGCAGGGCGCGGACATGGCCGTGGTCGAAAGTGCGAAGACGGCGTCGGACGTGTACGCGCCGATCTCGGGCGAGATCGTGGATGCGAACGCCGAAATCAAAGGCGAGAATTGGCAGATCATCAATGACGCGCCGCAAGCCGACGGCTGGTTCGTGAAACTGAAGATCGCGAACAAGGCCGAGTTCGATGCGCTGATGGATGAAGCCGCGTACGCCGATTACGTGAAGGGTCTTTGATGCGTTACCTCCCACTCACCGACGCTGACCGCCAGCAAATGCTGAGCGTCATTGGTGCGACATCGATCGATGAGCTTTTTGTCGATGTGCCGAAGGGCGCGTTACTGAAGGATTTGGTCGATCTGCCGCGCGCGCAGGGCGAGATCGAAGTGCATCGCCACATGCAGCGCCTGGCGGAGAAGAATACGCCTGCGGGTCGCACGGCGTTCTTCCTCGGCGCGGGCGCCTATCGCCATCACGTGCCGGCGAGTGTGGATCACCTCATTCAGCGCAGCGAATTCCTGACCGCCTACACGCCGTACCAGCCGGAAATCGCGCAAGGCACGCTGCAAGCGCTCTACGAATTCCAGAGCCAAGTCGCGACTTTGCTCAACATGGAGGTGTCGAATGCCTCGATGTATGACGGCTCCACCGCGTGCGCGGAAGCGGCGATGATGGCCGCGCGCGTCACCAAGCGGAAGAAGATCGTCTTCTCCGGCGGCGTGCACCCGCACTATATCGATACGGCGCGCACGGCATGCGAAGCTTTGGGCTTGGAGATCGTGGCGCTGCCGGCGGCGATAGATGACGAAGCGGCGGTCGTTGGCGAATTAGGCGCGGATGTCGCCGCCGTGATCGTGCAATCGCCGAACTTGTTCGGCACGATTACCGATCTCACCAAGATCCGCGAAGCCGCACACGGCGCGGGCGCGTTGATGGTGGCGACATTTACCGAATGCACGGCGTTCGGCTTGATCGAGCCGGGCGGCGCCTATGGCGCGGACATCGTCTGCGGCGAGGGGCAATCGATCGGCAATGCGCTGAACTTCGGGGGCCCTTATGTGGGCCTCTTCACCGTGAAGGAAAAATATCTGCGCCAAATGCCTGGCCGCGTAGCGGGCGAAACGCTGGATGCCGACGGCAAGCGCGGCTTTGTGCTGACGCTCTCGACGCGCGAGCAACATATTCGCCGCGAGAAGGCGACGTCGAACATCTGCACCAATTCAGGCCTCTGCCAGCTTGCGTGGACGATCCACATGACGCTCTTGGGCGAGAAGGGCCTGCGCCAGTTGGCGGCGCTCAATCACGAGAAGGCGACGCAACTGGCCTATGCGCTGGGCGCGGCGCCCGGCGTCGAGGTGCTGACGACGCGCTTCTACAATGAGATCGCGGTGCGCTTGCCGAAGCCGGCGCAAGGCGTGGTCGATTCATTGGTCGCGAAGGGGGTGATCGCGGGCGTCGCCATGAGCCGCCTCGATCCGAAGGCGGGCATGGATGACGTGCTGATCACCTGCGCCACGGAAATGAACACGCACGACGACATCGCGACGTACGCTGATGCGCTGAAGAAGGTGCTCGCCCAATGAGCTACGAAACCACATCCGGCAACAAGGGTCTGCAACAGGCCGAGTCGTTGATCTTTGAATCCGGGCACGCGACCGGCACGGGCGTTGATCTGCCCGAGCCGAAGGGCGGCAAGTACGAGAAGCTGGGCGGCTTAGGCCGTAAAGCGGCGCTCGATCTGCCAGGCTTCTCGGAGCCCGAGACGTTGCGCCATTTCGTGCGCTTGAGCCAAAAGAATTACGCGATCGATCTTGGCCTCTTCCCGCTCGGCTCGTGCACGATGAAGCACAACCCGCGCTTGAATGAGCGCGCGGCGCGCTTTGAAGGCTTCGCTGATCTGCATCCGCTGCAACCCACGTCCACGATCCAAGGCGCGCTCGAATTGATGGATGAGCTGGCGCATTGGCTGATGGAATTGACCGGTATGCCGGCCGTGGCGCTCTCGCCGAAGGCCGGCGCGCATGGCGAATTCTGCGGCATGCTGGCGATCAAGGCCGCACTTGAAGCGCGTGGTGAAGCGGAGACGCGCAAGCGCGTGCTGGTGCCCGAAAGCGCGCACGGCACCAACCCGGCGACGGCGGTGGCGGCGGGCTTCATCGTCGATGAAATCCCGGCGCGCGATGATGGGCGCGTGCATCTGGATGACGTGGTCGCCAAGCTTGGGCCGGATGTGGCCGGCATCATGATGACGAACCCGAACACGTGCGGTTTGTTCGAGCCGGAGATCAAGCGCATTGCCGACGCGATCCACGAAGCGGGCGGCTATTTCTATTGCGACGGCGCCAATTACAACGCGATCGTGGGCAAGGTGCGTCCGGGTGATCTTGGCGTCGATGCGATGCACATCAATCTGCACAAGACGTTCTCGACGCCGCACGGCGGCGGCGGGCCCGGCGCCGGCCCGACTGTGCTCTCCGCAGCGCTCGCACCGTTCGCACCGGTGCCGCATATCGTGAAGCGCGGCGAAGTGCGTGAATTGCGTGAGCAGAGCGACGGTACGAAGGCCTTCGGACGCATGTGCGCCTTCCACGGCCAGATGGGCATGTTCACGCGCGCGCTCACCTACATGATGAGCCACGGCAGCGATGGTCTGCGCCAGGTCGCGGAAGACGCGGTGTTGAACGCGAATTATCTGCTGGCGCGCTTGAAGCCGCATTTCAACGCGCCATTCGGCGAGCGCCCGTGCATGCACGAAGTGCTGCTGGACGATAGCTCGATCAAGCCGAAGGGGGTCGAGACGATCGATATGGCGAAGGCGTTGCTGGACGAGGGTTATCACCCGTTCACGACGTATTTCCCGCTCGTCGTGCATGGCGCGATGTTGATCGAGCCGACCGAAACAGAGCCGAAGCGAGAACTCGATCGCTTTGCCGATGTGATGATCGCGCTGGCTGAGCGTGTGAACGCGGGCGAGGTCGAGTTCTTCAAGCAAGCGCCGCGATTGGCCCCGATGCGCCGTCTCGACGACACGCGCGCCGCGCGCTCGCCCAAGCTGCGCTGGAAGCCGGAAGCGAACAACGCCGCGAAGCAGGCGGCGGAGTAAGACCGTTCTGTCCTCCCCGCTACGTGGGGAGGTGCTGAGCGCGCAGCGCGAAGCGGAGGGGCGAGTTGTTGACTGAGCACGCACCCCTCAGTCTCGCTGCGCTCGACAGCTCCCCACGAGGTAGGGAGCATGGCTACATCAGCGTCGCGATGACCACCCAGGCGCCGATCGCGGCGAAGACGAGTGCTGCGGCGATACGCACGTAGCTCAGCGGCACGATCTTCGTGACGGCTTCGCCCAGGAACACAGCCGGCACGTTGGCGAGCATCATGCCGAGCGTGGTGCCTGCGGTGACCAGCGCGAGCTCCTGATAGCGGGCGGCGAGCAGCGACGTCGCGATCTGCGTCTTGTCTCCGATCTCGACCAGGAAGAACGCGACAAGCGTGGTGAGGAAAACGCCGCCGGCGTTGGTCTTCTCAGCGCGATCGTCTTCCTTGTCCGGAATCAAAGCCCACGCCGCCATCGCGATGAAGCTGACGCCGACGGCGATGCGAAAGATGTGGCCGCTCAGCCATTGCGCGATGATGAAGCCGAGGCCGGCGGCGGCGGCGTGGTTCAGCAATGTGGCGACGAAGATGCCGGCGATGATCGGCCAGGGTTTGCGAAAACGCGCGGCGAGCACGATGGCGAGCAATTGGGTTTTGTCGCCAATCTCGGCGAGCGCGACGATCCCCGTCGAAATCCAGAGTGCTTCCATTTGAAAACGTCCAGGGCCTGCACCGACACGACGACACACGCACGCAAGCGGCCCACGCTTGCAGCGGTATCGTCGGTCTCGCCAATCCGGACTTTCGTCCGTCTCCCGCGCCATGCCCCGAGAGGCAAGTATGTTGACGGCGGGCGCCGCTGATGCGGCCGGCTACTCCCCGAAGAATGCGGGTGGATTAGGGGGCGCTGGCGCGTGTGTCAAACGTGCGAGCAATTCGCATCGCCTAGGCTACGCGCAAAAGAGGGCGGAGCCGCGAAGCTCCGCCCTCAAACTTTCTACGCTGCCGTTCGCTTAGCCGAACTTGCGGCCGATCTCGGCGACGCCTTCGGCGACGAGCGCGCTTTGCGCCTTATCCGAGAGGCGCTCACGAATGAGCTTCTCCGCGGCGACCAGAGCTGCGTCCGCGGCAGCGGCGCGGACTTCAGCGGCGGCGCGCACTTCGGCTTGGGCGATGCGGTCCTCGGCTTGTTGCTCGCGGCGCTTGATCGCCGCAGACATCGAGGCGCGGGTTTCTTCCGCGACCAGAGCGGCTTGCTCCTTGGCGCTGTCCACGATCGCCTTGGCTTCGGCCTCAGCGGCCGCGCGCTTGGCTTCGTATTCGGCCAGCAGCGCTTCGGCTTCCTCACGCAGCTTACGCGCGTCGTGGAGCTCCTTGGCGATCGCTTGCGACTTGTTGTCGAGCGCGCCCATGATCGCCGCCGGAACCTTCAGGTACACCAGCAGGATGATGAACAGCACGAGCGCGACAAACGCGATTTCGGTTGCTGTGATTTCCATCACGCTCTCCTTACGCGTTGGCTGGGACGAGCTTGGCGGCGATGTCGCGCGCTAGAGCGTCGGCCATGCCAGGCACTTCCGCGAGCGCAGTTGTGCGCGCGGCCGTGACCTTGGCTTCCGCGGCGCCGATACGCTCGGCGAGGCGGGCTTCAGCTTGCTCTTGCTCGACTGTCAGCTTCGCGACGACTTCGGCGCGGGCGGCGTCAACGGTGGCGCGGGCGTCCGCACGCGCTTTCGCTGTCGCCTTTTCCATCGCCGTGCGCGCTTCCTCCGCCTTGGCGCTCTTCAGCGCAGCCGCGTCGAGATCGCTCGAGATCGTGCCGGCGCGCTTGGCCTGAACGGTCGAGACGTTCGGGATGATGAAGCGCGAGACGACGAAATAGAGCGCCGCGAACGTGATCGCGAACCAGATGAGCTGGCTTGAGAACAGCGACTGGTCGAACGGCGGGAACGTCGCCGCGTGCTCGCCACCATGAGCGGCGGCTGCAGCAGCGTCAGCCCCATGCGCGCCGTCCACGGCGTGAGCCGCGTCCACAGCGCCAGCGTCGGAGGCGTGCGGGTCGGCCATTACACCACGAACAGCAGCAGGATGGCGATCAGCAGCGAGAAGATGCCGAGGGCTTCCGTCACGGCGAAGCCGAAGATCAGATTGCCGAACTGGCCTTGCGCGGCCGACGGGTTACGGATCGCGGCAGACAGGAAGCTGCCGAAGATGTTGCCCACGCCGATGGCGGCGCCCAGCATGCCCAAGCAGGCCAAACCAGCGCCAATGTACTTTGCGGCTTCCGCGTCCATGATGAACTCCTTCGAAAAACTGTTGCTGTGTTGAAGGGCTTAGTGCCCCGGATGAAGCGCGTCGTTGAGGTAGATGCAGGTCAGGATCGCAAACACGTAGGCTTGCAGGAACGCAACCAAGAATTCGAGGCCATAGAGCGCAACGGTCATCGCCAACGGCAGGATCGAAAGCGCCGTGAAAATGCCGCCTGCCGCAGCCAACGCCGGCACGAAGCCCGCGAAAACCTTGAGCAGGATATGGCCTGCGAGAATGTTCGCCCACAGACGAACCGCGTGTGACAGCGGCCGCGAGAAGAACGAAATCACCTCAATCAGAATAACGAATGGCAGGATGTAGCCAGGCACGCCCGATGGCGCGAACAGCTTGAAGAATTTCAGGCCGTTCTTGGCGAAGCCGACGATGATGACCGTGAAGAACACCATGAGCGCGAGCGCTGCGGTGACGACGATCTGACTGGTCGGCGTGAAGATGTGATGGACGCCGAAGAAGCCGGGGAACATCCCCAGCATGTTCGACATGAAAATGAACAGGAAGAGCGTGAAGACGAAAGGCAGGAATTTGCGCACGCCTTCTTCGCCGGCGCCGTCTTTCAGCATGCCGCGAATGAAGTCGTACGCACCCTCGGCGACCACTTGCGCGCGGCCCGGCACGAGTGCGGCCGGCTTCATCGCCCAGTTGAAGAACCACGCAGCCAAACCAGCGCCAGCCACCATCGCGAGGCTCGCATTGGTGAAGCTTGCGTCCCAGCCGGCGAGTTGAAACTCGACGATCGGTTCGATGTGAAACTGATGGATCGGATCGTTCGCCACTTAACCGCTCAGTCCTCTTCGTCGTCCGGTATGGACGGCGCGTTGGGATCGACCGGGTTAGCGCGGGAATAGGATTGCGCGACGCGCACCACATTCACGACGCCCGCCACGAAGCCCAGCCCGATGCCGATCACCAAACCCCACGGTTGGGAGTTCAGAAAATAATCCGCCCCGTAGCCGAGCAACCCGCCGACAATAATCGCCGCGCCAAACTCTCCGCCGTACCGAAGTCCCAGCGCTGCTGGGCTCATCGCGGGCGGGGTGTTCTGAGGGCCCTCGCCACGCGCCGCATCAACGCGACGGCGCAGGTTAGAGAGGGCGTCCTCCGGCGGTTTTCTGTCAGCCATTGAACGGTCGATGCACGAGGTTGGGCGACTCTTTCAAGCCCCCAATTCGCGCGCGCGGAAACTAGCAGGGGCGATTACCGGGTCAAGGAAGCCGGGTGCGACATATGACACGCATTTCCCTCCCCGCCGCGCGGGGAGGGGCAGGGGTGGGGATAGCTCGGTTTTCGGGAATCAGCGGCGCTTTCCCCACCTCCAACTCCTCCCCGCGCACGGGGAGGAGAGTCGACAATCATTCCGCCGCCATCGCCTGGGCGCGGCCGAGATCGACGCTGACCAGCTGGCTCATGCCTTGTTCCGGCATCGTCACCCCATAGAGGCGGTCCATCCGGGACATCGTCACCGGGTTGTGGGTGATGGTGATGAAGCGGGTGGTGGTGAGGCGCTTCATTTCTTCCAGCATGCGGCAGAAACGGTCGACATTGGCGTCGTCGAGCGGGGCGTCGACTTCGTCCAACACGCAGAGTGGCGCCGGATTGGCCAGGAACACGGCAAAAATCAGCGCCGTGGCCGTGAGCGCCTGTTCGCCGCCGGAGAGCAGATTGAGGTTGGTGAGCCGCTTGCCGGGCGGCTGGGCGAAGATCTCGAGGCCTGCCTCCAGCGGATCTTCGCTTTCGGTCAGCTTGAGTGCGGCCTGGCCGCCTTCGAATAGCGTGGCGAAGAGCTGGGCGAAATGGGCGTCGACCTGCTCGAACGCCTTCATCAGCCGCTCGCGCCCTTCATTGTTGAGTGTGGTGATGGCGCGGCGAAGCTTGGTCACCGCCTGAACCACGTCGTCCTTTTCGCGCGTCAGCGTGTCGATGCGCTCTTGGGCTTCGGCCAGTTCTTCGTCGGCGCGGAGGTTTACCGGGCCGGCAGCGTCGCGCTCGGCCTTAAGCCGATCGAAGCGCTTTTCGATTTCTTGGATCGAGGCTGTGCCGAGCGGGCCGGTGATGAGCGGGCCTGCGGCCGCGGCGAGCGCTTCGGGTGCGTAGCCGGTTTGTTCGCGGGCGAGGGCGACGACGTCTTCAACGCGCGTGGCGGCGGCCGCTGCATGTGCGTCAGCGCCGGCGCGGCGTTCGCGGGCGGCGGCGTGGGCTTGTTCTTGGAGCTTGGCGTGCTCGCCGGCTTGGCGCGCGGCGGCTTCGGCTTCGGCGACTTTATCGCTGGATTCTTGGCGCCGCGCTTCGGCGGCGCCGGCTTCTTCCATCAGCTTTTCAAGCTTGGCGCGGGCTTCGATCGGCGCGGCTTTGGCTTTGTCGCGGCGCTTTTCGATCGCGTCGAGTTCGGCGGCGATGGCGGCGAGGCGCTTTTCGCTATCGGCGATGCGGGCGCGCCATTGCGCGGTTTCGGCGTTCACGGCGGCGCGGCGGCTGTCGCGCTGGGCTTTGTCGCGGATGAGCGCCTGGGCTTCGGCGCTGGCTTCGGCGGCGGCGCGGCGGGCGACATCGACAGCGGCGCGGGCTTGGGGGAGCGCTGTGTCGTCGGCTTGGGCGGGCGCTTGCTTGGCGGCGGCTTCCGCTTCGCTGAGGGCGGTGCGCGCTTCGTTGAGTTCGGCGCTGAGTGTTTGCGCTTGCGCCTGCAAATCGGCGCCGCGCTCGTTCATGCGAATGCGTTCGGCTTCGAAGCGTTCGACGTCGCGCGTCGCGTCAGCTTCAGCGGCGGCGCGCTTGGGCGCTTCGCTGCGAAGCGTGCGGGCTTTGGCGTCGAGCGCTTGGCGTTCGGCCTTCGCGGCTTCCCACGCCGCTTTGGCTTTCGCGAGCTTGTCTTCGGCGCTCTTCAATTCTTTGCGCGCGGCGGCGAGGCGGTTTTTGTGTTCGAGCTTCGCGGCGGCGGGTTGGGGTGCGTTGGCGCGGCGGACGAGACCGTCCCAGCGCCAGAGATCGCCTTCGCGTGAGACGAGTCGTGCGCCGGGCGTGAGGAGCTTGGCGAGTTTCGCGCCGTCTTTCGCGTCGACGACGCCGATGAGCGCTAAGCGCGCGGCGAGTGCGGGCGGGGCTTTGACGAAGCGCGCGAGCGATTGCGCAGCCGGCGGCAGATTGGGCGTCGGCACGTCGGCGCCGCCCCAATGCGCGGGCGCTTCGGCATGCGTGGAGACATCGAGATCGTCGCCGAGCGCTGCGGCGAGCGCGCGCTCAAAGCCGGGCTCGACATCGATCGAGGCGAGAACCGGCGGGAATTTCGCGTTTTCGGGTGGGGCGAGCTTATCAAGCGCGCGGACTTCCGCTTCGAGTTCGCGCAGCGCGCTTTCGGCGGGGCGATAGGCTGCCCACGCAGCCTCGTCGGCGCTCTCGGCTTTTTTCAGCGCGGCTTCGGCTTCGCTGAGTTCGGTGCGGAGCTTGGCGTGTTCGGCGCGTGCGGCTTCGGCCTTGGCTGTGGCAGCGGCGATGCGCGCGTCGATGTCGGCGGTGGCGGGGAGCGCTGCGATTTGGGCGTCGAGCGCGCGCTTGCGCTCTTCGGCGCGCTGCGCGCGGGCGCGGGCGGCGTTGGCGGCGTCAGCGAGCGCTTGCGCGCGGGCGCGCTTGGCGGCGGCTTCCGATGCGATGGCTTCGAGTTTGGATTCGGCTTCCGCGCGCGCTTTGGCGGTGGCGGCTTCGGCGTCTTGTGCGCGGTTCAAAATGGCTTGCGCTTCGGCGTCATCGCCAGAGCCGAGCGCTTCGGCCTCCGTCTCGAGCCGCGCCAGCGATTGCGCGGAATCGACTTTCAGCGCTTCGAGGCGTTCGGCTTCGCCGCGTGCGCGGCTCGCATCTTCATCGCAACGCGCAATCACGGCATCGGCTTCGGCGACATCGCGTTCGAGGCCGACGCGCACGCCTTCGAGGCGGCGCAGCACGGCGGCGGCGATCACTTCTTCCTCGCGCAACGGCGCGAGTGCATCGCGCGCCTCTTCCGCTGCGCGTTCAGCCGCACTTGCGTCAGCGGCGGCTTGGGCGACGGCGCGCTCGGCCTCGCGGAGGAAGCCTTGCGCTTCGGCGTGACGTTCGCGCGCTTCGCTCCAGCGGCGATGCAGCAATAGCGCTTCGGTTTCGCGCAATGTTTGTGCGAGGCCCTTGTAGCGTTCGGCTTGGCGCGCTTGTTTCTTCAAGCTCGCGGCTTGCGCTTCGATTTCGCCGAGCACTTCATCCAAGCGCGTGAGATTGGTCTCGGCAGCTTTAAGTTTGAGATCGGCTTCGTGGCGGCGTGCGTGCAGGCCCGCGATACCGGCGGCGTCTTCGAGGATGCGGCGACGGTTTTGCGGCTTGGCGCCGATGAGTTCGCTGATCTGGCCTTGGCGCACCAACGCGGGTGAGTTCGCGCCGGTCGCGGCGTCAGCAAAGAGAAGCTGCACGTCCTTGGCGCGCACTTCCTTGCCGTTGATGCGATAGGTCGAGCCGAGGCCGCGACGAATGCGGCGTGAGACTTCGAGCGTGTCTTCCTTATGAAACGGCGCCGGCGCGCGGCCGCGTGCGTTGGAGAGTACGAGAGTGACCTCGGCGAACTCGCGCGCAGGGCGTCCCGCGCTGCCGGCGAAGATCACGTCTTCCATGTCGGACGCACGCATGGATTTGGCGCTGGTCGCGCCCATCACCCAACGCACCGCTTCCAACAAATTGGATTTGCCGCAGCCGTTCGGGCCAACGACGCCCGTGAGGCCGTTCTCAATCGGCGCGCGTGCGGGATCGACGAAGCTTTTGAAGCCGTGGAGGCGCAGCTCGGTGATCTGCACGTGGCTGCGCCCGCTCCGTTAGGCGGCCAGGGCAGCCTCGAGGATGCGCGACAGACCTTCCCAGGTTTGCGCGTCGGGTTCCTCGACTTTGCGGCCGTTGAGAATGAGGGTGGGCGTGCCCGTGACGTTGAAGGCGCGGGATTCTTCGATAATGCGCGTGGCGCGCTCGCCGCCTTCCGGATCGGCGATGCATTCGTTGACCTGCTCGGCCGATAGGCCGGCGGCGCCGCCGATCTCAATGAACTTGGCGCGGATGCCTTCCATCGAGCCCGATGCGAAGATCGCTTGTTGCTGACGGAAGATTTCGCCGAGGCGCGCGAAATATTGCTCGTTCGAAGCGCCGCCGCAACGGGCGAGTTGGAAGCCGGCGACCGCGACCGCTGCCGGCGGCGTTGGGAATTCGCGGAAGATGAAGCGAACTTTGCCGGTGTCGATGTAGGTCGTCTTCAGTTGGTCCCACACGGTTTCGTGGAAGGTCGCGCAATGGCCGCAGGTGGCCGAAGCGTATTCGATCAGGGTGACCGGCGCGTCTTCGGCGCCAAGGACGATGTCGTCCGCGCTCACGGCCGTGCCGCCGCCGCTGCCGTTGCACGCAGCCAGCGTACCCGCCAGCGCCAATGCGCTCGCGCCAAGAAGCAAACCACGACGGCCCAAAACGATCATACGAAACCTCCAGATGTGGCCGGGAGGCATAGAGTCTTTTGCCGGGAAGGGAAACTCAACCCTGCTTGACCGCGCGCCCAAGCCGCATCAGCGCCGATTTCAGGCCAGGGTCGGCCACAGGGTCAAGCGCTTGCGCCAGTGCGGCCTCCTCGGCCGGGGAAAGCGCACGCTTGAGCGGGGCGACGTTGGTTTGCTTGGGGGGCGCGGCGGTGCGTTGCTCGATCTTGATGGATTTGATCTTCGCGCCGGCTGTTTTTAGCCGTTCGAGCAGAAGGGGCGTCTGCTGCTGTAGGAATGGGGCAAGCGCGCCGGGAACTTTGAGGGTCAGCACGCCGGCCACGAGGCGCTCCGGGGCGGCGCGGGCAAAGCTGTCGCCGGCGATCTCGGTCCAATTGCGCTTGAGTTCGTTGATGCCAAGGCCCGTGCCTTTCAGAAGGGGGCGGACGACGGCTGTCATGGCCTTGCCTGCGTTAGGCGGGGGCGCGATGACGGCTTTGCCGCGCTTGGCCGAAAGTTCACGCGCCGCGCGGCCCTCATTCAGGGCGTCAGTGGCGGGGCCATAGAAAGAGTCCTTGGCCGGGCGGAAGCGGTCGCGCAGGGACATGGGCTGTTGAGCGAATCGTAAAGCCATGAACAAAGGGTAAAGACGCTCGATGCCCGCGCTTGCTCACAAACGACCTAGGCCTGGGGATAAGGCCATCGCGACTCGGGATAAGTTGCGGAAATCGTTGCTGAAATGGTACGACCGCAACGGTCGCGACCTGCCCTGGCGGCTGCGCAGCGGAAAACCCGATCCTTACCGGGTGTGGCTCTCTGAGATCATGCTGCAGCAGACGACGGTGGCTGCCGTCGGGCCCTATTTCGCGAAATTCCTCGCCGCTTGGCCGGATGTTGAGTCTCTGGCGGCGGCGCCCAGGGACGATGTGCTCGAGGCGTGGGCGGGGCTTGGCTATTATTCGCGGGCGCGAAATCTCCACGCGGCGGCGCAGGCGTTGGCGGCCGGGGGTTTTCCGCCAGATGAGGTGGGCTGGCGCGAACTGCCTGGCGTGGGGCCGTACACGGCGGCGGCGATTGCAGCGATTGCCTATGGCGAGGCGACCAACGTGGTCGATGGCAATGTCGAGCGCGTCATGGCGCGCCTCTATGCCGTGGAAGCGCCGTTGCCGGGCGCCAAGGCTGAACTGAAGGCGAAGGCCGGAGCTTTGATCGCCGACGATCGCCCAGGCGATTGGGCGCAGGCGCTGATGGATTTGGGCGCGACCGTGTGCACGCCGAAATCGCCCAAGTGCAAGGCGTGTCCGTGGATCGATGACTGCGCGGCGTATGCGAGCGGCGCGCCGGAGACGTATCCGCGCAAGATTGCAAAAGCGGAGCGGCCGGAGCGGTTTGGTGTGGCGTTTCGTGCGGAGCGCGATAGCGCGATCTGGTTGGTGCGGCGGCCGGACAAAGGTTTGCTCGGCGGCATGGCGGCGCTGCCGACGACAGAATGGCGCAGCGAAGCCTGGACGCGCGCGGAAGCACTGAAGCACGCGCCAGCGAAAGCGAAATGGCGTGAGGCGGGCGCGGTGCGCCACGTGTTCACGCATTTCGCGCTGACGCTTGAGGTTTATGTGGCGGACGCCGCGCCGAAGGGCGAAGGATGGTGGGGCGATGCGCGCGCGCTGCCCACCGTGTTCAAGAAGGCGGCTTTAGTGGGGAGACAATGAATCCTGATCCTACCGTTTCAGACTGGGTGATAGCGTTGGCGCCCCTCGTTGTTCTTGGCGGGCTCATCGTCGTCCTTGTTTGGCGGACGATAAAGTTTTGGCGTAGCCATACCGAATTGCAGAAGCGTCAGACAGCAGCGCTTGAGCGCATCGCTGATGCTTTGGAAAAGCGACAATGAGTGAAACCTTCGAAGGCGGCTGCTCATGCGGCGCGGTGCGTTATCGGCTGACATCGCGACCGATGTTCACCAATTGCTGCCATTGCCTGGATTGCCAGAAGCAAACCGGCGGCGCGTTCGCGATCAACGCGATGATTGAGACGTCGCGAATTGAAATACTTTCCGGCGAGCCGGTCGTCATCGACATGCCGAGCCCGAGTGGGCGTGGCCACGAAGTGCATCGCTGCCCCAAGTGCGAAGTCGCGCTGTGGAGCAATTACGGGCGGCGCACTTGGATGCGCTTCGTGCGCGTTGCGACGTTGGATGCGCCGCATGCGATCAAGCCGGACGCTCACATTTTCACACGCAGCAAAGCGCCGTGGGTGAAGCTGCCGGAAGATGTTCCTGCGTTCGAGATTTATTACGACACGCCCAAACAATGGTCGCCCGAGAGTCTGACGCGGCTCGCTGCGGCGAGCGGCAAAGCCTGAACAAGCGAAGGACGCGGAGGGGGGCGTCTCCGCGTCCTTGCTGTTGGTGATCGCCGCGCTTGGCTCTCGCAGCGATCCATCTGGCCCGGCGCGCCCAGGAAGGAAAGGCGCTGCGGGTGATCAGTGAGGATGTTGTAGCGGCGGCGTGCGCTGACTGCTGTGACGGTGGACACAAGTGACGCCAGCTGGAAGCCGGCGGTCCGAGTTTAAGTCGCCCGCGATTCTTGGATTAGCGCTTTTAACTTGTCGCGCGCGACGAGTTTGATGCCGGCGCGGCCCATATTGATCCAGCCTTCGTCGACCCATTCGTGCAGCTTGCGGTTCACCTTTTCGCGGCTGGCGCCGATGCGGCGCGCGATTTCGGTTTGCGTCAGCGTGACGGTGGGGCCGTCGCCCGCTTCTTCGAGCAGGCGCAGCGCAAGGCGTCCGCCGAGGTCGAGCGTGTGCGCGTCTTCAAGTGCAGCGTCCGCGTGGCGCAGACGCTTGCTGAGCTCGGCGATGAGCTTGAGCAATGCTTTCGGCTCAGACTCGAGCGCGGCGATGGCTTGGTCGCGTCCGATGCGGAGCAGACGCGACTTGCGGATGGCGGCGATGTCCGCCGACCGCACGCCGCCGTCGAGCACGGCCATTTCGCCGATCAGTGCATATGGCTTCAGCGAAGCGATGCGCACGTCCTTGCCGGCCTCTGTCGAGGTGCGGACTTCGATCTCGCCTTCGAGCAACACGTAAAGCGCGTCGCCCTTGTCGCCTTTGGCGAAGAGGAGCTTGCCGGACTCCACCACGATCGGCTGGCCTTGCTTGGCGAGCTTAGAGCGCGTGGCGTCGCTCAGCGCCGCCATCAGCTCAGCCTTCGCCAGCGCCGCCTCGACGGCGTGAATGTCGTGCTTCTCAGCCATTAAGCGCGGACCATTAGGCCCGCGCTTGGCCGCGTCAACAATTTAGACGCGGGAGGCGATCATGGCCGCGCTCCCGCACCTGTTTTGTGCGAAGCCTTACGGCGTCGGCGTGTTCGCGGCTTGCACCAAGCCGGTGGCGACGAAGCCCGAGCAGGCCCGATCGCGATTGGCGCGGAGTTCCGCGATTTGCTCTGGGGTGTCGGCGTCGGCGCGGCGGATGGCGCGCTTGCGCGTCTCGGCGCGCGCGGCGGCCGGCGGCGTGACGCGGCGACCCTGGTCGGACACGAGTTCACGCAATGCTTCGACGTTTGGCGCGTCATCGGCCAGCGCGCGATGTTGAGCGTACGCGATGCAGACGGAGGCGTTGATGAACTGGGTGTCGGTCATCAACGTTTGGGTTTGCGCCCCTGCTGGCGCGGCGAAAGACATGGCGGCGATTGCGCTGGCGCAAATGAATGCACGCATCATCGGTGGGCTCCTTGGTTCAGCCTGTAGAGTAGAAGCGATTGGTTTTGTCGTGGCACGCGCGCGTCGATCAGTGTGCGTGCGGGTGCGATCGACGGCGCGCAGATACGCGCCGTCTCACGTCGTTCTGAGTTGCGAATGGCGCTCGTGCTTACGAAGCGCTGGCGTCGTTCAGCTGCACGAGGCCGTGCTGAACAAAGCTCGCGCACGTTTCGTCGCGCCGTTCACGCAATTCGTCGACGTTTGCGCCGTTCGCGCGCGCGCGGATGTCGCGCGCTTGGGTGCGTGCTTCCGCGCGCACCGAACCGAGACGCCCGCCAGCGTCGGCGGCATCGCGCAACGCCGAGAAATTGGCGCCGTCGGCCTGCAATTGATCGAGTTCAGCGTAAGCAAGGCAGCGATTGGCGGCCAGATAACGTGCATCGCTCATGCGCTCTTGCGCGTGCGCGGACAGCGGCGTCGCGATGATCAGCGCGGCCGCGATCAAGAACATACGCTTCATGACTTTACTCCCGTAGTTTTTCCAAACCTGCGGGACGTAGATGCAATGACGATGCGAAATGGATGTGGCCGTTTGCAGCCAATGCGATGGGTCGCCACTTCAGCGCGACGACCTGCCGGATGTCATTTCCGTGGACGGCAACGCGCGACGCTAGGCGCCCATGCTCATCGCCATTTCGCGGCGAATTTCGAGGCGGAAGAGGTCGATGCTCTTGGGGCCTTGCTTGGTCTCCAAGCTCCAGAAGGTCCAGCCATTGCAGGCCGGCGCATCGGAAACGACGGCGCCGACACGATGGATCGAGCCCGTGACATCGCCGTAAGCTAACGAGCCGTCAGCGCGCACGCGGGCGCGTTTGCCGTTGGGCGCCACAAGCCAATCGCCCGGATGGATGTGGCCGGCTTCGATCACTTGTCCAAACGGCACGCGCGGCTCCTCTTTCTTCGAGCGAGTGACGGCCAGATCTTCCGGCGCTGCTGGTGTGATTTTCTTTAAGCGCGCCTTGGCGCCGGCGATGTAATTCTCATCGCGCTCAATGCCGATGTAGTGACGGCCCAAGCGCTTGGCGGCCGCACCCGTGGTGCCGGTGCCGAAGAAGGGGTCGAGAATGGTCTCGCCGGGGCGCGAGGTGGCGAGCACGACGCGATGCAGCAGCGCTTCCGGCTTTTGCGTCGAATGCAGTTTGCGGCCTTCGCGATCTTTCAAGCGCTCGCCGCCGGTGCAGAGCGGCAGCGTCCAATCGGAGCGCATTTGCAGATCGTCGTTGAGCATTTTCAGCGCGTCATAGTGGAAGGTGTATTTCGCGTCCTTCGACTTGGCGGCCCAGATCAGGGTCTCGTGCGCGTTGGTGAAGCGCGTGCCTTTGAAATTCGGCATCGGGTTGGTCTTACGCCAGACGATGTCGTTCAAAATCCAGAAGCCGAGATCCTGCATGATCGCGCCGACGCGGAAAATGTTGTGATAGGCGCCGATCACCCAGATGCCGCCGTCATCCTTCAGGCAGCGGCGGGCCTCCGTGAGCCAGGCGCGGGTGAAATCGTCATAGGATTTGAAGTCGGCGAATTTGTCCCAATCGTCGTCGACGCCATCGACGTTCGACTGGTCCGGGCGGGTAAGCGCGCCGCCGAGCTGCATGTTGTAGGGCGGATCGGCGAAGACGAGGTCGGCGCAGCCCTTCGGCAATTTGCGCATCGCCTCGACGCAATCGCCTTCGATGATCCGGTCTTTAAGTTGGCGCGCTGACATTGATCCCCCGTGAGGGGATCGATTCAAGCTTGACGCGAATCAGGAATCAAGAGTCCGCGTGGCCGTTAACCATGCTTTCTCAGCTTGACACTGTCGCTTGGGCCTTCCGGTAGACGAGGCGACCACTGAGCGACAGCGCGTAAGTCACGAAGAACGCGTACATGAAGAGCTCTTCGATCTCGCTGACGCGCGTATACTGAAGTTCGAACGGCAGGATGGCGAGCTTGTCGATCGCCTTGGGCAGGCCCGCGAGGATCGAGATGACGACAGGCGGCATGCTGGCGAAGGTTGGCGCGAGCCACCACGGATTGTCGAAAAGGCCGCGTCCGTTGCGGAATTTCTTGACCAGCGGGTGCGCGATCGCGCCCAGGATCATGCCGAGCTGCAGGATGGCGCGCGGCTTTTGGTCGAGCCAGCCGCCTTCGGTGTTGTGGAAATTGGTTTCTCCCTGGTCGTTGACTTGCGCAAACCAGCCGCCGGTTTCCCAATTGAAATAGTGCTGCCCCCAACTCCCTTCCTCGCCGAGCAGGAAGAGCGTGCCCAGCGACACGAAGATCATCCACCAGCGCAGCAGCTTTTCTTCGGCGCGCAGCGTGACCTGGATCATGATGATCAGTGCGGCAAGCAGCAGGATGTTCTGGCCGGTCTCGAGCGGGCCGAGCTCCCAATTACGGCCGGGGCCTTGCAGGAAGTCCTGCGCGAACGCCGCCGTCACCATGATGGCGGCGTAAGCTGCGATGCAGATGATCCAAATGGTTCCGGTAGGCAGATCGCCTTGACGCTCGGCGGCGGTCGATTGTGACATGCCCGCGAAGATGGGAGAGCGCGGCTCCGAAGTAAACCGTAGCGCGACTAAGCGGCGAGTCCGGACGCGAGCCGGACGGGCTTGAAGCTGCGGCGGTGGATGGCGCAGGGGCCGAGTTCGGCCAGCGCCTTTTGGTGCTCTGGCGTGCCGTAGCCTTTGTGCTTGGCGAAGGAATAGCCGGGATATTGGGCGCAGAAATCGACCATCATGCGGTCGCGCTCGACCTTGGCGATGATCGAGGCGGCCGAGATCGAGGCGACGTAAGCATCGCCGTCGATGATCATCTCGATGGCGCAGGGCAGGTCGGGAGCTGCGTTGCCGTCGATCAAAGCCGCGACCGGGCGTTCGGGCAGGGCGTCAAAGGCGCGGCGCATGGCCAGGAATGTGGCCTGGAGGATGTTGATCCGATCGATCTCGTCTGGCGAAGCCATACCGACGCCAACGGCCGCGCAGGCGCGGATGGCCTGCGCCAATTCTTCACGCGCCTCGCCCGTCAGCTGCTTAGAATCCGCCAAACCCTTCGGACGCTTCTTGGCGGGCAGGATCACGGCCGCGGCCACCACTGGCCCGGCCCAGGGCCCGCGCCCCGCTTCGTCGATCCCACAAATCGCCATGCCCGGAGCATGAAGCGGATTCCGGCTAAAGCGCAAACGTCAAGGACACTCACATTTTTGCAAAGGACGCTTGACATGAAATGCCGTCTGGACAAGTATCCTTGTCATCGAGACAAGGTCGCTTGATGGAGTTGGACATGACTGAGCGTCGAGGATGGAATTGGGGTGTGATTGTCGCTGTGGCGGTGGCGATCGCTGTGGCGCTTGGCTGGTTTGAGGGCTGAGGGCGGGCGATGTCTGAGCAAAGCTCCACGCAGGCCCGCGCGGCCAAGCGCTATTCGCGCGACATGATCCTCGCCAGCCTGCTTTATACGGCGGTCGTGTTCGGCGGTGTTCTGGCGATCAAACAGGATTTGCCGCACTGGGCCGTGATCGTGATCGCGTTGCTGCCTATTTTGCCGGCGTTGCTGATGCTGCGCGCCTATCTCGTCTTCCTGAAGGGCATGGATGAATTCCATCGCCAGGTGCAGGGCGAGGCGGTTGCGATCGCCGCGGGCGTCACTGGATTCGGCTCGTTTACCTACGGCTTTCTGGAGGAATGGGCCGGCTTCCCGCATTTGCCGCTCATCTGGGTGCTGCCGGTGCTGATCTTCGCGTGGGGCGTGGCGCTGTGCGTCGTGCGGCTGCGCTACAAATGAGAAACCGCCTCAAAGTGCTGCGCGCGGAGCGCAATTGGAGCCAGGCCGATTTGGCTGACAAGCTCGACGTGTCACGCCAGAGCGTGAATGCGATCGAGACGGGCAAATACGATCCTTCGCTGCCGCTGGCGTTTAAGATCGCTGCGCTGTTCGGCCTGCCGATCGAGCACATCTTCAGCGCTGAGGATGTCGCACAGGCCGCGGAGTAAGCGCCACTTGAACAAGGGGACGGGCGGCTTTACCCGTCTGCCCCCATGTCGCACCGCCCGCCCCGCTGTTTCCAGGATGTGATCCTGACGCTCCAGAATTACTGGGCTGAGCAGGGTTGCGCGATCCTGCAGCCCTATGACGAGCAGGTGGGCGCCGGCACGCTGCACCCTGCGACGACGCTGCGGGCGTTAGGCCCGAAGCCGTGGCGCGCGGCCTATGTGCAGCCGTCGCGGCGGCCGAAGGACGGGCGTTATGGCGAGAACCCGAACCGGTTGCAGCACTATTATCAGTTCCAGGTGATCCTGAAGCCGAACCCGCCGAACCTGCAGGATCTCTATCTCAACTCGCTTCAGCGCATCGGCATCGATCCGCTGCTGCACGACATTCGCTTCGTCGAGGACGATTGGGAAAACCCGACTGTCGGCGCGTGGGGTTTGGGTTGGGAAGTGTGGTGCGACGGGATGGAAGTGTCGCAATACACCTACTTCCAACAAGTCGGCGGCTTGGATGTGCGCCCGGTGAGCGGCGAGCTCACCTACGGGCTTGAGCGCTTGGCGATGTACGTGTTCGGCGTGGATCGCGTTTATGATTTGCCGTTCAACGATCCCGATAGTGCGACACCGCTGACCTACGGCGATGTGTTTCTGGAAAACGAGAAGCAGCAATCGCGCTTTAATTTTGAACTGAGCGATGCTGAGCAGAATCTGCGTTGGTTCGCCGATGCGGAAGCGACGGCGAAGCGCTTGCTGGAGGCCGGCGCCGTGCTGCCGGCGTTCGACTACACGCTGAAAGCCTCGCACCTCTTCAATCTGCTCGACGCGCGCGGCGTGGTTTCGCCCACCGAGCGGCAAAGCTTCATCGCCCGCGTGCGCGATTTGGCGAAGGGCTGCGCGAGCGCTTGGGCGGAGAGCCAAAGCTAATGCCCCAACTTCTTCTTGAGCTGTTCTCCGAGGAAATTCCTGCGCGTATGCAAAAGCGCGCGGAGGAGGATTTGGCGCGGGCTTTTGGTGAGAAGCTGAAAGCGGCCGGGCTTGAACCCAAGGCGATCAAGACGTTTTCTTCGCCGCGACGCTTGGGGCTCGTGATCGAGGATCTGCCCGCGAAAGCCGCGGATGTGAACGAAGAAAAGAAAGGCCCGCGCGTGGGCGCGCCGGGTCAGGCGATCCAGGGCTTTTTGAAGAGCGCGGGACTTAGCTCTATCGATCAAGCGCAAGTGGTCGAGGATAAGAAGGGCGCGTTTTACGTCGCGAAGATTGAACGCGCGGGCCGCGCGACGGCGACGATCGTGCAGGAGATCACGCCCGAGATCGTGCGCGCGTTTCCGTGGCCGAAATCGATGCGTTCGGCGTCAAGCGATCTGCAATGGGTGCGGCCGCTGCACAACGTGCTGTGCCTGTTCGATGGCGCGCCGGTGAAGATCGAGATCGAAGGCGTGGGCGCAAAGCCTGAGACGTTCGGCCATCGCTTTCTTGGGCCGGGCGCGATCAAGCCGCGCGACTTTGCCGATTATGCCGCCAAGCTCCGCGACGCGAAGGTGTTGATCGATCGCGAAGAGCGCAAGGCGATCATTTTGGAGCAAGCGAAGAAGCTTTGCGCCGACAAAAAGCTCGAACTGGTCGAGGATATCGGCCTGCTCGAAGAAGTGTGCGGGCTGGTCGAATGGCCGGTGACGCTACGGGGCGACATGGACCCAGCGTTTCTCGATCTGCCGGGCGAAGTGATCCGGCTCTCGATGCGCACGCACCAAAAATATTTCGCGGTGCGCGATCCGAAAAGCGGCAAGCTCGCGCCGCATTTCATCACGGTGGCGAACGTCGAAGCGAAGGATGGCGGCAAGGCGATCGCGGCGGGCAATGCGCGCGTGCTGTCGGCGCGCCTGAACGATGCGCGCTTCTTCTGGGTTACGGACAAGAAAACGCCGCTCTACACCGATGAGCGACGCGATAAGCTGAAGAAGATCGTCTTCCACCAGAAGCTTGGTTCGGTCTGGGACAAGGTCGAGCGCGTGAAGGCGCTGGCTGCGGAATTGTGCGCGGCGACGGGCGCGGATGTGGAATCTGTGCAGCGCGCCGCCGAACTCGCCAAGATGGATTTGGTGACGGAGACGGTTGGCGAATTTCCGGAGCTGCAGGGGCAAGTCGGCCGCCAACTCTACGCGCTGGAGAAGGGCGCCAATGCCTCGATCGCCGCCGCAATCGAAGATCACTACCGCCCGCTCGGGCCCAACGATCGCGTGCCGGAAGATAAAGTCGCCCTAACGCTCGCGCTGTCGGATAAGCTGGATACGCTGGCGGGATTTTGGGCGATCGATGAAAAGCCGACGGGCTCCTCAGACCCATATGCGCTGCGTCGCGCCGCGCTCGGTGTGATACGGATCGTGCTCGAACGCGGCTTGCGCATTGAGTTCAACTCATATCACACACTGGACGGCAAAGCGTTCCCAGACGGCCATCACGGCGCTGCTCGATATGGGCGCCTACCTGACGACATGAGTGCAGATAACATCGGGCAGTCTGGCAAGCTTGGATTCGCGCTTTGGAATCATCGAGCAGTTGAGCATGGCGGGCGGCTACAAGGATCGTTCTCGCGTGACGCCGCGCCCGATCTGCTCGCCTTCCTAGCCGATCGCCTCAAAGTGCAGCTCCGTGATCAAGGCAAGCGTCACGATCTCGTCGACGCTGTGTTCGCGCTTGGCGATGACGACCTCGTCCGCATCGTTGCGCGTGTCGAAGCCCTCGATGCGTTCCTGAAAACGGAAGACGGCGCGAACTTGCTCGCGGGCTATAAGCGCGCGGCCAATATCCTCGCGGCGGAGGAGAAGAAGGGGAAGTGGAGCGCGGACGAGGCCCAGGGCCAAGTCGATGCCTCCAAGCTCGCCGAGCCCGCCGAAAAGGCGCTGCACGCAGCACTCGAAAGCGCAGTGCCGACCGCGCGGTCGGCGGTGGAAAAGGAAGACTTCGCGTCCGCGATGAAGGCGCTCGCAGGTCTTCGCGCGCCAGTGGACGAATTCTTCGAAAAAGTCTTGGTCAACGCCGAAGACGCCATGCTGCGCCGCAATAGACTTTTGCTGCTCTCGCGTTTACGTGAGGCGCTGTCTGCGGTCGCGGATTTCTCCAAGATCGAAGGCTAGTTTCCTCCCCCGCAAGCGGGGGAGGTGGCGAGCAAAGCGAGCTGGGGGAAGTGCGCCTGATGCTGCACAAGCCCCCTCAGTCATCGCGCTTTGCGCGCTTACAGCTCCCCCGTGAACGGGGGAGCATGAAGAACGGGCGAGCGAATGTCGGCAAAGCAATGGGTTTACGGGTTTGGCGGCGGTGAGAGCGGGGGCGATGCGTCGCTGAAATCGCTGCTCGGCGGCAAAGGCGCCAATCTCGCGGAAATGGCGCGGCTCGATCTGCCGGTGCCGCCTGGCTTTACGCTGACGACCGAAGTCTGCAACGCGTTCTACGCCAACAATCGCGCCTATCCGCCGGAACTTAGCGGTCAAGTCGATGCGGCTTTGGCGGCGCTTGAGAAGAAGACCGGCAAGGCGTTTGGCAATCCGGCCAACCCGCTGCTCGTTTCCGTGCGCTCGGGCGCACGCGCGTCGATGCCGGGCATGATGGATACGGTGCTGAACCTCGGCCTCAACGATGAGACGGTCGAGGGGCTGGCCAAGCTCTCGGGCGATGCGCGCTTCGCGTACGACAGCTATCGCCGCTTCATTCAGATGTATTCCGACGTTGTGCTCGAATTGGAGCATGGCGTGTTCGAGGAAATCCTCGGCTCGCACAAAGACACCAACGATTATCGCGCCGACACGGAATTGACGGCCGATGATTGGAAGATCGTCGTCGCCGAATACAAGCGCGCCGTGGAGCGCGAGTTGGGCAAGCCGTTCCCGAACGATCCTAAGGAGCAGCTCTGGGGCGCCGTCGGCGCCGTGTTCTCAAGCTGGATGAACGATCGCGCGATCTTCTATCGCAAGCACAACAACATCCCCGAAAGCTGGGGCACGGCTGTGAACGTGCAAGCGATGGTGTTCGGCAATATGGGCGAGACCTCGGCCACCGGCGTTGCTTTCACGCGCGACCCATCCACCGGCGACAAGAAATTCTACGGCGAATTCCTCATCAACGCGCAAGGCGAAGATGTCGTCGCCGGCATCCGCACGCCCAAAGCGCTGACGAAGGCATCGCGCTTGGAGATGAAAGAGCCCGGTGAATCGCTCGAAGAGGCGATGCCCGAGGTCTATGCGGAGCTGGTGCGCGTCTATCAAAAGTTAGAGGCGCATTATCGCGACATGCAGGATCTGGAGTTCACCGTCGAACGCGGCAAGCTCTATATGCTGCAAACGCGGAACGGGAAGCGCACGGCGAAAGCGGCGCTGAAGATCGCGGTCGATATGGCGGCGGAAGGTTTGATCACGCAGGACGAAGCGGTGTTGCGCGTCGATGCGGCGGCGCTTGATCAGCTACTGCACCCAACGATCGCGGCGGGCTACAAGCGGGACATCATCTGCAAAGGCTTGCCAGCCTCGCCTGGCGCGGCCGTCGGCAAAGTCGTGTTCGATGCGGATGAAGCTGAAAAGCTCGCGGCCGACGGCGTGGACGTGATCCTGGTGCGCGACGAGACGAGCCCGGAAGACATTCACGGCATGCACGCCTCGAAAGCGATCGTGACTGCGCGCGGCGGCATGACGAGCCACGCAGCCGTAGTCGCACGCGGCATGGGGCGGCCTTGTGTGTCGGGTGCGGGCGATGTGCGCATCGATATGAAGCTCGGCGAATTCCGTGCGCTGGGCCGCGTGATCAAGAAGGGCGATGTCATCACCGTTGATGGTTCGTCGGGCGAAGTGTTGCTCGGCGCCGCTGAAATGGTGCAGCCGGAATTGACCGGCGATTTCGGCACGCTGATGGGTTGGGCCGACAAAGCGCGGCGCATGAAAGTGCGGGCGAATGCTGAGACGCCAGCGGATGCGGCGACGGCGGTGAAGTATGGCGCTGAAGGCATTGGCCTTTGCCGCACCGAGCACATGTTCTTCGACGCTGAACGCATCGCCGCCGTGCGCGAGATGATCTTGGCCGAGAAGCAAAGCGCGCGCGTGGCGGCGCTGGATAAACTCTTCCCGCACCAGCGCGCGGATTTCGTCGCGATCTTTGAAGCGATGGGCGCGCGCCCGGTGACGATCCGCTATCTCGATCCGCCGCTGCACGAATTCTTGCCGCACACCGAAGAAGATTGCGCCGATGTCGCGAAGGCGACGGGACTCGATGCAAAGGCGTTGCTGGCGCGCTCGAAGGATCTGGCCGAGAGCAATCCGATGCTCGGTTTCCGCGGCTGCCGTTTGGCGATCGTCTTCCCGGAAATCTACGACATGCAATCGCGCGCCGTGTTCGAAGCCGCGTGCGACGTGGCCGAGCAGGGGGCCGCGCCCATTCCGGAAATCATGATCCCGTTCGTGATCGCGAAGAAGGAATTTGAGCTGCTGAAGGCGCGCGTCGACGCGATCGCTGAAGAAGTGTTCGCCAAGCGCGGCCGTCGCGTCGAGTATCTGGTCGGCACCATGATCGAGCTGCCGCGCGCGGCGCTCAAAGCGGGCGAGATCGCAGAGGCGGCCGAGTTCTTCTCCTTCGGCACCAACGACCTCACGCAGACCACGATGGGCCTCTCCCGCGACGACGCCGGCAAGTTCCTTGGAACCTATGTCGACCGCGGGGTGTTGGCGACGGATCCGTTCGTTACCGTCGACGCTGATGGCGTGGGCGAACTCGTCGGGCTCGCCTGCGAACGGGGGCGGGCGGTTCGTCAGGGGCTGAAACTTGGCGTCTGCGGTGAACACGGCGGCGACCCTGCGTCGGTGGCGTTCTTCGAACGCGCTGGCCTCGATTACGTCTCTTGCTCGCCGTACCGCGTGCCGATTGCACGTCTGGCTGCGGCCCAAGCCGCCCTCGGCGGAAAGCGCTAACGGGCGCCCGCAACCGCATCTGACGTTACGGAAATCACCTGCCACGGGCGCGACCGGCGGTCGCGGCCGATTTCGCCTGTTCGGTGAACTGGCACGGGCCTCGCAAGACTTTGGACGGTTTGGGCTTTCTCGGCGTGACCTCCGGGCCGCACCGGGACGCTCAAGCCACCTAGAACTCGCGGGAACCTGGACCATGAACAAAAAGACAATCGCCCCCAGGGCGCAGGTCCTGTATGCCCCGCAGGCCCTCGAGCAAAACATTGCCGAGGCGAAATGGTATGGTCTGTTGCAGATTATCTGGCGGTTACTTGTGCCAAATCTGCACAGCGTTAAGCGGGGCTTAATGCATTTATCGTTGTTCTGGCGTCGACTGGCTATCTTTGCGGGTGAGATTCGGACCCAAGTGATGGTGGAGATCGAGCGTAATCCCCTGGCCGTGCGCCAGGGCGCGGCCACGATCATGTGCCTTGCAGCCGCTGCGGTTGCGATGCCGTTGATCGCGCACCGCGCCGCCGAACAGCGCGATGGCGCTGAATGGGCAGCCACGTCCACCGCGTTCCAAGCTGAGCTGCAGCAGCAATTGGCCTCGACTGAGCCGAATGCGCGCGTCGAGCTGACATCCTTCCGCACCAACGATGGTTTGCGCGCCCGTGGCAGTGCGACTCTGTTCGAAAGCGCCGATGCGCGCGCGATGATGGTGCAAGCCGTGCTGCGTGGCCCGTCGTCGGCCAGCCAACCCGAGCAGAGCGCGCCGGCCGAGCCGCAAATCGACGCCCGCCAGCACGCCTGCTTGAGCCAGGCGATCTATTACGAAGCCCGTGGCGAGACCCAGCGCGGCCAAGTCGCGGTCGCCGAAGTGATCATGAACCGGGTGCGCTCGAACGCTTACCCGAACTCGATATGCGGCGTGGTCTTCCAAGGCTCGCACCGTTCGACCGGCTGCCAGTTCACTTTCACCTGCGATGGCTCGCTGGGCCAACGCCCGCGTGGCCGCGCCTGGGACCGCGCCCAGCGGGTCGCGACCGCCGTGATGCTCGGCTATACCCGCCCGATCACGCAGGGCGCCACGCACTATCACACGCACGCTGTGAACCCGGTTTGGAATTCGGGCCTGGTTGAGACGGTCAACGTCGGCAGCCACGTGTTCTACCGTTTCCCGAACCGCTCCGAGCGTGCGTACTACCAGGAAGCCCTGGCCCGCCGCCGTGGCACAGGCGTGCGCCGCTCGACGGCTGCTGACGATCTGGCGCCGGAAGGCGCTGAAATCGACGCGGTGACGGATGCGGCGACGACCGAAAGTATCACGGATGCGCCGGCCGAAGCAGCGCCCGTGACGGATGCGCCAGCGGACACGGAAGCCGCCAACCATCTGGTCGTGAACGCGGCGACCTGATCCGAGTCTCAACGCTCAAAAGAAAACCCCGGCGGAGACGCCGGGGTTTTTGTTGGCTCATTCGTCGGGAATGAAATTGCGCAATCGCTTGCGCATCGCGTTCGGGAAGAAGCGCGCCGCGAAGCGTGCGCGCTCTGCTTCTTTGCCGACCATGTAGTGCAAGTCTTTTCCATGCGCGGCGTCCCACGCGCGCTCAGCGGCCATGCTGACGGGGTAGATCGGCGTCTTGTTTTCTGTGAGCGAGTCTTTGAGGGTGCGGTTCGAACCTTCTTCGGCAAAATTTCCGAGGATCGCGGTGTCGATGAACCAGGGCATCAAGCTCGCAACACTCACGCCGTAGCGCGAGAATTCCGCATCGAGCGCTTCCGTCAAACCGCGCACAGCGAATTTCGTCGCGACATACACAGCGAGTTTCGGAGCGCCGAAGATGCCCGCAACAGACGCTGTATTCACGATGCGTGCGCCGGGCGTTTCGCGCAGCAGAGGCAAGCTTGCGCGCACGCCATTGATCACGCCTTTCAGGTTTACATCGATGACGAGATCGATGTCGTCGTCTGGCATTTCTTCGATGAAGCCGCCGCGACCAACGCCAGCATTGTTGAAGAGCACATGCATGTGGCGATTGGTGACTTGGCCGAACGATTCAACCGCGCGCGCCCAACCGTTGCGATCGCGCACGTCGAACACCATCGAAAGGCGTTGGCCTTCGGGCAGCATCGCCGCGGTTTCTTCAAGGCCCTTCGGATCGACGTCGAAGAGGCCGACAAACCAGCCGCGCTCAGCGAAGAGCTTTGCTGTGGCGCGGCCGATGCCGGAGCCGGCGCCGGTGACGAAGATGGATTTTTGCGGTTCAGCCATGCGAAATTGGTCTGCCGGAACGCGCGATCCGTCAAGCTTGCCGCAGCGTGCGGCGCATGGCGGCGGGCGGCGCGCCGTAGAGGCGGATGAACGCGCGGCGCATGCGCTCGGGATCGCCGAAGCCTGTCTGTTCGGCAATGTCTTGGATCGTTGCACCTTGCTGCAATGCGGCGCGCGCGGTGTCGACGCGGAGGCGTTCGACCGCCTTGGCAGGTGTCACACCCGTTTCGGTCGCGTAGACGCGCGCGAAATTGCGCGGACTCATCGCGGCGCGTGCTGCGAGGCGTTCGACGGAGAGATCTTCGTGCAGATGATCGCGCATCCAGGCGTTCAATTCCGCGAAGCGTGAGCTTGGCGCATCGAGATCGAGCAGCGCGGAATGTTGCGCCTGGCCGCCGGGGCGCTTGGCATAGACGACCATTTCGCGCGCCACGTCCGTGGCGACTTTCTCGCCGAGATCTTCGGCAATCATGGCAAGCGCGAGATCAATGCCTGCGGTGACGCCGGCGGAGGTCCAGACGTTGCCGTCCTTGATGTGAATGCAATCGGCATCGACGCGCACATTGGGAAACGCTTTTTGCAAGAGCGGCGCGCGACGCCAATGCGTGGTGGCGCGCTTGCCTTCGAGCAGGCCCGCTTGTGCGAGCAGGAATGCGCCCGAGCAGACGCTCGAGGTGCGCCCCACGTGCGTGGAGAGACGCTTGATCGCGGCCATGAAGGCGGCGTCCTGCATTGCGCCATACGTGCCGTTGCCGCCGGAGACGATGAGCGTGTCGATATTGGTTTGGCCTTTTAGCGCTTCGGTTGGCCAACGCACGCCCGAGGAGGATGCGACCATACCGGCCTCGCTGCTGACCACGCGGATGCGATAGGCGCCGGGCGCGTAATGTGCGGCGATCTCGAAGGCGGCGATCGGGCCGGCGGCGTCGAGGATTTGAAAACCTTCGAACACGACAACAAGCACGTTGCGCGGTTGTGGCGGAAAACGAGGTGTCTTTGACATTTGCGCCAAAGGCATCCCGCGCCATAAAGCGCCTGTCAATCAGGAGCCTCGCGATGGCCGACAAATTCCGTATCGCCTTTATCCTCTATCCGCGCCTGACGCAGCTCGATTTCACCGGGCCGTACGAAGTGCTGGCGCGCATGCCGAATGCGGAGGTGATCATCGCTTCGAAAGCTGGCGGCGAACTCAAAACCGAAATGGGGCTGACGTTCGCGAACCTGCGTGCGTTGGCTGACGTCGAACGCGCCGACATGATCATGATCCCCGGCGGGCCTGGGCAAACGGAGGCGATGCAAGATCAAGCCTTCATGGCCGAGGTAAAGCGGCTGGGCGAAAGCGCGCAATACGTGACGTCCGTGTGCACGGGTTCGCTGATCCTGGCGGCGGCGGGGCTGCTCAACGGCAAGCGCGCGGGCAGCCATTGGGCGTATCGCGAATTGCTGGGGATGTTCGGCGCGGTCCCAGATGATGCGCGCGTCGTGCGCGATGGCAACGCGATCACCGGCGGCGGCGTGACGGCGGGGATCGATATCGCGCTGACGATCGTGGCCGACCTCGCTGGCGAGAAAGTCGCCAAGATGATCCAGCTTGCGATCGAGTATGCGCCAGCGCCGCCGTTCAATTGCGGCCGCCCCGAAACGGCAGACGCAGAGACGATCGCTGCCGTGAAGCACTTGTTCTCAGGATTTGCGGCAGAGCGGCGCGAGGCGATCAAGCAGATGACGGGAGCGGCGTGATGCTGGAGCTGCGGCCCAATTGCGAATGCTGTGACCGCGATCTGCCCCCGGAGAGCGCGGAGGCGCGCATCTGTTCGTTTGAGTGCACGTTCTGCGCGGAGTGCGCCGAGGGTGTGCTGAAGGGCGCTTGCCCGAATTGCGGCGGCGAATTGGTGCGTCGGCCCGTTCGACCGGCTGCTGCGCTCGTGAAACATCCCGCCTCAACCAAACGCGTGTTGCGCGCTTCGCCCTGCGCTTAATTGGAGCGCGCGGGTCTTCAGGCCCGCGACGCGCGTCTGAAGACGCGCGCTCCAAAGTGACTAAGCGTTGCCGACGCCTTCGCTGAGCTGTGCCGGATCGAAGCCCAGGCTTTTAATCGCGCGAGTCCACTTATCTTCGTGTTGGTCGTCGAAGATGATGCTGTTGTCGGCGTCGACGATGAGCCAGGCGTTGTGGCGTAGCTCATTCTCCAACTGACCCGCACTCCAGCCGGCGCAGCCGAGTGCAAGCAGGAATCGCTCTGGCGCTTGATCGCCGGCCACGGCTTCCAACACTTCGCGCGTGGCGGTGAGGCGAATGCCGGGGCAGACGTCTTGGGTGCCTTCGCCGGCCGCGAAATCTTCCGAATGCAACACGAAGCCGCGATCTTGGCGCACTGGCCCGCCGTCGAGCACGATGCGGTCGGCGATGTTCTCCTCGGGCTCTAAACCCAAATGGTCGAGCACGTCGGAGAGCGTCAGCTCATCCTTCGGCTTGTTGATGATCACGCCCATCGCGTGTTCGCCGTCGTGCGCGCACATCATGATGACGGAGCGCTCGAACCGGGGATCGCCGATCCCTGGCATAGCGACAAGAAGCTTACCCGCGAGCGTATCTGGCATGACCCTATCGTCGGGCTGGCGGCGCTTTCGCGCAAGAGGGCGCTCGCATCTGGCGACCGCACCCCCTAAATAGCTGGAAAGTTTCAGGGAGAGGCTCCGATGATCAAAATTGGCGATGCGTTGCCGGACGTACAATTCAATGTTCCCGGCCCCGAGGGCATGAAGCCGCTGCGCACGGCGGACGTGTTCGCCGGCAAGACCGTTGCGCTCTTTGCCGTGCCGGGCGCCTTCACGCCGACCTGCTCGGCGCGGCATTTGCCGAGCTTCCGCGATCACCTCGCCGATTTCAAAGCTAAGGGCGTCGATGTCGTCGCTTGCACAGCGGTTAACGACCATTTCGTGATGGGGGCGTGGGCCAAGGATCAGAACGTGTTCGGCGAGATCGTCATGCTGGCTGACGGTTCAGGGGAATTCGCTCGCGCTGTCGGCCTCGATGCGGATTTCTCTAAGTTCGGGATGGGACCGCGCTCCAAGCGATATTCAATGATCGTCAAGGACGGGGTGGTATCCCAAGTGAACGTCGAAGAAGGCGGTGAATACAAGGTTTCCAGCGCGGAATACCTGCTTGGCCAATTAAGCTGAGCGTAACGCTTTAGGGCTGCGAGCCGCAGAAGCGGCGGAGGGACAGGAATGCCGACTCTCGTTTTGATTTTCGCTGCGATGGCGCTTGTGCTGGCGTTCAGCGCGATCAAGGTCGTGCCGCAGGGCCGACAATTCACGGCCGAACGCTTCGGGCGTTACACGCGCACGCTGAAGCCAGGCATCTCATTCCTCGTGCCGTTCGTCGATCGCATCGGTCGTCGTCTTTCCATGATGGAAACCGTGCTCGACGTGCCGCGCCAGGACGTGATTACGAAGGACAACGCGGTCGTCTCGGTTGACGCCGTTGTGTTCATTCAGGTGATCGATGCGGCCAAGGCCGCGTACGAAGTCGAAAACCTGCGTCTCGCCATTCAAAATCTCTGCATGACCAACATCCGTACGGTCGTCGGCGCGATGGATCTCGACGAAGTGCTCTCCCAACGTGACTCGATCAATGCGCGCTTGCTCGGCGTTGTCGACGCCGCAACCGACGCATGGGGCACGAAGGTGATGCGGATCGAGATCAAGGATCTGTCGCCGCCGCAAGACATCACGCAATCCATGGCCCGCCAGATGAAGGCGGAGCGCGAACGTCGCGCGCAAATTCTCGAAGCCGAAGGCGATAAGCAAGCCGCCATTCTGCGCGCTGAAGGCGCCAAGCAGGCTGCGATCCTCGAAGCCGAAGGCCGCCGCGAAGCCGCATTCCGTGACGCTGAAGCGCGCGAGCGGGAAGCTGAAGCCGAAGCGAAAGCGACGGATATGGTCTCTCAGGCCATCGCCAAGGGCGACGTGAATGCGATCCGCTACTTCCTTGGTCTGAAATATGTCGAGGCGTTCGGTGAACTCGCCACCTCCAACCAGCAGCGCACGGTGATCGTGCCCGCCGATCTGGGCGGCTTGGCGGGCCTGGTCGAAGGCTTGCGCGCGCTGAATACGCAGGCTGAGGGCGGGGCGGCTGCCGCGCGCACGTCGGTGCCGCCGACGCGGTAACGCTGGCAGGCGGCGCTGCGAATTGCTACATTAGTTTCATGGACGCGCTGATAGCCTTGTTCTCCGAATTCGGCCCGCAGCATTGGGTCGTATTGGGGCTTATCCTGCTGATCGCCGAAATGGCGACGGGGACGACCTATTTGCTTTGGCCTGCGGTGGCGGCGTTTTTGACGGCGCTGGTCTCCTGGCTCGGCCTCACCAATTGGATCGCGGAGCTTGCGATCTTCGGCGTGCTGGTCGTTGTGCTGACCGCGTTTGGCCGACCGCTGGTGCAGCGCTGGCGCAACGAGGGCGCGGCGAGCGGCTTGAACGAGCGCTCGGCGGCGCTGATCGGTGAGGGCGCAATTGTCACCAATTTCGCGAACGGCGTCGGCTCGGTGAAGGTGCAAGACACGGTATGGCGCGCGGTGAGCGACGAGGCGCTTGAGGCAGGCCAGCCTGTGGTGATCGCCGGCGTCGATGGCGCAACGCTGAAAGTGAAGCGCGCTTAAACTAATCCCGCGCCGCATCGAGCGCTTTGCGCATGCGCGTCAGCGTCGGCAAAATGCGCTTGATTTCCGCGGCAGGAAGAATCTTCAAAAACTCCGCCAGCACCGGCGTCATACGTGCAATCGCGGCTTCCCGCGCCGCGCGCCCTGAGCGGGTGATGCGCGCGATCTTGCCGCGTCCATCCTCTGGGTCTGGCGAGAGCGTGATATAGCCCGCCGCTTCCAAGCGTTGCAGCGTGTTTGTCATCGCGCCTTTGGTGACTTGGAAATTGCGCGCAAGCTGCGTTGGGCGCTGGGCCTCACGGCCGAGGCGCACGAAATTGCTGAGCACGCCATAGCCAGCCAGCGACAAACCGTCCGGCAACACACGTTCAAACGCGGCGCCGGAGAGTTGGGCGATAATGCCAATTTCGTTGAAGACTTCGAACGCTCGAAGGGCGTCGTCCTCGGGTTTGCTCATGCCGATATATGCTCCGCAAGACCCCGGCGCGGCGATGGGCCGACCTGGCGGGCGTAGCCGACGCGCACGAACATCTGCACGCGCGCATCGCCCGGTGCATTCATCAAAGACTCGGCCTCGACCATCAAGTCCGCCATTTCGGGATATTCCTGCAAAGATTGACTCCAGGGGTGCATGCCAAGGCCTGCGCCGGCGGCGGCGAGGTTCACGCGCGCATAAGCGCGACCAGCCCCGATTTGCGTCGTGCGCGTATTGTCGGCGGTGGTGATCCAGGCAAAGGCCGGCGCATTGAGCGCAAGCGGGCGATAGGCTTCGTAGCCTTGCTTTACCAACGGGTTGTTCACGTCCGCCATGATTTCATTGTTGAGCAGACCGGTGGCGCGCGCGAATTCGATCATCGGCCCGTCAAGCACGAGTCCATCACGGTGTCGGGCGATGTCGGCGGCGCCGATGCGCATAAGATCGACGCTCTCCTGATACGCGGCCGGCGTCAGGATTTCGGTTTCGAAGGCGTCCCACGCCAGGCGCCGCAGATCTTCGCGCAGTGCGCCGCTCGTGCTGGTGTTGAAGCTTACCGCGTCGCCTGCGGCCGCGCGCATTGCCTCCAATACGTCGTCGGGTATCGCGCGATCTTCGTAGGCTTCGCGATTGGTGCGGCGGGCGAGGATGAGATCGAACAGCGGATCTTTGACCAAGGCTTCCGGCGTCAGGCGTACATGCGCGATCGGTCGTGCGTCGAGCAGGGGCTGCGGTTCGCCGTCTGGCCAGAGCGTGATTTCCGCCCGATAGCCGTTGGCGCGCGCGGCGAGGTCGAACATCTCGAGAAACGCGCCGCAGCCCAACACGATCTGGCGATTGAATGGGTCGGTGGCGGGAAGCAGACGCTCCAGGTCGACGCGGAAGACGAACTCATTGTCGCCCACCAGTTCGATCAGCCAGGGCTGACGATTGTGTGGGTTGGGGGCGAGAATAGCGTGCGCCAGGGCAAAGCGGCGCGGGTCGGTCTCGCCCGCGCCAGGCATGCGCCATGCGGCGATTGGGTCGGGTAGATCAGAGGGCGCGCAGCCGCTCAACGAGGGCGCAAGCGGGGCGGCGGCAAGCACGGCGAGCACATGGCGGCGGGAGAGCATGGTCGTCCTCTAGTTCAACGTTAAACTATAGATGGTTTAACGATGAACCAAACGGTCGTCAAGCGCTTCTGCTCATGCCGAAGCTTAAATTTAGGGACGCAGCGCCGCGCTGCAGCTGACACGGCGATATTCGAACGTGTAGGGATCGGAGCCATCCGCGCGGGAGATCGTGGCGGTGAGGCGATTGCGTTCGCGGCGATACTCGATCAGTTGAGGATAGTCGTGCGCGGGATTTTCGAACTGCGCGATGTTCGGAATCGGCTGAGCTTGCTCGCGCATGACGAAGGCTACAGGCGCGCCGCCGTTGGGCATCGCGACGAAGCGCGGGTGGCCGCCGTCAGCGGCGTCGATACGCATCTGCTCCCAGCCTTGCACCGCGCCTTCGCCTTCGGTGTAGGCATAGCCGAAGAGCGCAGGGCCGGGCGGATCGATCCAGACCTCGGTGGTTTGCGAACCGCTCTCCGCCTCCCGCGGCGCCTCGGTGCGCCAGCAGCCTTTGAGCCAGGTGAGGTTGTCGAGCGTTTGCGCATGCGCGGCAGGCGCGAGCGCGAATGCGGCGAGGATGAGGAGCGTGCGCATGAACGGAGCGTGCGCGCGCCGCGCGCGAAGCGCAACGCTATTTGAGCGTCTTGATCGCGCTGCGGGCCAATTCGTCGGCGCGGTTGTTGTTGACGTTGTCGCTATGGCCTTTGACCCATTTCCATTCGACTTCGTGCGCCGCATTCGCCGCATCTAAGCGCTTCCACAAATCTTCGTTCTTCACCGGCTTCTTGTCGGCGGTTTTCCAGCCGTTCTTTTTCCAGCCGTGGATCCATTTCGTCAGGCCGTCCATGACGTATTTGGAATCCGTGTGCAGGCGCACTTTGCTCGGGCGCTTCAGCGCTTCGAGCGCCATGATCGCGGCCATCAGCTCCATGCGATTGTTCGTTGTCGCGGCTTCGGCGCCGGAGAGTTCTTTCTCTGTGCCGGCATAATGCAGGATCGCGCCCCAACCGCCGGGGCCCGGATTGCCGCTGCACGCGCCATCCGTCCAAATGTCCACTGTGTTGCTCATGGCGTCGCTCTAGCGGGATTCGGCGCGTCGCAATCAGGGCGGCGGATGAGCCAAGCGATCCAAGCGGTGAAATAGCCGGTTGGCACGCCTACCATCGCAAATTGAAGGGCATCGAGAAACGCCTCTTCGATGTCGGTCAGATCGCCCAATGTCAGGATCGCTAAGAGCGTGATGAGCGCGGCGGCGGCCGTTCCGCCCAAAGTGAAATACATGACGCCGCTCGTCACTTTCATGCGCTTAGCGAGCAGATGTAGGGGAATGCCAATAAGAACCAAGATGACGAACGCCGCGATAGTTATCCACGGCAGCCAATGAATGAACCGGTTGGCAAACAGTATTGTGGGCACAACCGTCGCAGGCGCGTCAAGCAAGCTCAGAAGTCCTGAAATCAGCGCACCAAAAAGGCCGGCAGCAAGTGGCGACAAAAGACCAGCGAGCAGCAAGCGAAGCTTAACCGCCATAATCTCCCGCGCCTTTTGCCTTGCGGTGGAATGCGAGCTTGTCCGCGTATTCCAGCGGGTCTTTGGGTTTCACCATCGCGCCGGGGGGCGTGTCGCCCCAATCGGTGAGGCGGGTGGCGAAGAAGCGGAGTGCTGCGCCACGGCAGAGCGTGGGCAAGGCTTCGCGTTCGGCATCGGTCAAAGGCCGGATGGTTTCGTAGGCGGCGATCATCGCCGCGCCGCGAGCGAAATCAAATTCGCGCGGCGTGGCGAAGCACCAAGCGTTGAGGCAGATTGCGAGGTCGTAGGCCAGGAAATCGGTGCAGGCGAAATAGAAATCGATCAGGCCGGTGAGGCGATCGCCGATGAAGAGCGCGTTATCTGGAAAGAGATCGGCGTGGATCGGCCCGCGCGGCAAGTCTTTCGGCCACGCGGCGCGGACCTCCGCGACATCGCGCTCGATCAAGCGCGCAAGGCCGGGGCGAAGATACTCAGCTTGGGCCAAACGCGGCGCGATCAGTTTTTCCCAGCCATCGACGGAGAGCGCATTCGCGCGCGTCAGCTCAAAGCCGTCGAGCGCCACATGCATGTGCGCCAACGCTTCGCCGATCGCGGCGCAATGGCCGATGTCGGGCGAACGCGGCCACACGCCTTCGAGGAAGGAAATGATGGCGCAGGGCTTGTTCTTGATCTTCGTGTAGAGCGCGCCACTCTTCGTCGCGATCGGCAGCGGCGCCACTACGCCGCGCGTGGCGAGGCGCTCCATGATCTGCATGAAGAAGGGCAGATCGGCTTCGTTGGTGCGTTTCTCGAAAATCGTAAGGATGTATTGGCCCTTCGGCGTACCGAGCGCGAAGTTCGAATTCTCCACGCCTTCGGCAATGCCTTTGCATGAGGTCGCGGGCCCGATGTCGTATTCGGCGAGCAGGGTGGCGAGATCAGAATCGGAGAGTTGGGTATAGACGGCCATACTAGCGCTGTTCGATCCGCGTCACGTTCCGCTCTTCATCCAGATGCACGATCCAGCCGGCGCTGTGGTAGCCGGCCAGCATGGCGCGCGTGATGCGCTCGTAGTGCATGACGAAGCGGTCGAGCGCTAGGTTTTCTTCCGGACTGAGCGGTCGGCCCAAGGTCTCTTCCTCTTGCTGCCCCCGCCAAGCGCGGACAATCTCCCAAGAGGGCGCGCGGAGGTAGATCAGGGCGTCGAAGGCGGAGAAAAAATCGGCGTAATCCGTGGCGAGCAGGTCGCGCGTGTATGTGCGCCAAGCGCGGTTCGTATCTTCGGCTTCGATGGCGTTTAGTGACGTGGGATCGGGGGAGGGCGCCAGCGCGCCGACGCACCAACCGTCGAACAGGATGGCGTCCGGCTTGCCGGTGAAGGTTGGCCACGTGTTCTCGGGCGCACGGTGATCGTGGGCTTTGTCGAAGCGCGGCAAAGGCGTGCGCGTGGCGGCGTCTGCCTGTTCCAGCGCGGCGATGGTTTGATCCGCGAGATCGAGATCATGCGTGCCCGGCGGGCCGCGCGTGATGCAGAGCGGATGCACCTCGTCCGCCAGCGCCACGCGCTCAGCGCGTGTGAGGTACACGTCGTCGAGCGAAAAATGCGCGATGCGCGGATGCGCGGTCGCAAAGGCGCGGCATAGATAGGATTTGCCAGAGCCTTGCGCGCCGCCGATTCCTATGAGGGCGGGACGATTGGGATTGTCCGTGCGCGTTTCGGTGATGAGCTGCGCCAAAAGCGACGAGATGTTCGTGGTCGCGCTCATTCCCCTCTCCCTCGCGGAGAGGGGCCAGGGGGTGAGGGGCGGTGAGTTGCGTCAGGCGCCTGCATGTTTGAACGCCCCTCCTCCCCTGACCCCTTCTCCGCAAGGGAGAAGGGGAACGTACTACTCCACCAACGCGCGCGGCAGTTTGAAAACGACGTCTTCCTTGGTAACGCGCACTTCTTCGACGTTCGCGTCGAAGCGCGCGGCGATGGCGGCGATCAGGTCTTCGACCAAATCTTCCGGCGCGCTGGCGCCGGCGGTGACGCCCACCGTGCGCACGTCAACGAACCAAGCCCAATCCACATCGTCGGCGGACGCGACGAGTTGCCCGTCGCGCGCGCCGGCGCGTTTGGCGACTTCGACCAGGCGCACGGAGTTCGAGGATTTCGGCGAACCAATCACCAGCACGAGGTCCGCTTGCTCCGCCATCGCTTTCACCGCGTCTTGGCGATTGGTGGTGGCATAGCAGATGTCTTCCTTGTGCGGCGCTGCGATGCCGGGGAAACGGCGTTGCAGCACGGCGACCATCTCAGCGGTATCGTCCACCGAGAGCGTGGTCTGCGTGACAAACGAAAGCTTCGACGGATCGCCAGGCTGGAAATTCTCCGCGTCCTCGACGGTCTCAAGCAAGGTAATCGCACCGGCCGGCAATTGCCCCATGGTGCCGATCACTTCGGGGTGGCCGGCGTGGCCGATCAGCACGATCTCGCGGCCGGCGTTGAAATGGCGCTCGGCTTCGACGTGGACCTTGGACACAAGCGGGCAGGTCGCATCGACGTAAATCATCTCGCGCTGCCGGGCTTCGGCCGGCACGGATTTCGGTACGCCGTGGGCGGAGAAGATCACCGGCCGGTCGAGCGGGCACTCGTCCAATTCTTCCACGAACACCGCGCCGAGCGCCTCCAAACGCTCCACCACGTGGCGGTTGTGGACGATCTCGTGGCGCACATAGACCGGCGCCCCCCATTTCCGGATCGCCTGCTCAACGATCTGGATGGCCCGGTCCACGCCGGCGCAGAACCCGCGGGGGGCCGCCAACAGGATTGAAATGGGGCGTTTTTCTGGCAAGCGGGCCTCTGGGGCGAAGTTTACACGCATGGCGCCAGGGTTAGTTGCCCAGGGCCGAACCGGAAGCTATCACGACCCGATGCCGATTGCCTGCGGGTGGGGTGAGGCATGCAGCCGCCGCTGCGTGGCCCCTTTTGGTTCGGCGTGAGAGGGTTCTAGATGAAGCTTCCGGCAGCTTTGATGCTTTCGTTTGCTCTGGCCGTGACGGCCGCGTGCTCGTCCACGAGCACGCCAACGGTCGAACTGCCGGGCGGCGTTCTGCCGGAAGAGCAGAACCGCGAAGTCGCGCCGCCGAATTTCTTCGATCGCCTGCTCGGCAATGATGACCGCCCGAACGTCGGTCCGTGCCCGCTGATGGGCGTGCTGTACGACAGCGCGCGGATCGTCGATTTCGCAGAGCCTGGTCAGCAGCGTTATGCCAATATTGAATACACGGGCGAGATGAACGGCGTGCGCGGGCTGTGCCGTTACGTCGATGCCGATCCGATCACGATGGCGCTTGAAGTCGATATGTCATTTGGCCGTGGCCCTGCGGCGAATGCAGAGCGCCATACCTATCGCTATTGGGTCGCGGTGGCGCGTCGTGGTCGTGCGCCGATCGAGAAGGTCTATTTCGACGTGGACGTCGAATGGGAGCGCGGCCAGTTGGTGGCGAACCGCCGCGAGCAGATCGAGCGCATAGTGATCCCGCGCGCCAACCCAGAAATCTCAGGCGAGAATTTCGAGATCTTGGTCGGCTTCGAGCTTACGCCCGAGCAGCTGCAATTCAACCGCGACGGCCGCCGCTTCCGTATTGATGCGGCCGACAACGCGGGCTGATTTTGAGGCAGTAGCAGTGGAAATTGGGCAGTAGCGGCGGCGCTTGCGGCCGTGCGCTTGCTTGCAACCTCATTGCTCACTGCCTATTGCCTATTGCCATCATGAAAGACCTCGCGACCGCATTGAGCGCGGCTAACGCCGCCGTTTTCACAGAGCTTGGGCTCGACCCGAAGCATGCGGACGTGCGTCGCTCGGATCGCCCGGACCTTGGTGAGTTTCAGGCCAATGGCGCGCTGGCGGTGGCGAAGGCTGCGGGCAAAAAGCCGCAAGAGGTGGCCCAAAGCGTCGCTGCGGGCTGGAATGCGACGGACTTGGCTGAGACGCCCACGATCGCAGGGCCGGGCTTTCTCAATTTCAAAGTGACGCCGGACGCGCTGGCGAAGCGCGCGCAATTCGTGGCCGACGATGCGCAGGCGGGCGCGAGCGCCGTTGAAACGAAGCGCCGCGTCGTTGTCGATTATGGCGGGCCGAACGTCGCCAAGGGCATGCACGTCGGGCACCTGCGCGCCTCGATCATCGGCGAGAGCGTGAAGCGCATCTATCGCTTTCGCGGCGATGAAGTCTGGGGTGATGCTCATTTCGGCGATTGGGGCTTCCAGATGGGCCTCGTCATCACCGCGCTTGAGGATGAACTTGGCGGCTTCGACGATCGCGCAAAATTGGATGCGCGCTTGAAGACGCTTACTCTCGAGCAGCTCGAAGCGATTTATCCCGCGTATGCGGCAAAGGTGAAAGACGGCGATGTCGACGTGCGCGATCGTGCGCGCAAGGCGACGGCGGCGTTGCAAGGCGGCAATCCGCTCCATCGCGAAATCTGGAGGGCGATGCACGACGTTTCGATGGCGGCGCAGAAGCGGGATTTCGCGAGCCTCGGTGTGAACTTCGATTTGTGGCTGGGCGAAAGCGATGCTGATCCGTTGATCGCCGACATGGTCAAAGACCTCGAAGCCAAGGGGCTTCTGGAGGAAGACCAGGGCGCGCGCATTGTGCGTGTCGCTGGGCCCGGCGAAAAGAAAAAGAAGAAGTTGGATGACGGCAGCGTGGTCGAGGTCGAGAGCCCCGATCCATTGTTGGTCGTGTCGAGCGAAGGCTCAGCCATGTACGGCACAACCGATCTCGCCACCATCGTGCAACGCGTGCGCGATCAGAAGCCGGACATGATCCTTTACGTCGTCGATCAACGCCAGGGCGACCATTTCGAGCAAGTCTATCGCGCCGCCGCCAAGGCCAATTACATCGCGCGCGAGAAGCTGGAGCATGTCGGCTTCGGCACTATGAATGGCGCCGATGGCAAGCCATTCAAGACGCGCGCGGGTGGCGTGCTGAAGCTGCAAGACCTTATAGGCCAGGCCGAAGAAAAAGCGCGGGAGCGGCTGAAGGAAAACGAGATTGGCGCGGATTTCTCAGAAGAGGAATTCGAAGACGTCGCCCACAAGGTGGCGATCGCGGCGATCAAGTTCGCCGACCTCTCGAACTTCCGTGGTACGTCCTACGTGTTCGACCTCGATCGCTTCATGAGTTTCGAGGGCAAGACGGGGCCGTATCTGCTCTACCAAGCCGTCCGGATCAAAAGCATCCTGCGGAAAGCTGACGAGCAGGGGGTGACGCCGGGACCGATCGCGATTGCGCATGAGTCTGAGCGGGCGCTGGCGTTGGCGCTTGATGCGTTCGATGGTGCGTTGCGCACGGCTTACGACAAGAAGGCGCCGCACTTCCTGGCCGAGCACGCCTATGCGCTGGCGCAGGCGTTTTCGAGCTTCTACACGCATTGCCCGATCTTGCCGTCCGAGGGGGCCGTCCGCGCGTCGCGCTTGGCGCTGGCGGCGGCGGCGTTGAAGCAGCTGACGCTAACGCTCGATCTGCTCGGCATCGACGTGCCGGAGCGGATGTGACCTGGCGTTACGCCCTTGCGTCATCGCGTTTCGGCTCGCACGCTAGGCCAAAAGGTGAGGAAACGACGATGGCGCAGGCGCAGGTCAACGGCATTTTGATCGAATATGAGACGCACGGCGCCGACGATGGCGTGCCGCTGCTGCTGATCATGGGCCTGGGCGTGCAGCTGACGCGCTGGCCGCAGGGGCTTTACGAGAAGCTGGTTGCGCGCGGTTTTCGCGTCATTCGCTTCGACAATCGCGACGTCGGCCTGTCGCAAAAATTTTCCGGCGCACCGACGATTGAGAGCGTCATTAGCGCGCGCATGCAGGGGCGGAAGCCGGACATTCCTTATACGCTGGATGATATGGCCGCGGACGCCGTTGGCTTGCTCGATGTCCTGGGCATCGAGCGCGCGCATATCGCGGGCGCGTCGATGGGCGGCATGATTGGGCAATTGGTGGCCGCCGATTATCCTGAGCGGGTGCTTTCGTTCACTGCGATCTTCACCACGACCGGCAATCCGGCGCTGCCGCCGTCGCAGCCAGACGCGATGGCCGTGCTCACCACGCGCGCACCTGATCCGGATAAGGATGTCGAAGCGTTTCTCGCGCATTCCGTGCGCAGCTCGCGCACGATTGGCAGTGCGGCGTATCCGTTAGAGGAGAGCTATCTGCGTGAGCGTGCGCTGCGCGATGTGCGCCGCTGCTACGAGCCGCTTGGCGTCGCGCGCCAGCTTGCGGCCGTGATCGCCAATGGCGACCGCCGGCCGAAGCTGGCCAACATCAAGGCGCCGGTTGTCGTGCTGCACGGCGACGCCGACCCGCTCGTTCCGGTCGAGGGCGGGCGTGATCTTGCGGCGAGCGTACCGGGCGCGGAGCTGCGCATCATAGAAGGCATGGGCCACGATCTGCCGCCCGCACTCTACGGTGCGGTTGCGGACGCGATCAGCCGTGCCGCGGAACGCAGTCGCGCCATGGCCTGAGCTTGGATTGCGTCATGTGTGACATGACCATGGAGGTAATTGTCGGCGGGCGCTCGGAACGCTGATCCTTTGCGCAGCAGAGGAGATCAGCATGAATCCCAAGGCAATTGTCACAGCATTCCTGACCGCGATGGAGCGGATGGACTATGACGCGGCGCTCAAGTGCGTTTCGTCCGATTGCGAATACACCAATCTCCCAATGGGCACGGTCACCGGTTCAGAGGGAATTCGCGGCGTGCTTGAGCCATTCTTTGCGCCGATCGCGGAGAATGAGTTCAAGCTGCTTCGGATGGCGGTGGAAGGTGATGTCGTCTTCGTGGAACGACTCGATCGCCACCGGGTCGGCGATAAATGGTTCGAACTCCCGGTCGCCGGCGTATTCGAAGTGCGTGACGGTCGCATCACGGTATGGCGTGAATACTTCGACCTCGGCACTTTGCAGCGCGGCCTAGCGTAATCGGCGCGGGCGTTCGAAGCGCCCATTAGTCGTGCTTTGCATTCACCTTGTGCGAGAGCTCGACGATCCAATCCATCAACGCGAACGCCACGCCCGATACGATGAACACCATATGGATGATGGTGTACCAAAGCAGGTGTTGCTCTTCGTATTCATGGATGTTCATGAAGATCTTGAGCAGATGGATGCCCGAGATCGCGACGATCGAAGCGATCAGCTTGATCTTCAAGCCGCTGAAATCGAGCGTGCCCATCCATTCGGGGCGATCGGGATCGCCCTTCGCGGCATCCATCTTCGAGACAAAATTCTCGTAGCCCGAAAAGAGAATGATCAGCACCAGATTGCCGGCGAGCGAGAGGTCGACCAGCGTCAGCACCAGCAGGATGATGTCCGTCTCGTCCATCGTCAGCACCTGCGGCATCTGCAGATAGAGCTCGCGGAAGAATGTGACGATGAGGATGCCGAGGGCGGCGATCAGGCCGAGATAGACCGGCGCCATCAGCCAGCGGCTCGTATAGATGATCCATTCGATCGCCGCTTCCAGGAGTGGTGTGCGGGAGCGGCGGGATTTGGCGTCGTCGGTCATGCTGGCCCTCAAAATGCGGCGCGAACCTAGGGGTATCCGTAGCCGCCGCCAAGCGCACTCCCGTAAGGAGAGGCTTGCCGAAATGAGGGAGCCGGGCCGATGCTCGCCTCATAGCGAGGGGAGGAAAATATGTACGAGCACGGAATGATCGCGCCGGTGGTGGCATTGGTGATCTGGACGCTGATCATGTGGGTCTGGATGTACGCCACGCGCATCCCGGCCATGCAGAAGGCCGGCATCAAGCCGGGGCAGGCGACGAAATCGGCGATGGAAGCACTACCGAGCGCGAACGTCGCCAACAATTACAACCATCTGATGGAGCAGCCGACGATCTTCTACGCCATTTGTTTCTCGCTCCAATTCTTGGAGCAGACGCAGGAGATCAATATCGGCTTGGCGTGGACCTATGCGGCGCTGCGCGTCGTGCACTCGCTCATCCAAGCGACGACGAACTTCATCCCGTTGCGCTTTCTTGTGTTCTCGCTGGCGAGCCTGGTGCTGGTGGCGCTGACCTTCCACGCCGCGATCGCGGTTGGGTTCGTGCAGTTCAACTTTGGGCATTAGTCGCATCGGACCGCTGGCGGCGCCGGCGGTCCGACGCTTATTCCATCTGCGCGATCCATTCGCGCATCAGCGCGACGCCGCGATCGTCGACGAACTGACGACCAGTCTCAGGCATCATCACGCCGGGATCGGTGGATTCCATGCGATAGAGCAGGATCGAGCGCTCGGGATGCCCAGGCTCGATCGCGAATTCATAACCGGCTGAACCACGCCCTGCCGCGACCGGGCGCTTCAGCACGCCCCATTGGATCGGTTCGTGTTGGCCCCAACGCAGATCGAGGCCGGACGTATGCGCCGGCCCCTGTGGATTATGACAATGCGCGCAATTCACATCGAGATACGCGCGTGCGCGTTGTTCGAGTGTGCCGGACGAGGCGTCGTATGCTTGCGGGACACTTGGCATGCCGGATTCAGCCAAACCGTCCAGCATCCCCAAGCGCCGCCACACATCCAACTGAGGTGCTGTCTCGCCTTCAATGATGATACGATTGTGGTCTCTTCCGCCGACAGGCGGTGCATCTTCAGCACCGCCGATGGCAACCGTCGGATACGTCATGGGTCGATTCAAATTCCGCGCGGTCGGTCCGATCGGCGTGACCTCACCAGCGAGGTCGTGGCAGCCTTTGCACTGATTGCGGTTCGGGACGGCCCAATCGAGAGTGATCGCCTCGCCATCTTCATCGGTGAAGCTGACCGGGATGTTCGCGCCGATCGGTGAGAGGCGCGCTTCGGTCTGGTCTTCATTCCAAACGTAAGGCAGCGCGATCCAGCCGTCGGCGCGGCGGATGAGTAGCCGGGTTTCGAGGAAGCGGACGTTCTGCGTCGGCTGACGCATATCGGCGGCGAAAGCGAAGGTCTTGATCAGCACCGTGCCGACTGGAAAGTCGAACACGCCCTCCGGATTGTACCGCGCCTGGGCGCCCGGCGGCACATAGACATAGCGAAACTTCAGCGCGCCGTCGGAATAGAGCGGCGTGTTGAGATCGTAGGGCGTGACGCCAGCGACTGGCTCACGCGCGCCCGCATCGCTGAAGAAGCCGTACGCCGACAGAAGCTGCGGCGGCCGCTCCGCACTGATCGCGGCGACATTCACCGTTGGCGGCGCCTGCGCGACCGCGCCCGCCGTCAGCATGACGACGAGCGAGAGCGCCGCGAAGATCGACCAGCGCATGGCCTAGTTTCTGATCCGCACTTGCTCCGGCTCGGCGATTTCGAGCAGCGGCGGCGGCGTGGGGCTGGGGGCCGCCTCCGTCAGCGGCGAACCGGCGACTGGCATGCCGAGCGAAAGGAAGCTGCTGGCGCCCGTGCGCGTCGAGCGATTGTCGCGGATGGCGATGCGGACGTTCTCCGTGCGCGGCGTGCCGCCTACGGAATACATCGTCGCCCCATCCCAGAGCACGTCCGGCAATGGCACGCCCATCTGCGCCAGCGCCGCCAGATCGCCAGCCGGCGCGAAGCCCGTATTGCCGAAGCGATTGTTGCGGATGACGATGTCGCGCGCGATCGGGTTATAGTCGCGGTCCTCGAAGCTGTCGCGATAGGCGCTGATCAGCACGTTGACGGTGCCGTTGTCGGCAATGTCATTGTCGAACACGTGCACATTGCGGTTGGCCATGATCAACACGCCGGTGCCTGTCGGCACGCCGGCGACGATATTGCCGGCTGGGGCGAAGTTCGGCGTGTCGTTGTTGATGATGCGGTTTTCGAACACGCGGACATTGTGGCCGCCCTTTTGCGGCAGGCCGGGCAGGTCGAACACGAGGATGCCGCCGGTGTTGCGGGTCGCGGTGTTGCGGAAGACGTCGGCGTTAAAGCTGTTCTCGATCTCGATGCCGGCGACGTTGAACTCGGCAATGTTCTCGCGAACGATGATGTTGCGCGATTGGCCGACATAGATGCCAGCGTCCGACGCGCCGCGCGCGATCGAGCGCTCGATCAGCACGTTATCGCAATTGACGGGGTAGAGGCCATAGGCGCCGTTGTCGGGGCTCGGGCCGCGTGTCCATTCCACGCGCACTTCGCGGATATGGATGCCGTTGCAATCGCGCGCCTTGACGGCGTCGCCGCGCGCGTTCTCCACCCCGAAGCCGCGCAACGTCACATTGTCGGAGGTGATGAGCAGGCCTTCTGCGCCGCGGCGCTGGCCGTCGAACGAGAGCACGGAGCGGTCATGGCCTTCGCCGCGGATGGTGACGTTGTCGACGTCGAGCGAAAGCCCGCCCGTGAGTTCGAAACGGCCGCGCGCGAGCTGCACCGTATCGCCGGGCTCGGCCTCGATCAGCGCGGTCTGCAATTGTTGCTCGGCCTCGGGGCCCGGACGGATGCGCCAGGTGCGTGCGTCGGCGACGCCAACCATGACTAGCGCCGCTGCTGCGGCGGCTGCGAACAGCCTCATTCTCTTCTCCCCGTTATGAGCGGAGAAAATCGCGGACTGGAGCCTGCGTGTAAAGCTACGTTCGGCGTTTGCCTTTAGCGGCGGGAGCCGAAACGGGCGACGATGTGGATCAAATCGCGCACTAAGGTGGGGTGACGCGCCGCAAGAAGCCCGGCGGCGGCCGTGATGCCGAGCGTCATAAGCGGTCGGTCGCGGGCGATGTCGCCGAGCCCCATCGGCAATTCGTCCAGCAATTCGGCCTGCGCGACAGCGGTCTCGCGCTCACGCTTGCGGGCGCGCATCGTGGCGATGAGCGCGAAGACGGCGATCACGAGGGCCGCGGCAAGCGCCACGATCGCGGCCGAACCCGCGGCGCCGACGCTGGGTTCAATCAGCGCGTAAAGTGCAAAGCCAAGCGCGAATACGGCCATGACCGCGGCGGCGCTTGCGGCAGCAGTTGCAATGACTGCTGACATGGCGCGGTCGAACATTAACGGCGGCTCCCGAGCAGCAGGCCGACCAGCAGGCCGACGCCTATGGCGGTCGCAGCCACAGCAACCGGACGTTCGCGCCATTGGCGCTTCAGATAGCGATGCGCCTCATCCAGACCGTCCTCGACGGCGGCGTGTGCGGCCTCATAAGCCTCTTCGGCGCGCTCGCGGGCTTCCTCTGCAAGCTCGGCGGCGCGCTTTGCGCGATCGTTGGCCATGAAAATCTCTCCTTGCCCAATCCTACAGGAGATCGGTTAGGCTCGCGTTCACGCAAGCCCATGTGGCGAATTAGCAGTGTAGAGCGCATGAGCGAGCCAAAAGTTCCCGATCAACCCAAGACTTGGCCTGTCATCGTGGCGGTCGCCATTAACCTTATTCCGATCGTCGGCATATTGCTTTGGGGCTGGAGCGCGTTCGCATTGATCCTGCTCTATTGGCTGGAGAATGTGATCATCGGCGTGCGCAATGTGGCGTCGATGTGGGCGAGTGCAGTTTTCGGCGGCGGTGGGCTGATGCTGCCGGCCGCGGCGTTCTTCAGCGTCTTCTTCACCTTCCACTACGGCCTCTTCTGCCTCGTGCACGGCATCTTCGTGATCTCAATGTTTGGCGAAGCGGAGAACGGCGCCTTCATGGGCGACTCTTTGTTCGATGTCGCTGGAGCCGTGCGTGGCTTGTTCGCGACGCAGATGAATTTGGCGGTTGGTTTTGCCTCGATCATGCTCTGGCAGGTCGTGCAATTCATTCTATTCCTTGTGCGTGGTGATGCTGCGCGCACCAACCCCTTGGAATTGATGGGCGCGCCTTACCCGCGCATCATCGTGCTGCACGTTGCCATTATCTTCGGCGGCTTCTTGTTGATGGCGCTCAATGTGCCGGCTGGTGGCTACGTTGTTTTGGCGCTGGTGAAGACGGCGTATGACGTCGCTGAGATCAGAGGCAAAACGCCGGGCTTTACCGCGCGCGGCCTCGGTTCAAAGCAAGCGGCGGGCGGCGGCGATGATACGCAGGGTCTCGTCCCATAGGCCGAGCGTTTCGATCTCCGCGAGAGAGAAGAAGCGGGCGTCGCGCGCGTCGTCGCCGGCTTGCGGTTCGCCCGCTATCCAGCGCGCCGCGTAGTCGATCAGCACGTAATGACCCCAAACGTCATTCTCACCACGTCGTGTGAGCACGGCGTCGACCACATCAACGAGGCCGATGAGTTCCGCGTCGCAGCTCGTCTCTTCCTTCAACTCGCGGAGTGCGGCGTCCGCCGCGCGCTCGCCCCATTCGATCCGCCCACCGGGGATCGACCAGCGATCTTCCATCGGCGGCGCGCCGCGTCGGATAAGCAGAACGTCGTCGCCGCGCAGGCACACGACACCCACCGCAGGGGTCGGCGATCGTTTCGGCTGCTCAGACATCGGCGCTCCGCATTTCGTTCCATCCTCATTCTGATCTCGCGACCCGCAACTGCAAAAAGTTTGGCGCGCGGACCCGATTCTGCTCCGCGAAGAGGTGAGTCGGCGCCGACTCGGGCTTGCTCAGGCGCGACTTGGTGGAGGTGAGTCCCGTCTCGAAGAGGTGCTGCGACGCGTCGGGCGATCAGAGCAACGCGCCACTGCGACTGTCGATGCGATCCGGCAGGAGAGGGCGTGTTGGAATGCGCCGCGCCCACATTGCGCACGCCGTCGCTTGTCACAAAATGAGCGGCGCTTCACGCGCGCAAGGCGGATCTATGCACGCTGTGGCGCGGATGTGCGTGTTCTGAAACGAGAGAGCGCCTTATCTGCGCGCCGCGCGTCGCATCGAAAATAATTTAATAAAATTAACGGCTTCGATCCGCGTTTGCGGAGCCGCAAAAAGGAAGAACCGCGACACTTGCGTGTCGCGGTTCTCTTGTTCTGATCAGACGCTCCCTTGAGAGCATCCGGCAGAGGCTTAGCGCTTAGCGGCCTTTTTGGCCTTCGCCTTCTTCGCCTTCTTAGCAGCGGTCTTGCGCGGTGCTTTCTTCGCGACCTTCGCCTTCTTCGGCGCTGCCTTCTTCGCCTTTGCCTTCTTCGCTACCTTCTTCGTAGCTTTCTTTGCTTTCTTAGCCATGCCCTGGCTCCTCTAGTGTCACTGCGACGAGCCGCAGTACGTCTTCATAATGTCATGTGCAAGCGAGATCGCCAGAGAAATTTTCTCGCGCGGCGATTTTGCAACATCGCATCAATTGAAAATCGATGTGACGACATCACGAAAGCGACGCCGATGTGTATCGATTCGATGCGCACGTCACGGCACGAGTGCGCGCGGGTTCATCACACCATTCGGATCAAGCGCGCGCTTCAATGTGCGCATCATCGCCACCGATTCGGGATCTTTGTAGCGCACGAGATCATCTGCGCGCGTGATGCCGATGCCGTGCTCGGCTGAGATCGAACCATCGAGCGCGTAGGTCACTTCATAGACCTTTTGGGTCAGCGCATCGCCTGGGAAGTCCGCCTCGGCCATGCCGTCGGGCTTGATGATCGTGTAGTGGAAATTGCCGTCGCCCATGTGCCCGAAAGCGACGAGGCGCACGCCTGGACAATAGTCTTCCATCACCTTGTCGGCGCGTTCGAGGAAGTCCGGCGTCTTCGAAACCGGCACGCTGACATCATGGATGACCTGCGGGCCCTCGGGGCGATGGCCCATCGGCACGTGTTCGCGTATGGCCCAAAAATTCTTGGCCTGCGCGTGATTTTCAGCAACTACGGCGTTGAGAACGAGGCCGCTTTCCATCGCCGAGGCCAGCGCGCCTTCCACTGCGTCGCGCAGCCCTTGCGCCTGCGCCGCCTCGAACTCGATCAGCACCAGCATCGGTGCGCCGGGCAGCGGGTCGCGGCTGTTCGGCACGTTCTTCATCACCAGATCGACCGAGAGCCGGTTCATCACTTCGAACGCGGCGACCGCGCCGGTGGCGGCCTTCATGTGATGGAGTAGCGTCAGGGCGTCGCGGGCGTTGGCGACGGCGGCGAGCGCCACCTCGTGACCTTGCGGGCGCGGGAAGAGCTTGAGGCTGGCGGCGGTGACGACGCCCAAAGTGCCCTCAGCGCCGATGAAGAGCTGCTTCAGATCGTAGCCGGTGTTGTCCTTGCGCAGGGACTTCAATCCGGAGAACACGCGGCCATCCGGTAACACCGCTTCGATGCCAAGGATGAGATCGCGCATCATGCCGTAGCGCAGCACGTGCACGCCGCCAGCGTTCGTCGAAATGAGTCCGCCGATTGTAGCGCTGCCTTCGCTGCCGAGGCTGAGCGGGAAGAGCCGATTCGATTCGGCCGCACTTTGCTGCACTGCAGTCAGCACCACGCCGGCCTCCGCGATCATGGAATCATTGTCGACGTCGATCGTGCGGATGCGGTTCATGCGTTTGAGGGAGAGCAGCACCTCGCCCTCGGGAATTTGGCCGCCCACGAGACCGGTATTGCCGCCCTGCGGCGTGATCGCGACGCCGGCTTCGGCGCACATGCGCACGAGATCAGAGACCTCCTCGGTGCTTCCGGGCATGGCCAGGAAGGGTGTGCGGCCATGATAGCGGCCGCGCCATTCGGTCAGGTGCGGGGCGATGATGTCCGGATCGATCGAATGGCCCTTAGGGCCGAGGCGGTTGGCGAGGCGGGCGAAGAGATCTTGTGTCATGCGCCCATGTTAGGCCTGCGGACGCTGCGTCTCCAGCGCTCGCGGCTGCATTCGCGTGAAGTGGCGCGATGTTTGAGGAGAATGGACGTCTTGCCACGTCGGCCGCTAGTGTTCGGCGTCGATCGGGGGGATCTTATGCGATTTTTGGCTGCACTGATGTTGGCGCTGACAATGCTCGTGGCCTCGCCCACGCCATCGAGCTTCGTGACCCAAGCCGGCGCCCAGGAGGAGGTTGTCGCGTCGCCAGTGGCGAACACGCGCTGGCGCGGGTACGTGCGCTGGAGCAATGGCGAGATCACGGAATGGACGGCGCTCTTTCGGCGCGATGGCGTGCTTGAGTATGCCTATAACGGCGTGACCTACGACAACGGCCGTTGGACCCAGAATAACCAACTCATCTATTGGCAAACCAACAATAGCTTCGCGATGTATTCTGGTACGCTGGCCGGCGACAGCATGGGCGGCGCTTCGCATAATCAGCGCAATGACACCGGAGTCTGGATTTTCGTTCGCGACTAGCCGCGCGGGGCGGCGGCGCGGCGCAGGCGGTCGGTGATGGCTTCGCCGAGGCCATGCGCGGGGATCGGTGCGACAGCGATCGTCTCAGCGCCGCTCGCATCAAGTGCGCGCAGGTGGGCGTAGAGATTGGCCGCGGCTTCGACGAGATCGCCGCTGGCGGAGAGCGTGAGCCCGCCCGCAGGCGCCGGCGCGCCGAACGCGAGATAGGCCGCGCCGGGCGGCGGCGTGGTGACATCGAGCAACACGCGCGCGCGCGGCGCGTAATGGCTCTCCAGCATGCCGGGCGCGGTGACGCGTTTGGGATCGCTCGGCGTCGCCAGAGGGCCGATGAGGGCTTCGATGTCCGCGCGCGGGATTGCGCCGGGGCGAAGCAAAGTGGCCGTCCCTTCCGTATCGATCGCGACGATAGTGCTCTCCAGGCCAACGGGGCTTGCGCCGCCGTCGAGCACAACATCGACCGCGTGGCCGAGATCAGCGGCGGCGTGCTCGGCGGTGGTGGCGCTCACATGGCCGGAGCGATTGGCGCTGGGCGCGGTGATCGGCTTGCCGAACGCCGCCAGCAATTGGCGTGCGACCGGATGCGAGGGCGCGCGCAGGGCGATGGTGGTGAGGCCAGCGCAGGCCAATTCAGACACGCTGCTCTCCGCGCGGCGCGGCGCGACGATGGTGAGTGGGCCGGGCCAGAATTGCAGCGCCAACTTGTGCGCCTTCTCGTGGAAGATCGCGTGCTCTTCCGCCTGCGCCAGGCCTGACACGTGCGCGATCAGCGGGTTGAGTTGCGGCCGGCCCTTGGCCTCATAGACGCGCGCCACCGCCTTCGGGTTCGTCGCATCGCAGGCGAGGCCGTACACGGTCTCGGTCGGCATGATGACGAGCCCGCCAGTGCGGAGGGCTTCAGCGGCGGCTTCTACGCTCATGAAGCGCGATAGGCTTCAACCCGGATGATGATGTCAATGTCGCGCGAGATGCTGTCGTCAGCGTCCGAGTCCTTGCCGATGTCGAAATCGCGCCGATCGATGCTGGTGCGGCCGTTCATGCTGGCGCGGTCGCCGTCGATCGTGAGCGTGAAAGGCAGCGCCACCTCGCGCGTACGGCCGCGGATCGTGAGTTCGCCTTCGGCGCGATAATTGTCACCACCCAAATGCCGGATCGAGGTCGTGCGGTAGGTGGCGTTTGGATGAGTGGCGGCGTCGAACCATTGCGCGCCGGGCAGCGCGCGGTCGTGCATCGCGACGCCGTCCGTGGCCGAGGCGGTTGCGATCGCGACATTGGCGGAGGAGCCCGGCAGGTCAGCTGGATCGAACACGATGTCGGCGCGCCAGCTGGTGAAGCGGCCAGAGAAATTCTGCGCGCCGTTGATGTCGTCGGTGTAGACGAAAGCAAAACCGACGGAGCTGCTGCGCGCGTCAACGCGCCATGCGTTCGGATGCGCGGGTGTTGCAGCGGACGGCGCTTCAGGCGCGGCAGGCGCGGCGCCGGGCGCCGGCTCACCAATCGCGATGGTCGAACTGTGTTGCGGTGCGTTTGCGCCCGTGTCGGCGGCCATGCCGGCGAAGGCGAAGAGGCTGGCGATCAGCGCGATCGCGACCAAGCTTAAGCCGCCGCCCAGAATGGCGAGGCGCACTGGGTTCTTCGGCGGCGCTTCGGTTTGGAAGGGCGGCTTCACGCCAGGGACCATGTGCGAAAGCACTTCGTCGCGGTCGAAGAAATGATGCTTCAGCGCCGCGCCCACGTGCAGCGCCGCCAGCACAATGACGCCCCAAGCGAGCTTCGAATGCACGTTCAGCGAGGCCTCGGCGACGCCCGCGCGTACGCTTTCAGCGGCATGCGGTAGGCCGAACAATTCCGGCACGCGGATCAGGCCAAACCAATGCGTGGCGACGACCAGCGGCTCATCCTCATGCACGGACCAGCCGGCGGATACGAAGAGCCAGCCCGTCAGCGGCAGCGCGATCATCAGGAAATAGAACATCCAGTGCGTCGCCTTGGCGATGATGCGCTCCCAGGCGGGCATGTGGTCTGGCAAAGGCGGCGGCGGGTTCGCCAACCGCAAGCCGAGGCGAACGAGGCTCAGCGCGAGAATGGTGAGCCCGATCGATTTGTGGAATTGGAAGGCGTGGAAAACGCCGTCAGTCACGACGCCGTCCTCAATCTGATCGCCCATCCACCAGCCGAGCGGGATCATCAACAACATCGCAATCGCGATCGCCCAGTGAAGGACGATCGCGACGGCTGTGTATCTCTGCTGAGCCTCTGCGCTCACTTAGTTCACCGGTTCGGCGGGCGTAGCCGGAGCAGGCGTTTCCGTCGCGGCCGGGGCCGGGCGCGTGAACTCGGCTTCGATGACGAGTTCGACTTGCGTGGCGACGCCGTCGTTCGCTTCAGGCGTGGATGGCACGAGTGTGTTGGCGCCAATGCCGTAATCGAGGCGGTTGAACGTGCCATGTGCCGAGAAGCCGATTTGTTGGATCGGGAAGCCCATCGGGTGCACGGCGTGGCTGGTGTTGTAAGTCGCTTCCAGCGTGATCGGGCGTGTGACGCCCTTGATCGTCAGATCGCCAGTGACGCGCGCCGTGCTCGGGCCGGTACTTTCGATGCTGGTCGAGCGGAAGGTTGCGGTCGGGTGCGTGGTCGCATCGAGCCATTCGGAGTTTTGCAGCTCAGCGTCGAAGTCGCGCTCGCCAGCGTAAGGGGTGTCGAGCGAACCGGCCTGGACAGTGGCTTCGATGGTCGATTGCGTCGGGTCTTCGGCGTTGAAATTGAGCGTGCCGCTGACCGTGTTCAGGCGGAACACATAATTCGACAGGCCAAAGTGCTTCACGCGGACCGCGACCGTGGTGTGGGTCGGGTCAACCTCATAGGCGCCGGTCGGCACATTCACGACAGCCGGCGCAGGCGGCGGCGCTTCGGTCGGGGCGGGTTGAGAGCAGGCGGCCAACGCTAAAGCAGCAGCAGCGAACGTCACATATTTCATAAGAAGGGTCTCCCTCGCTAAGCGACCTATGTAGGGCGGCGCCCCCTCAGGGCCACAAGTACGCACACCAATGTAACCGGCAAGGTTTTTCCGCGCCGCTCAGCCTTTGATGAGTTCCGCCTCGATCACGAGTTGAACGACATCGCCCGTAAACGTGCTCCATTGGGTGACGCCCCACTCGGAGCGACGGATTTCGCCGTGCGCCGAGAAGCCAAGCACCACGGCATTGCCGCGCAATGGATCGGTGCGGCCGCCGCCGAACACCGCATCAAGCGTCGCCGGGTGGGTCTGGCCGTTCATGGTGAGATCGCCGGTGACGCGCGCTGTGTGCTCGCCCGTGCGCTCGATTGCGGTGGACGCGAAACTGATCTGTGGTGTCGCTTCCGCTCCGATCGCACGGCCAATGCTGCGATCGAAGGCGCGCTCGCCTTGTGGATTGAGGAGACCCGTATTCACCGTCGTCGCATCGACGCTGGCGGTGAGCCGCGAGCGCGAGGGATCGGTGGGATCAAATTCAAGCGTGGCGTCACGCGTGTCGAAGCGCGCGGTGAACCATGAGAGCTCTTCATGGCGAATGCGAAACAGCACGCTCGCGTGGCGTGGATCGAGCCGATAGCTGCCCGCCGGCAGATCGATCGAGATCGGATAGGTCGCGGCCGCAGCCGTGGGTGCGGCGTTTTGTACGCTCGCGGCAGGCGAGGTGGCCGAACCGTCCACGCTGACGCAGGACGACAAAGCCAATAAAGATGCAATCAACAGCGCGCGCATGAGTGTCTCCCTGCTGGCCCCGTGTCGCTATAGCATCATCGCATAGAGGGCGCCGCATAAAGCAATGTCTGGCGAAGTGGGCGCGCGTAGGTATGCTTCGCCGCTCTGGAGAGAATAATGACGTACGCCGCCCCCATCGCCGACATGCGCTTCGCGCTCGAAGCCTGTGCCGACCTTTGGTCGCTGCGCGAACGTTTCCCCGATCTGGATGAGGATTTGCTGGCCGCGATCCTGGAGGGCGCCGGTGCGTTGGCGGGTGAAACTTTGGCGCCGCTCAACCGCAGCGGCGATCGCGCGCGTATTTCGCTCGCGAATGACGTGGTGACGACCCCGCGGGGCTTCGCCGAGGCATATCAGGCGTACAAAGATGGCGGTTGGCAAGGGCTGGCGGCTGATCCGACCTATGGCGGTCAGGGCCTGCCGCGCGCAGTAGCGCTCGCTGTGATGGAGAGTGTGCACGCCGCCAACATGGCGTTCGGCCTGCTGCCGATGCTGACGCTGGGCGCGATCGAAGCGATCGAACAGCACGGCGCGCCGGATCAGAAGGCGCTTTATCTGGAAAAGCTCATCTCGGGCGAATGGTCCGGCGCCATGAACCTGACCGAGCCGCAAGCGGGCTCAGACGTCGGCGCACTCACCACAAAAGCCGTGCCGCAAGCCGATGGCTCGTATGCCATCACCGGCCAGAAGATATTCATCACTTGGGGTGAGCACGACCTCGCGCCGAACATCATCCACCTCGTGCTCGCGCGCATCGAAGGCGCGCCAGCGGGCTCGAAGGGCATCTCGCTCTTCATCGTGCCGAAATTCCGTGACGCGGACGGCTCGCGCAATGCGGTGCGCTGTATTGGTCTGGAAGAGAAGATGGGCATCCATGCGTCGCCCACCTGCACGATGGCGTTCGAAGGCGCGACAGGCTGGCTGATCGGCGAAGAGAACCGTGGTCTCGTCGCCATGTTCACGATGATGAACGCCGCGCGTCTCAATGTCGGCATGGAAGGCGTGGCCGTCGCCGAAGCAGCCTATCAAAAGGCGCTGGCTTACGCGAAAGAGCGCAAGCAGGGCGGCGCGCTCATCATCGAGCACCCAGATGTGCGCCGCATGCTCATGACCATGCGCGCCAAAATCCAAGCTGGTCGCGCGATTTGCTACGCCTGCGCTGTTGCCGCCGATGGCGACGACAAGCCGATGGAGGATGTGTTGACGCCGATCGCGAAATCTTGGTCCACCGATATGGGCGTCGAGGTCGCCAGCCTTGGCGTGCAAGTGCATGGCGGCATGGGTTTTGTCGAACAGGGCGGGGCTGCGCAATTCTTTCGTGACGCCCGCATTGCGCCGATTTACGAAGGCACCAACGGCATCCAAGCCATCGATCTCTACGGCCGCAAGCTCTTGGGCGATCGCGGCGAGGCGATGCGCCGTGTGATCGACATGGCGCGTGAGGCGGCCGGGCAATCGAAAGATGCGCGGGTCGCGACACATTTGGGTGACGCAGCGAACGCGCTGGAGACCGCGACCGATTACATGCTTTCTGCCGCACGTGACGATGCCTTGGCTGGAGCTTCGGCTTATCTTGCGCTCGCGGGCGACGTGGTTGGCGGCATGCTGCTGGCGCGCGGCGTTGCGAAGACCAGCGATGCGGCGCAAAGCGCCGTGCTCAATTATTACGCCGACACCGTACTCGCGCGCGCGGGTGCGCACCTGCCGCTGATCAAGCTCACGGCCGCGCCGCTCGCGGCGCTCGGCTGATCAACCTTCGGGGCGCCATTCCTTGAGCGCTTTTTGAAACGGCTTCAGCGGCGTCGGACGATAGCGCGGCTTCAGATGATCGGCGTGCGCGCGTTGCAACACGCTGGGCGCCAAGATGCTCTGCGCATCGTCCAAAGTTGGTCGTTCGCGCCGTGTCCAGACTTTGCGCGTCCGCCAGGGATAATTGATCGGCTGCAGCGCCTTTGGCAGGCGTGGGCGCACGATATCGGCATCGAAGCACATGCCCGCTTCGCGCATGCGTTGATCCAGCGGCGATTCATCGTCGCCATAAGTGGCGTAGAAGCGCAGACCCGCGTCGCGGGCGCCTTCGGCGATCCATTTGAGCGCGATGGCGGAAAGCTTGGAGCCGTCGCCGCCGCCAATATCGCCGTGCGAACCGGTGAACCAGCGCTGCTGATAAGCCGTGCGGCCAAGACGGGCGTTGTCTTCTTCGATGCCGTCCCAAAGCGTGACCGGAAAGCCCAGGCGATTTTCATCCAACGCGACCGCGTGGCGCGCGTTCAACACATTCGGACTGACGCGATAATTCTTGAACTTGTGGCTGCTGCTATCGCCCCATGGCGTGAAGGAGGCGAGCACGTCGCCGAATCCGCGCTGCGCCACCGTATCGAACACGCCGAGATAGGTGATCTGTGGCGCGTCGTCGGTGTGACGGCGCGTGCCGTCGCTATTGCGATCACCCTTGCCGTAGAGCTTCCGGAATTGCGCCGCCGCTTCCTGATGTTCGCGATGCGCTTCTTCCGAAGCGCTGGCGTCGGGGCGATTGTAATAGATACGGAAGCCGTCGCGCGCTTTGTTGATGTGGCGGCGCGAGACGATGCCAGCGGTGTTGATGAAGCCCGCCAGTCGGCGCGCGGCGAACGCGCCGCGGCTGAAGCCGAAAATGTAGATCTCGTCGCCCGTTTCGTAATTGAAGGCGAGACGCAGGTACGTATCGAGCACGAGGTCTTCGAGGCCTTCGCCAAAGGCGCCGCCGGCGAAACGATTGAATGAGGTCTGCGCGCGCTGCAGGAAGTTCGTGTCCGCCAGGGCGCCGAGCGATGAGCCCACGCCCAACGTGTAGATCACGGTTTGCTGCACGGTGGAGCCGTCTGCGCGGGTCTCTTTGTGCGCGACGCTGCGTGCGATGATGCCGATATTGGTCAGCTCATCTTGGGTGAGCGTCTGCCACGTACCATCCATGCAAACGACGATGCGTTTCATGCAAGTCCCCTATGCGTCCCCACGCGAGGGTGCAGTTTAGCCCTCCCTTGGCGTCACCCGAAAGACGAAACAGGCCGGTTTTCTGTGGGATCGCCCATTTAGTCGGCGGGCGGGACCGGCTAGGCTCCGTCTTGGAGAACAAAAGATGTCGATGGACGGCACTGAAGATGAGGTCACCGCCACGCGCGGGCGGCCGAACCTTGTCTATCCCCTGGGCGATCCGCCTGAGGCGGGCGTCGCGCGCGAGATTTCGCCGGGCGTCTATTGGATTCGCATGCCGCTGCCGTTCGCGCTGCAATGGATCAATCTGTGGCTGATCGAGGATGGCGACGGTTGGACGGTGGTCGACACCGGCGTCGCGATGGAGCAATCGCGCGAACATTGGCGTTCGATCTTTGAGGCGACGCTGAAGGGCAAGCCGGTCACGCGCGTGATCTGCACGCACATGCATCCCGACCATATGGGTCTCGCGGGTTGGATCTGTCGCAAGTTCGACGCGCCGCTCTGCATGAGCCGGCTCGAATACATCACCGGCCGCGTGCTCGTCGCCGACACGGGCCGCGAGGCGCCGGAAGAGGGCGTACGCTTCTATCGTGCCGCCGGTTGGGACGAAGACGCGCTCGATTCCTACAAGGTGCGCTTCGGCGGGTTCGGCAAAGCCGTGTCGAAAATTCCCGATGCTTATCGCCGTCTGGCCGATGGCGACGAGATCGAGATTGGCGGCCGCATCTGGCGCGTCATCACTGGCAACGGCCATTCGCCGGAGCACGTGTGTCTGTGGCAGGAAGAGGCCAAGCTCTTCATCTCGGGCGACCAAGTGCTGCCGCGCATTTCGTCGAACGTCTCGGTGTTTCCTACGGAGCCTGAAGGCGATCCGCTCGCAGATTGGATTTCGTCTTGCAAGAAATTGTTGCTGGCGATGCCGAACGACGTGCTCGTGCTGCCGGCGCACAACGAACCGTTCCACGGTCTGCACGAACGCTTGAACAATCTGATCGACGGCCACGAACGCGCGCTCGCCCGCGTGCTGCATCGCCTGCGCCAGGGCCCCAAGCGCGCCACCGATCTCTTCGTGGCGTTGTTTGCACGCAAGATTGGTGCGGATCTCTTGAGCATGGCCACGGGCGAAGCCATCGCCCACGTCAATTGCCTGATCGGCCGCGGCCTCGCGCGCGCCGTCATGAAAGACGGGGTGACCTATTATGAAGCCGCCTGAGCCGCGGATTAGGCGCGTTAGGAGCGGCTTGATGGGCGGATTGCTCGCCGGTTTGGCGGCGTTCGGCATCTACTTGCGCGACGTCTCTAGAGTTGATCTCATTTTTGGCCGCGGCATGGATATCGACGATGCATTCTTTGCGTCTGCCATCCTCATTCCTGTCGTTTTGTTGGCAGGCATGAGCGCGGTCTTCGCGGTGTTGTGCTTAGGTGCCGCATTCTGGTTCACGCGCCATCTTGTAGCTCAACCGCGAACGTAGAATGCTCGACTGATGTCACCACCTGAGCCGCGCAATCTCGAATATCGCTCCAACAACGCGTTGCTGTGCTTTTGCATTGGCGCGGGGCTCTGCGGGCTCGCGTATGTGCTGGGCATTGGCGCGGTGATCGGTGCGGCGATGAGCGGCGGCGATCCGGCGGCCGTCGTCGGCGGCTTGTTCGCCGCAATTGGCATCGCGCTTGCTGGCGTTGCCGGTTTTATCATGATGGCGACCGGCGGAATATGGATGCTCGTCCGCGTCGTCGCCGACCAAACCGACAACGCCGAAGAAAAGCGCTACCGCGACGTCGAGCGCTGAGTTAGGGAAGCCACATGATCCTTTCGACCACCTTTGACGTCCCCGGCCGCACGCTAGGTCAGCACCTCGGCCTCGTGCGCGGCAATGTCGTGCGCTCGCGCTTTATCGGGCGCGATATCGTCGCGAATTTGCGCATGATCGTGGGCGGCGAGATCCACGAATATACGAAGCTATTGGCCGAGAGCCGCGAGCAAGCGCTCGATCGCATGATCCAGCACGCGCAATCCTTGGGCGCGGACGCTGTGATTGGCGTGCGTTTGGAAACGACCGACGCCGGCCAAGGCCAAGCGACGGAAGTGCTGGCTTACGGAACGGCCGTTAAGCTTGCCTGACGCAAGGGTGCTGCGTGCGCCAAGCGCCATGCGGCCAGCGTCACGATGCCCGCGGACACATCGATCAGCAGGCCGAAGGCCAGGATGAAAAGCACGTGGTGCGTAAGCAGGTGAGTCGCGGGCGCAGGCGCGAGTTCGCCTAGGCGCCAATCGGCCGCGCGCTGCAGCGCCCAATCCACGACGGCGCCGATGGCCAACCCGCCGGCGATCATCGGAACCCACGTCGGCACATGCGGCAGGTCGAGCGGCAGCCCAGCGATCATGTGCGGCGCGGTGTAAGCGACAAGCGTCAAGCCAAAGAGCGGCGTCGCCCAAGCGTGCGCGAGCGCGCGCCATGAGGTTTCGCCCGGTCGACCGGCGGCGAGCGCCAGACGTTGCGCTTCAGAAACGCTCCAGCGCGTGTCGGCGAACATGCGCCAGACAAAGAGCACGCCGATTCCGCCAGCCAGGCCGGTGAAGGCGCCGACAATCAAAGCCGCAAAGATAGGTCCCGCGAGGCTGAGCGGCTGAAGGCGGATCTTTTCGGCGCGCATCAAAGCGTGCGCCGCCAGCGCCGCCAAAATCAACAGCGAGAACGCTGGCGCAACGAATGCAGAGATGCCGGCGCCGAGGGCAATGGCCAGGGCAAACCAAGAGGCTGAACCGTGGCCGACGCTCTCAGGCGCGGCGGTAAAGGCTGCTGTGAAGTCTGGGCGTTTCGCGATCATGGTTCATACACATGAACCAACGTCGTGAATTGCGCGTAAATGCTAAGATAACCAAGCGTTTACGATGATCGCCGGTAGGGTTTTGTTAATTCGTCGGCGCGGGCGTCGGGATCGGCGCCGCGGGCGTGGCGGCGGCTTCGAAGGCGGCGTCGTTTGGGTGACCAACCGAGCGGATCACGTTGTTGTAGAGCTCCACCGGGTCAGACCCATCATAGCTCATGCAGAGCGTGATCAGATCAGAACCGGGACGCAGCTGCAGCGCTGCATGCACCGGGCGGCGCGGCGACGTCGCCTCTGCGCGCTGAATCGGCCAGCGACCGTCCGTTTCCATCGTCGTGGAGTTCACCGTCGCGGAATTGCCAGGGAACACACTGGCAATGCCGTTCAGCGTTGTGGTCCAGAACTCAGTGTTGAAACGGGCCGGCTCTTGCGCGGCGCGGCGCACCGCATCGACCGACGCGCTCGCCGTGCCGGCATTTGGTTGAGCGAGGAAGTGGCATTCGTTGTTGGCGGTGCCGGAGATGACGTAGGTGAATGTGTCGCTTGGGGTAGCGCCGCGCTCTTGCGTTGTGGTCCAACCATTTGGCGCGTCAAAGCGTAGGCGGCCGGCCGGATCGGTCCATTCGCGCGCGGCGGCGACGCCGCTAAAGCTCATTCCAACACAGATAGCCGCCGCAAGTGCGATCGCGCGCATGACATTCCTCCAAACCTTGTCCCTTAGGACTGGAATCTCCGCTTCATGTCCGCGTCGTCAAGGGGGCGCGGTGGCGCTGGAACCGTGTGCGGAAGCGCCTAAGATGGGCGCCAATTGGAGGATGCGCGCATGAGCTTGGCTGGAAAAACTCTATTTATTACAGGTGCTAGCCGCGGGATCGGTCTCGCGATTGCCCTGCGCGCGGCCCGCGATGGCGCCAATATTGTGATCGCGGCGAAGACGGCCGAGCCGCACAAGAAGCTGCCGGGCACGATCTATTCGGCGGCCGAGGAGGTCGAGAAGGCCGGCGGCCAAGCGCTGCCGCTGGTCGTCGACGTGCGCGAGCCGGACAATGTGAAGGCGGCCGTGGAAGCCGCGGTCGAGCGCTTCGGCGGCATCGATATTTGCGTCAACAACGCCTCCGCCATCCAACTCACCGGCACGCTGCAAACCGATATCCGCCGCTACGACCTGATGAGCCAGGTCAATGCGCGCGGTACGTTCATCGTCTCGCGCACGTGCTTGCCGTATCTGCTGAAGGCGTCGAACCCGCACGTACTGATGCTGTCGCCGCCGCTCGACATGAGCCCGCGTTGGTTCGGCAATCACGTCGCCTACACGATGGCGAAGTACGGCATGAGCATGTGCGTGCTCGGCATGGCCGAGGAATTCCGCGATCAAGGCGTCGCGTTCAACGCGCTCTGGCCGCGCACCGGCATCGCCACCGCCGCGATCGAATTCGCGCTGGCCGGCGAAGAAGGCATGAAGCATTGCCGCACACCCGACATCATGGCCGACGCCGCGCACGCGATCTTCACCAAACCGTCGCGCGACTGCACCGGCAATTTCTTCATCGACGATCTGGTGCTGTACGAAGCTGGTGTTCGTGAGTTCGATAAATATCGCGTCGATCCGACGAAGTCGTTGATGCCAGATTTTTTCGTGCCGGAAAACACGCCTTTGCCCGCTGAGATCAAAATGAGTCCGGCGGCTTAGGCGCCGCCGCGCAGTTGCGCGCTGAGCGCAGCCTGGCTGCCGCGGGCGTCGAGCCAGATGCCGAAGAAGTGGCGGCGGAAGCCGGGCCATTCGATTTCGCAGCGTTGCGCGCCGTTAAGATAAAAGCGCGCGGTGTTTGGGCCGGTGCTCACGCCGGTGATGCGGTCGCCGCTTTGCACGTCGGCGAAGCAGGCGGTGAGGGGCGCGCGAAGCGGCTGCAACGATGCTTCGCTGCCGGCGCCGCGTTGACGCATCTCGCTGATGGTGCGGTTGACGAGCGCATTGGCGCGGATCGAACGCTCGTAGATGAGTGACAGGGCGAACGGCCGTTCCCAGGAGAAGGCGCCGTTAGACGTCCAAAGCTCCGCTTGGAACACCGGGATAGAGAGCACGCTGTAACGCCCGGCGCCCACTTGCTGGGCGCTGGGGATGGCTTGGGTCAGCTCCGGATGACGTGCGAACGCGGGTGAGGCGACGCTGAGGAGCGCGGCGGCGAGCAGCAAAGGCTTGAGTAAGTGCATAATGGCTCTACGCAGAAGCTCGTGGTTTGGATCCCTCAACCGGCGACTGGCGCTTAGCCAGCCCGCGCGGCGGCGACCTCTTCCGGCGTCAGCGCAACCGTCGAGATGTCGATCTTGGCGGAGCCCTCTACGACCTCGCGCGAGTGCGAGACATAGACGATCGAGCTGTGTTCCAGATCGATGATGCGGCGCACGGCGACGTTTTTGAAGAAGAGGCTTTGGCGCTGGTTGAAAATCTCGTCGCCGGAGCGCCCTTCATCGGCGCCAGCCAAGCTGATCGGTCCGATGCGTTGGCATGCGACGGCCGAGTTCGACGGGTTTTCGAACCAATTACCCTGGCGCAGGCGATCGAGCGCGCTGCGGTCGAAATAGGAGACGTGGCAAACCACGCCCGGAATTTCCGGATCGGCGAACGCCTCGACCATGATCTCATTGCCGAGGAAGTCGTTGGAGAATTCGCCCACGGAGCCTTCGCGATCGCCGCAGGCGGCGAGACTGAGCAGGGCGCAAGCGGCGGCGGCGTATTTGAGCATGAGGCGTCTCCAGTTCCGGCTCGGAACTTTCTACACGGGGGCTTGGTTCCCGCGTTCGCTTATTTATAGCGCGGCCAATGGGCGTTCACGTCCGAATGTGCGCCCATGATGCCGTCATGGCATTGATTGCAGACAAAGCCGGCCTCGGCGCCGTCGTGCGTGCCGCGATGCACGTGGTCAGTGACGCAAGGCGCGAAATCGAGGCGCACGCGCAGCGCGGCGAGATCGAGGACGCATTCGAAATAGACCCACTCGCGGCAATTATCGCTCCAGGCTTGGCCGCGATACGTTTCTTTGACGCCCTGCTCCAAAATCTCGCGCTCCAGCGCGCTCAGATGTTCGCAGACCATGTGTCCCCGCTCAGCGTTCGGCTTCGAGCGTCGTCTTAAGGAATTTCGACAAATCTTCCAGCGTGTCCGCGTCCTTGGGCGCTTTGTCCCAACGGATGCGGGAGATGCGTGGGAAGCGCATCGCGACGCCGCTCTTGTGGCGCGTGGAGCGTTGCAAGCCTTCGAAGGCGACTTCGAGCACGAGGCCTTTGGTTTTGGTGTGCGTGACTTCGCGGACCGGGCCGAAGCGATTGTTGGTGTTGTTGCGGACGAATTTGTCGAGTTCGATTAGCTCTTCATCGGTGAAGCCGAAATAGGCTTTGCCGACAGGCGCGAGTTCGCCAGTTTCGGTCCAGACGCCGAACGTGTAATCGCTGTAGAACGAGCTGCGTTTGCCCGAGCCGCGCTGGGCGTACATCAGCACGGCGTCGATCACCATCGGATCGCGCTTCCATTTGAACCAATAGCCCTTGGGGCGGCCGGCGAGATAGGGCGCGTTGCGGCGCTTGATCATCACGCCTTCGACCGCTTCCGCATCGACACCTGCGCCGCCCGTTGCTGGGTCGGCGCGCGCCGCCGTCAATGCATCCCATGTCGCGAACGGGATCAGGGGCGAGAGATCGATCGGCGCGGACGGGTGTTGTTCGATGAAAGGCTCAAGCTTCGCGCGGCGTTCGATGAAGGGGAGCGCACGCAGATCATCTTGGCCCAGCGCTAGGATGTCATAGCAGCGAATGAACGCCGGAAACTCTGCAATCAGCTTGGGCGTGACGCTTTTGCGGTTGAGACGTTGTTGCAGCGTGTTGAAATCCTGCACGCGACCTTCGCGGCGGATCAGCAATTCGCCGTCAAGCACGGCGTCGAAGTCGAAGCCTGCGACGAGATCGGGGAATGATTTGGATATGTCTTCGCCAGTGCGTGAATAGAGCCGCGCTACGTGCTTGCCACCCGCATCGCGACCGGCCGCGGCTTGAACGCGGATGCCATCCCATTTCCATTCGGCGCTGAATTCGGCGGGGTCGAGCGGGGCGAACTCTTCCGGCTCGATCGGGTGTGAGAGCATCGGCGGATAGAATCGCGTCAGCGTCGCCGTGCTCGGCGCTTCGGCGCGGCCTTCGAGCCAGGCGAAGAGATGCGTGTAGGGCGGCGCATCCGCGTGCCAAACATCTTCGATCTCGTCGGCGGACTTGCCGCCAAATTGCGCGAGCGCCGTGCGCGCCAATCGAGCGGAGACGCCGATGCGCAAGGCGCCGGTGATCAGCTTCAGCAACGCCCAGCGACCATTTTCATCGAGGCGATCCAGCCAATCGGCGACACGCGCCGGGAGTTCATCCTTTGGCGTCGTGTTCAGGCCTTCGACCACATCAGTAATCGTCAGCTCCGCATTCGCGCGCGCTTCATTCGCGGGCCACATCAGCGACACCGTCTCCGCCAAATCGCCGACGAAATCGTAGGAGAGACCAAACAGCACCGGATCGGTGCGCTCGGCCGCCAGATTGCGGATCAGGCCGGCCTTCGCGTGCTTGAAGGTGAGCCCGCCCGTCATCGCCGCCAGCGCCCAGCCGCGATCGGGATCGGGCGTGTCGCGAAAATAGGTTTCAAGCAACGCGAGCTTGCCGAGCCTGCGCGGCTCGTAGGCCAAGCGATCAAGGAGGGCTGCGAAGCGATTCATGCCGCGCTCGGCTCCTCCTCATCGCCATAGCCGACAAGATGCAGCGCCTTCGCCTTCAGTCCTTGCGTATCGCACCAATGCGCCAGCGCGTCTGCTTCGCCGTGCGTGATCCAGATCTCGCCGGCGCCGGCGTCTTTAATCGTGCGCTGCAGGTCGCCCCAATCCGCGTGATCCGAAATCACCAGCGGCAGCTCGACGCCTTGCTGGCGCGCCCGCGCGCGGATGCGCATCCAGCCCGACGCCACTGCCGTAACCGGATCGGGGAAGCGGCGCACCCACGGCGTCTGCAACGCGCCCGGCGGGCAAAGCACGATCGCGCCCGCATAAAAGCTCTTCGGCGCTGTTTCGACATGGCGCACGTCGCCCAGGTCGACGCCGCGCGCTTTGTAGAGCGCGGTCAGCTCCATCAGCGCGCCGTGGACGAAGATCGGTTTGTCCCAGCCGCAGCGCCGCAGCTCCGCCATCACGCGCTGCGCTTTGCCCAACGCATACGCGCCGACGATATGCGCGCGTTCCGGAAACATCGCGACGGAGGCGAGCAGCTTGCGCACTTCATGCTCGGCGCTCGGATGATTGAACACCGGCAGCGCGAACGTCGCCTCGCTGATGAAGACATCGCAGGGCGTGACTTCAAACGGCGCGCAGGTGGGATCAGGTTGGCGCTTGTAGTCGCCGCTGACGACGATGCGACAGCCGCCCGCTTCCACGGACGCCTGCGCGGAACCGAGCACGTGGCCTGCTGAATGCAACGAGAAGCGCGCGCCGTTCAGCGTGAGCTTTTCGCCATAAGTCAGAGATTGTTGCGAGCCCGCAAAATCCGGCCCGTATCGCGCGGCCATGATCGCTAACGTGTCGGCAGTCGCCAGCACAGATCCGTGACCGGCGCGGGCGTGGTCGGAATGTCCGTGTGTAATCAACGCCCGCGCCACGGGGCGCACGGGGTCGATGTAAAGGTCCGCAAGCGGGCAATAGAGGCCTTCCGGGCGCGGATGTAGGATTTGAGCCGGCTGCATCGTCTTGAAAAGATAGGGCGCCTGCTGCGCAATTTCCGCAATCGGTTTGCGGAATGTCGAACGCCCCTAGCGTTTGGCCGGCCGCGCCCCTATGTGCGGCGCTTCGCGGGGAGAGACGATTTTCGTATGGCCGAACCGATCATATCCATTCGGGATGTGAGCAAGACGTATAAGTCTGGCTTGCAGGCCCTGAAGCCGATCAATCTGGAAATTGAGAAGGGCGAGATTTTCGCGCTGCTGGGGCCAAACGGCGCCGGCAAGACAACGCTCATCTCGATCATTTGCGGCATCGTCAATCCATCGAGCGGCGTGATCATTGCGGACGGCCATGACATCGTGCGCGATTTCAAACCCGCCCGCAAAAAGATCGGCCTGGTTCCGCAAGAGCTGCACACGGACGCGTTCGAGAAGGTGATCGACACGGTGAACTTCTCGCGTGGCCTGTTCGGCTTCGCGCCGAACCCCGCTTACATTGAGAAGGTGCTGCGCGACCTCTCGCTTTGGGAGAAGCGCAATTCCAAGATCATGGAACTCTCAGGCGGCATGAAGCGCCGGGTGATGATCGCCAAGGCGCTCAGCCACGAGCCGAAGATTCTGTTCCTTGATGAGCCGACGGCCGGCGTCGACGTCGAGCTGCGGCGCGATATGTGGGAGATGGTGCGTGGGCTGCGCGAAAACGGCGTCACCATCATTCTGACCACGCACTATATCGAAGAGGCCGAGGAAATGGCCGATCGCGTCGGCGTGATTTCCAAGGGCGAGCTTATCCTGGTCGAGGAGAAAGATGCGCTGATGCGCAAGCTCGGCAAGAAACAGCTCACGCTCGATTTGCAGGCGCCGCTAAGCGCGGTGCCGGAAGGGCTGAACGGCTATCACATCGAGCTCGCCGGCGAGGGCCGTCAGCTGATCTATTCGTTCGACGCCAATGCCGAAGACACCGGCATACCTGGGCTGCTGCGTCGCCTCAGCGAACTCGGCGTCGATTTCAAAGATCTCCACACCGAACAATCCTCGCTCGAGGATATCTTCGTTAGCCTGGTGCACAGCCGATGAATTTCCACGGTGTTCAAGCGATCTATCGCTTCGAAATGGCGCGCTGGTTTCGCACCATCGGGCAGAGCCTGTTCTCGCCGGTGCTGTCGACCTCGCTTTATTTCATCGTCTTCGGCTCGGCCATCGGCTCGCGCATGATGGAGATCGACGGCGTGAGCTATGGCGCGTTCATCGTGCCGGGGCTCATCATGTTGTCGATCCTGACCGAGAGCGTCTCAAACGCTTCGTTCGGCATCTACATGCCGCGTTGGGCGGGGACGATTTACGAATTGCTCTCGGCGCCTGTCTCGGCGCTGGAGGCCGTGATGGGCTACGTGGGCGCGGCGGCGACGAAATCCATCATCATCGGCTTGGTGATCCTCGCCACGGCGCGGCTCTTCGTAGCGTACGAAGTGCAGAACCCGGCGATGATGTTGCTCTTCTTGGTGCTGACGTCGCTCTCGTTCTGCTTGTTCGGATTCATCCTTGGCGTCATCGCCGATGGTTTCGAGAAGCTGCAGATCGTGCCGATGCTGATCATCACGCCGCTGACGTTCCTGGGCGGCACGTTCTATTCGATCAACATGCTGCCCGAGCTTTGGCAGAAGATCGCGTTGTTCAATCCAGTGGTCTATCTCATCAGCGGCTTCCGCTGGAGCTTCTTCGGCGTCTCGGATGTCGATATCGGCCTCAGCCTCTTGGCAATCAGCGTGTTCCTCGTCGCCTGTTTCAGCGCAGTCTGGTGGATATTTAAGACCGGCTATCGGCTCAAAAGCTGACATAACGGCAATGTATCGTACGCGATACATCGTTGACGATGTAATATCATCAAGCTAAACGGGGCGCATGAGCAAAGCTCGTGCGCCCCGTTTTTTGCATTTGCTAACCCGTGCCGCACGCGCCGCGCAGGTCGTAGCCGACGCCGGCCTCGCCGATGTCGGGCTCACCTCCGCGCAATCGGGCGTGCTCTTTCTCATTCCGAACGAGGGCGGAGCGAGCGTGAATGCCGTGAGCGAAGGCCTTGGCCTCGCGCAAAGTGCGGCCTCAGTGCTCGTGCAACGGCTGGAGCAAGCGGGGCTGATCGAGCGCCAAACCGATCTGAACGACCGCCGCGCCGTCTTGCTCACGCTCACAACGCGCGGCCGGACGCTCCGCGCCAAGGCCATCGAACGCGCCCAGCGCATGAATTCCGCCGCCACGCGCGGCTTCAGCAGCGAAGAGCAGGCGGTTGTCGCCCGTTGGCTGCAACACATGATCGATTTGAAGGAGGAAGCCCGTGAGTGACATCCTGGTGAGCCGCGACGGCGCCGTGCTCGAAATCCGCTTCAACCGCCCAGCCAAGAAGAACGCCATCACGAATGCGATGTATGGCGTGATGGCCGATGCGATCACCGAGGCTGAGCAGAGCGACGACATCCGCGCGGTGTTGTTCACGGCCGAAGGCGATTTCTTCTCCGCCGGCAACGATCTTATGGATTTTGCGTCGCAATCGTCGGGCGCGTTTACTGGCCGGCGCGAGGTTGGTCGCTTCCTCGATGTGATGATCAAGGCCAAGAAACCGATCGTGGCGGCGGTGCAAGGCAATGGCGTCGGCGTCGGCACGACGATGCTGTTTCATTGCGATCTGGTTTACATCGCTGAGACCGCGAAGCTCACCACGCCGTTCATTGATCTGGGGCTCGTGCCGGAAAACGCGTCGAGCCTCACCATCGTTGCGCGGCTTGGCTATGTGCGCGCGTTCGCGCTGCTCGGCGCCAATGAGCCGCTGTTCGGTAAGGACGCTGCCGCCTGGGGCGTCGCGAATGCGGCGCTGCCGTCGGCTGAAGTGGAGCCGCGCGCGCGCGCCGCCGCACATGCGCTGGCGAAGAAGCCGGCCGAGGCGCTGAAGCTCACCAAGGGCCTGATGCGCGATCCGGAAACGCTGATCACGCGCATGTTGCACGAGGGCGAGATTTTCGCTGAGCGTTTGAAATCGCCGGAAGCGGTTGCGGCGTTCGCGGCGTTCCTTGGTCGCAAGTGAAGCACCTGCCCTCCTCGCCCTTGCGGGGAGGAGTTGGAGGAGGGGGTGCAAGCGCGACATTCTGAAGAGTCGGCGCCTTCACCCCCACCGCGCCCTGCCCGCAAGGGGGAGGGAGGTTTTCTCGTTAGCGCCGTTGCGCGACCCACGCTTCCACCGCTGGCATACGCTCGGCGATCGTTTGTGCGCGAAGCCTGATTTGCGCCTGCGCCGCAACGACCGTCGGGCGTGCGCCTTCTGGGAAATTGGCGGCGTAGCGCTCGAGTTCGTCCACCATCGCGGGATCGGAACTCACGCCCGCGATGCCGGCCGGAAATTCGAGCCGTTGCAGCGGATCGAGATAGTTCTCGATCGCGGCGCGGTTGGCGACCAGGAAATCCCAGGCCAAGCGCGGATGCGAGCCGGCGACGACCGCGATCACTTGCGTACGAATTTGGCGCGGAATCTCGTCGCCCAATGTCGTCTGCAAGGTGCGGCGGGCGAGCGTTGCGTCCTGCGCCGAAGCCAGTTGGCGCCACAAACGACGCTGCTCGACGAAGTCAGACGCGGCGCGGGCTTGGGCGAGTAGTGAATCATAATCCGCAGCTGTCGCGTTCGCGGCATAGACGCCCAGCACGGCGTTACGAATGCCGGCGGGGATCGCTTCGCCGCTGCGCACGCGTCGGCGCGCTTCGGCGATCACGCTCTCGTCGCCGAGATCGCCAAGCGCTGCGATGAGTGAGGCGCGCAATTGCGAGTCGTTGGAGGTTTCGCCCGCGCGGGCGGTCCAGCCCGTGCGCTCGAAATGGGGGCGCAGCAAGCGCAAGCCGTAAGCCTTGATCGCGGCCTCGCTCGGGCGGCCGTCAGCATAGTCCGCGAGCGCTTGCATCGAGCCGATCGTGTCGATGACGATGATCGGATTGGCGTCGGCCGGGATGACATTGACCAGTTCGAGATAATCGGTGAACGGCGCATCGCCGCTGCGACCGAAGGCCCAGTAATCAAGCAGGAGGCCGAGTTGATCGGAATCTTCGAGGGCGGCGAAGCTGCGGGTGAGGCGCGCGAAATTGGCGCGGTCATAAAGCACGCGGAAGAAGCCGCTTTGGCCGGCGTTCACGAGATAGGGCTGGCAGGTGAACAGCACTTCGGCGCTTGTCGTCGCCGTCGCCGGAAACACGAGGCGCGCTTCATTGCCTTCGACGCGGCGGACGACCATCGGGATTTCCCAACGCTGATCGGTGCGCGCGGATTCATCCATGGCGAAGCGACGTTGCGTGAGCGTGATGCCTGCGCCGCGGCGCGTGATGCAATCGGCGCTCTCTGCCGTGATGAGCGGGAAGCCCGACTGACCGGTGAAGCTGCGCGCGATGTCGAGCACGGGCTGGCCGGACGCCGCTTGCACTGCGGTCCACAAATCCTCGGTGCGAGCGTTGCCGTAAAGGCGGCTGTTCAGATAATTGCGCACGCCCGTGCGGAAATCCTCTTCGCCGACATACGCCTCAAGCATGCGGATGACGGCCAAGCCCTTCTCATAGGTGATGGTGTCGAAGGCGAGGTTCGCCTCATCGAGCGTGTTGACGGTTTGCACGACCGGATGAGTGCCCTGGCGGGCGTCCAGCGCCATGGCGGTGGATGTGCCGTCGATCATTTGCGCCAGCCACGGATTCCAATCCGGGTGCACGGCTTCCGTTGCTTTCGCCGCCATCCACGAGGCGAAGCCTTCGTTGAGCCACAGATCATCCCACCAATTCATGGTGACGAGATTGCCAAACCATTGGTGCGCGATTTCGTGCGCCACAATGCCGAACACGTTCTGCCGCTCGGCTTCCGATGAATTCTCATCGACCAACAGATATTGGTCGAAATAGAGAATGGCGCCCCAATTCTCCATCGCGCCAAAGCCGCCGGCGCCGGGCACGCCGATCATATCGAGCTTCGGCAGCGGGTAACGAATGCCGAAATACTCGGTGAAATAGCGTAGCGATTGTTCGCCCGCGGTGAGCGCTTCTTGTGCGCGATGGGTTTCGCCGCGGCGCACGACCACGCCAAGTTCAACTCCATCGACGTCGCGCGTCACGCGCTCGAAATCGCCGACCGCGAGGAAGAGCAGGTAGCTCGGCATGGAGGGCGTGTCGGCAAAGCGTGTGCGGGTGAGGCCGCCGCGCAGCTGGGCCGTCTCCGCTGCCGGCATGTTGCCGACAACCATTTGATTGGTCGGCGCCGTCACCGTGAGCGAAAATACTGCGCGGCGATTGGGTTGATCCCACATCGGTGCGAACCGGCGCGCATCGCCCGGCTCAAATTGTGTCGCCAGCGCGCGCTTGGTTTGGCCGTCGTCCTGGTATTCGACACGGAAAAGACCGTAGGCTTCGTCTTGGATGACGCCCGTGTAGGTGATCTCAATCGTGTGCCGCCCCGGCCGCAGGGCGCGGCGCGGTGTGAGGCTCAGGGTTTGCGCTTCTTCATTGGTGGAGAAAGCGGCGGTCGCGTTGTCGATACGCACGCGCGACACATCGAGGCCGAGCGCGTTCATGGTGAGAACCTGGGTGGGCTCAGTGACCTCGATCGTGATCCGCGCTTCGCCGGCGAAGGTGGCGGCCTCGGCGTTGGGCGTGATCGCGATCTCGTAGCGCAGCGGGTTCGGCCCGCCCTCGAACCATTGGCGCTCGCTAGTTTGCGCGTCTGCGACAGGCGCGAACAGCAACAGCGCCGCGACGACGGCGAATGAGCGGAATTTCATGGCGAGACGTCCCCAGAATCTAGGCCGTCACTAGGCCCGGCCTCGGTCTCGCAGGGCAATGGGATTTCGGCAAACCGGCGGCCCAGCACGCCGGATCGCGCCCTGTGACCGACGTCACATCGTTATGCCCAAGCGCCTAGTACCTTCAACTCATGGAAGCGACGGGCTTCCGGGAGCAAGACCAATGACCGCCAAGTTCTTCAGCCTGATCATCGCCGCTCTGACGTTCGCGCCGTTCGCCTACGCCACGCTGAACCAAGCCGCGCAAATCGTCGCCTAATCGCAACCGAATTTCAGAGAGCATTCCAATGACCAAGTTTTACGCCCTGATCGCCGCCTGCGCCGTGTTCGCCCCGATGGCGATGGCCACGTTGAACCAAGCCGCCCAGATCGTCGCATAAGCTTCGAACGATTTTTGACTTGGCGGTCAAAAGAAAGGGCGCGGACGCTTGGGCTTCCGCGTCCTTCGCATGTCTGGACCTAGCTGGCCGTGCGCCAGCGCAAAGTCACGCGCAACCCGCCGAGTTCGGGCGCGCGATCTAAGCTTAAGTCAGCACCCGTAGCTTGCGCGAGATCGTTGGCGATGGAGAGGCCGAGCCCGTGGCCGCTCTCATCGAGCCGTTTGCCGCGCTCCAGCACGGCTTCCGCTTGTGACGGATCAAGCCCCGGCCCGTCGTCTTCAATCATCAGCGCGCCGCCATCGTCGCTGACGCGCACGCGGCTGGTGGCGTAGCGCGTGGCGTTCTCCAACAATGGCCCGGTCATTTCCATGAGCACGTCGTCGCTGACGGGCAGCGACGCATCGCTCAGATTGTTTTCGAAGCGGATGCGCTGGCCCGCTTCGGTGCGCTCGATCACTTGCAGCACGCGCGTGATGATCGTGCGCGCATTGCTGCTGGCGCCGCGTGTGGCGGCGGCGCGCGTGCGGGCGAGTTCGCGTTCGACGGCGCGGGTTGCGGCGGCGATCGCGCGGTCGAGGCCGTCAGCTGCGTCAGTCGCGCCGGCTTCGCGGGCGCGGCGGCTTTGCGCGGAAAGGGCGGCGAGCGGTGTCTTGAGTGAGTGTGCGAGGTCGGCGGCGCGATGCTTGGCTTGTTCCAGATCGCGTTCGCGTGTTTCGGCCAACTCGTTGATGGCGTTGGCGAGCGGCGCGGCTTCCGTTGGATAGTCGCGCTCAGAGAGGCGCGCCGAGGCTTGGCTGCGCAATGCGCCAAGCGCTGCGCGCACGTGCTCGAGTGGGCGCAGGCCGAGCTCGACTTGCACCCATGCCGCCGCCGAAAGCACCGCCCAGAGCAGAACAAGGAAGAGGCCAAGCTCGCGCGCAAACGCTTCGCGCGCTGTTTGCACTGTTTGATAGTCGGCGCCGAGCAGCACGGTTAGCGGCGCGCTTTGGGCGTCGAGCCTAATCTCGCGCTCCACATAAACGAGGCGCTGCTCGTACGGGCCTTCCATCTGGCCGTTGGTCCATGCGTCCGCGCGGGGCGGGCCGGGCGTAGCGAGTGTGGCGTCCCACAATGAGCGCGAGCGCAGCAGCACGCCCTCGCCGGAGACTTGCCAATAGAGCCCGCTCGCTGGCGCGCCGAAGCGCGGATCGCTCGGCGGTGAGAGCACGGCGAGCGCGCCTTCGGGATTGGGGCCGAGCGTCGCGATCACTTCAAGCCCACGCGCGGTGAGATCCGCTTCGACCTGGCGCTGCAAATGGCGTTCGAACAGCACGCCCATCGCGGCCCAAGCGACAGCAAGCGCTGCGAACACGGCGAACGCGCCGCCGATCAGCAGACGGACGCGCAGCGAGCGTTGCATCAGGCGCCGCTCAGCACATAGCCAAAGCCGCGGCGCGTCTCGATCACGTCGCGACCGATCTTGCGGCGAATACGTGCGACCAAAGCTTCGATCGCGTTCGCGTCCACCGCGCCGTCGGCGCCGTGCAAATGGTCTGCGAGTTCGCCAGCCGAAACGGTGCGGCCTTGTTGGTGCGCGAGATAATCGAGCAGGCGATATTCAAGCGGCGAGACCTTTTGCGGCACGCCTTCGACCAGCACCGCCATGCGCCGCGTGTCGAGCGCGAGCTTGCCGATGGTGAGCACTGAACTGGCGTGGCCGCCCGCGCGCCGCGTCAACGCCCGCACGCGCGCGACCAATTCGCCGATCTCAAAGGGTTTCGCGAGATAATCGTCAGCGCCGGCTTCGATGCCGTCGACCTTTTCCGTCCACGCGCCGCGCGCAGAGAGGATGAGCACGGGCATAACGCGGTCGGCCGCGCGCCAACGCTTCAAAACCGAGATGCCGTCCAGCACGGGCAAACCCAGATCGAGCACGACGACGGCGAAATCTTCCGTATCGCCGAGGAACCACGCGTTCTCGCCATCGGCGGCGCGTTCGACTAGGTAGCCGGCGCTGGTGAGCGCTCGCGCGACATCGTCGGCGATGTCGTCGTCATCCTCAACCAGAAGCGCGCGCATTAATCCTCGTCTTCGACCTTCAGCACCGCGCCCGAACGCGCGTCGATCTCGACCTCACGGACGCGGCCGTTACGGGCGAGAATCTTGACCTCATAGATCAGCTGATCGCCATCGTGATCAAGTTCGATCTCGATGATTTCGCCAGGCACGGCTTCTTGCGCGATGCTCATAATGCGCGTGAGGGGAAGCGCTTGCCGCATTTCGACAGCGCGTCGCGCGTCGTCGTGGTCGCCGCTGCGTCCACGATCGCCATGCGCGAACGCCGGCGCGGCGAACGCAAGGCCGGCGGCCAGGGCGAGAAGGGCGGGGCGGAGACGCTTCATCATGACAATTTATAAACCAGTGAACCTGACAGCGGCCTGACGGCACGCGGCGCCCTCGTGTCAGCGGGCTTGTGCGAAACGGGATGCAACGTCGCTCCTCCCGCGGCGCAACCCAGAGGGAAAACTCATGCTCAATAACGTTCGCTCACGCATCGCCGCCGCTTCCGCTGCTTTGGTGCTCGTCGGCGCGTTCGCCGTGCCGGCCTATGCGCAATCTAACAATACCCAGCCTGAACTCTCGCTGAGCCAGATCGAAAGCCGCCTGTCAGGTCAGGGCTTCCGCGTTGTCGAAATCGAGCGCGATGACGGCTTGTATGAGGTGAAGGCGTTCGACGCTCAGAACCGCTGTGTGGAACTGCATCTGAACCGCAGCTCTGGCGAAATCGTGCGCAGCGAAAGCGACGACGATTGCCATGGCGACGACCACAATCGTCGCGGCGGCCGCAACCGTTAAGCGAAACACCCGAAAGTGCTTTGGCGATCGCGTGCCTGCCATCGTCATTGCAGCCGCAGCCAATATTTGGTCCGTCGGCTAGGCGCGGGCGCGAGGGGGCCGCACCCCTCGCGCCCAACGCACCTCTAATCCGCTGTTCCCGGTGCGCCGTATCAGGTGCAGAATGGAGATAGCGATGAACGCCTATGTGATCGCAGCGCTTGCGGGATTGCTGTTGCTGGCCGCCTGCGCCACGCGCCCGCCGCTGCCGCGCGAAACTGCGGAAGATACCTTTGTCATCGAGGAAGACCTGGCCGGGCGCACCAGTGCGCGCGGCGAATTCCGCGCCATCAACGGCGTCCGACGCGGGTTCACGGCGCATCTCGATGGGACCTGGGATGGGCGCACTTTCACGTTGGTCGAGGATTTCGAGTTCGATGACGGCCAGCGCGACCGCAAAACCTGGCGGCTCGAACGTGTGGGGCCGGGCGCATATGTCGGCACGCGCGAGGATGTCGTCGGCCAGGCGCGCGGCTACCAAGACGGGCGCGCTTTCCGGCTCGAATACGACGTGCGCTTGACCAATGCGGACGGCACGCCCGGACGTCAGGTTCGTTTTCGCGACGTGATGGTTCTGACGCCGGAAGGCGCGGTTTTGAACCGGGCGAATGTCGGTCTGTGGGGCCTGCGCGTGGCGCAGGTGGAACTCACGATCGCGCGCGAAACGGAGGCTGCGGCGGTGGCGGCGCAGTAATCGGCGCTTCGGAAAAATTGCGGCTGAACGGCTTCTGAATCTCTATTCGTATGCCGTTCAGCCTATGCCGCGCATGCTGATCCCACGTTGTCCTCGGGAGGGATCACATGCTCGCTCAATTCTTTTCCTGGCTCTATTCCGCCTCCAGCCGCTCGTTTCTGATTTGAACGCCGTAAGTGGCGCGCTAGATCGGGTGCATGTTGCTCTTCACGCACCCTTCGATGCTGCGCCACGAACCGCCGCCCGGCCATGCCGAACATGCTGGCCGTCTGCAGGCGGTGCTCGACGCCTTTGAAGGCCTGAGCTTCGACCGTCGCGAAGCGCCGTACGCAACCGTCGACGCGATCACACGCGTGCACCCATCGCGCTATGTCGAAGCGCTGGAGCCTGCATTTGCCGAAACGGAAGGGGCGCGTGTGCGGCTCGATCCCGACACCTATCTCTCCGAAGGCTCGCGTGAGGCCATCTATCGCGCCGCTGGCGCGTGCGCCGCCGCGGTCGATGCGGTGATGGCGGGCGAAGACGAAATGGCGTTCTGCGCCGTGCGTCCGCCGGGGCACCACGCTGAACCAGTTTCGCCGATGGGCTTTTGCATCTTCAACAATGTCGCGATCGGCGCGCTGCATGCACTCGAAGCACATGGGCTCAGTCGCGTCGCTGTCGTCGATTTCGACGTGCACCACGGCAATGGCACGCAAACGGTGGCCGAGGCGGAACCGCGGCTCTTGTTCGCCTCCACGCACCAAGCGCCGCTCTATCCCGGAACCGGCGACGCGCGCGAAACTGGGATCGCGGGCAATGTGATCAACGCACCGCTTCCGGCCGGCGCGGGCAGTGCGCAATGGCGGCAGGCGATGGAGACGCGTGTGCTCCCGGCACTCGACGCTTTCGCACCCGAATTGATCCTGGTTTCAGCGGGTTTTGACGCGCACAAAGCCGACCCGCTCGCGCAGATGGAACTCGACGAGACGGATTTCGCCTGGGCCGCGAGCAACTTGCGCGAACTTTCATTACGCCACTGTCAGGGCAAACTTGTCTCGACTCTGGAGGGCGGGTACGATTTGAGGGCGCTCGCCAGATCGGCCCAGGCCTATGTGACGGCGCTCCAGCACGGCTAGATCCCGCTCACGGGGAGAGGGCGAGCGGTCGCGCGAAGGGTCAGAATGACGACGACCATGGCGCCGGAAGAGACGCTAGATCGCCGTATTAGCGCGCGGATCGGCACAATTGTGATCGCGCGGCATGGTATGCCGCACGTCGATCGCACTGTGCGCATCGATCATCGCGGCTATCGCGACTGGTGGGCCAATTACGATTTGAGCGGCCTGCATCCGGACGAAAAACCACCGGAGAAATTGCTGCGCCTCGCTGAGGCGAGCGACGTGATTTACGCGTCCACGTTGCAGCGTGCGATCCACACCGCGCAAATGGTGGCTGGTGGGCGCGAAATCATCACCGATCCTGTCTTCGTCGAAGCGCCCTTGCCGCCGCCGCCGATCTGGGGGAACCGCAGCCCTGGCGCTTGGGGCGTGTGGGCGCGCGCTGCCTGGATGCTGGGCCGCCACGAGGGCGGTGAAAGCCGCGAGGACGCGGAATTGCGCGCCGAGGCTGCCGTAGCAACGCTTACCGCCCAGGCGCTGCGCGGCCAGAATGTGCTGCTGTGCGCGCACGGCTGGTTCAACCGGATGATGCGTCCCGTTTTGCGCCGCCAAGGCTGGCGCGAGGTCGAGGATTGCGGGGATTATTACTGGTCCCACCGCCGCTACGAAAAGTGAAATGATTGTTTTCGCAGGGCTCGGTACGCATTTGATTGCCGTTCGCCCGCTGGAGCCATATTTTTAGCGCCATGAGCCAAACAGCTGCTGACCCGTCTACGCTATCGTTCGAGGACTCCCTGGCGGAACTCGAAAAAATCGTCGCGCATCTGGAGCGGGGCGATGTGCCGTTGGCGGACTCGATTCGTATTTACAAGCGCGGCGCAGCCTTGAAGGCGCGCTGCGAAGGCCAGCTGAAGGACGCGCAGTTGGAAGTCGATCAAATCGTGATGGGCCCAGACGGCCCACGCACCGAGCCCGCGAAGCTCGGGCAGTAATAGGGAAGGACGAGTAAGGAAAATGGCCGACGATCCGCAAAACAATGCGCGCCTGCCGCTGATCTCGATGGAGGATTTCCTGAAGGTGGATATCCGCCTGGGCACCATCATCGACGTGAAGGTGTTCGAGGAAGCGAAAAAGGCTGCGTATCAGCTGTGGATCGATTTCGGCGATCCGCTCGGCGTGAAGAAATCCAGCGCGCAAGTCGTGCAGAATTATGACCTTGGCGAATTGCTCGGCCGTCGCGTCGCCGCTGTCGTGAATTTCGAGCCGAAGCAGATCGGCAAGTTCATGTCGGAAGTGCTCTGCCTCGGCTTCCCGGATCGCAATGGCAATGTCGTGCTGCTGAACGTCGATCGTCCGGCGCTAAGCGGCGGCCGTCTCTATTAGCGCATTGAGCTGAGCCGCGGTTCGCGCGGTCCGCAATCGTTGCAATCGCTGCCATAGGCGCACAGGCTGTTGAGTGAGCCTGCGCCGCCGTCGTCGCATTCTTTGTCGTTGGCGTAGGCGCAGGTGTTTTGGCATTGGCGCCCGTTGGCATCGAGCTGCGCACGGAATTCTTCTTCGGTGCGGATGCCGCAATCGCCGCAATCACTACCGAGATCGCAGACGGCGTAGAGCGAATTGGCGCCGCCATCATCGCACTCGCCATCGCGCGCGCTGGCGCATGAGTCCGAACAGATCTGGCCGGGGAGCAGCGTCGCCACTGTGGGCGGGCTATCGACTCGCGTCAGTGCAAAGACGCCGTGCGCGGATTCGTAGGGGCGGACGAGCAGCGTGTAGGCGCCAGGCTCAAGCGTGGTCGCAATCCGCGCATTGGCGCCGCTGCCGCCATCGTCGTTTTGCGCGATGGTTTCGCCATCGCGGCGGAGCTCCAGATAAAGATCGCGGCTTGAATGGGTTTCGAACACGACATCGGTGCGTGCGGGCACGCTCACATCGAAGCTTTGGCGCGGGCAGAGGAGGGAAAGCGCGCCGGTGGTGCGTGTGTCGAGCGCTGGCGTTGCGCAGTCGAAGTGCGGCGGCGCGCCGGTGAATTGGATCGCGAGTAGCGCCAATGCGGCGGTGGCCAGAACTTGGAGCCAATATTTTTGCGGCGCGGTCGCCTGTGCGCGGATGGGCGCTGCGTCCTTTTCGGGTGTGCCGCCCGTTAGCATCCGCATCAGGCTTTCGATCGGGCCGCGGCTGAATTTGCGGCGATAGAGATGCGCTGCGATCACCGCGACGGCGCAGAAAGTGAGCGCGTAGGCGAGCACCAAGACCAGATCGAAAGTCTCAATTCCGAAAACGTCACGCGGAATGACGACGCCCAGCAGCGCGTGCGCGACGTAGATGGTCAGCGCCAATTGGCCGGCGTGAATGAGTGCGCGCACGATCAGGTTCGCCGGCAAGCGTGCGACGATGGCTTGGCAGAGCGCGATCATGAAGATCGAGCTGCCGACGGCGCCGGCCACGTAAAGTGGCGAAGGCGCGTGCACGACGCCGAGATAGTTCAGCGTTTGATCTGGCAAAATTTCCGCCACCGTCGCGTACTCCAGGGCGATGGAGAGCAGCGGCGCCAACACTGCGAGCCCGCCGCCCAAAACTATCAGCCGCGCGCGCGTTGCGGCGTCCGTCAGATCATGTCGGCCGGTCCACATGCCCATCAGCAAAAATGCGAACCACGGCAGTACCGGATGAACGCCACCCACGAACGCGTTCTGCAACAGACCAAGCGGCGACCAATAGCTCGCGCTCTCGCCGCCCGGCGGAAAATCGGTCGAGACGCTCAGATCGAGTTCGGGAAACGCTGCGCTGAGCGCCAACGTCGCGACGGCGATCAGGATCGCGAACGTCAGCAACACCCAGCGCGGCGCCGTGATGAAGAGCAGCGCCGCGAGCGCCAGGTAGAACGCGTAATGATGCAGGATGTCGATGCCCCAGCCCAGCGCGAGCAATGTGCTGCCAAGCACCAACAGAAAAAGCGCGCGCAGCAAGAGCGTCTTGCGCACGCGCCAAGGCTTGGCTCCGTCCGCCATCAGCGCAATGCCGGCGCCGGCTAGCGTGACGAACAGAGCGGCCGCGCGGCCAAAGTGAATGTTGGCGATCCACGCCAGCGGCGTGCTGACGGCTTCATCGATTGCGGCGAAGAAGATCGGAAAGTTGATCAGCACCATGCCGAAAATGGCGATGGCGCGCGCCAGGTCGTAGCCGTGCAAACGTGTGCGCGTTGCCGCCGCTTCGCTCATGGAAATCCCCTGGCGAAGCGGTTCAACCGCGCCGAACGATTTGTCTAGCTTTTAGTTGGTCGGGGTTTCCGTGCCGGGCTCCGGCAGCGGCTCGTTGTCGGCCGGCGCTGGCGTCAGAGGCACGGGCGCGCCGCCCGCGTCTGGCGCGGTCGCATTCGGTGGCACGAGATCGGGATCGACGGCCGGTGCGTTCGGATCGGTCGGCGGCAACTCGCCGAGCGGCGCTTCGCCTTCAACCGGCGTCGGCGGCAGCGATTGCAGTTCGGCAATACGGCCGCGTGCCGCGATCGAGTGCTCGCTGTTTGGGAAATCATCGAGGAAGCTTTGCAGCGCTTCGATCGTGCCGGCGGCGCGGGCTTCTTCGTACGCGCTGTTTTCCAGCGCGCGTAGCGCGGCTTGCGCTTCGGTGCGCGCGTCGCCGCTGGCGTTTTCGATGAAGGCGCGCAGCGCGTCTGGATCGTTGCGATCGACTTGCTCCCACGCAGCGCCGCTTTGGCCGCCTTGTTGGGTCATGAAGAAATATGCGCCGCCGCCGAGCACCGCGAGTGCGGCGATGGCGATCACGCCGATCACCAAACCATTGCCGTCCTTTTTCGGTTCGTCATCGCGCGGAATCGGGCGCGGCTCAGGCGCCGGGCGCTGCGCGGCTTGCGGCTGCGAACGCGCTTGTTGCGGCGCGGCTTGTGGCGGGCGTTGTTGCTGCGCTGGGCGCGGCTGTTGTGGCGCGGGCGCAGCGTCGGCGGCGCGGCCGGGTTGGAAGAAACCGGACGCCGGGCGCGGGCCGGGCTCAGGCAAGGGCGCCACGCCAGCTTTGCTCGTCACCAAATGCGCCAGCTCGCGCCAGGCGGGGAAATCGTCTTCGCCGCGCCAGCCGGTGAGGTTCACCATTTGCTCGCCTCGGAATTGCTCGGGCGCTGCAGCACTCTGCATGCCGGCGTGAATGACGTGGCCCATCGAGCGTGCGGCGGTGACCTCATCGATCAGTTCTGCTTGCGTGTTAGAGCGCGGAGACCAGAGCGCGATCGTCACCACCGCGTTGCGAATGGCGTTGCGCAGCTCTTCGCCTTGGCGTTCGATGATCACGTTGAGCTGCGACTGGCGCAGCTTTTCGGCCAGCGCACGCGCCGGCAGCGTGTCGTCCGCGGCGTGAATGACCACAACGCTTGCCATCGAATTCGTACCCCGTTCTTTCCGGCCACAGGCCTAGGCAGGAAACGCGGCCTAATTTGGCCGTCCCGCCCGAAACATCCCAGCTGGGCAATGATGCCCGAGAAAACAGGGTGTTGGGAAGATGGGCCTATGCCCAAATCATTCTCCCGGACGGGGCGCGGCGCATGACGCTTGCGCGCGGCGGGCGCTCTGCTAACGAGCGTGCCCCATGTCTCTATTCGAAACCCGCCTCAAAGAAGCCGCCGAAAGGGTTAACGCTGCGCTGGATGGCTTGCTGCCGCGCGAGCAGGGTTCCGAGGCGCGCCTGATGAGCGCGATGCGTTATTCCGCGCTCGACGGCGGCAAACGCTTGCGTCCGTTCTTCACGCTCGAAGCGGGACGCTTGTTTGATGCGGACGAGACGTATCTGCTGCGCACGGGTGTAGCGCTTGAGTGCGTGCACACGTACTCGCTCATTCACGACGATCTGCCGTGCATGGATGATGACGATCTGCGTCGCGGCCGGCCGACTTTGCACAAGGCGTTCGATGAGGCGACGGCCGTGCTCGCGGGCGATGCGTTGCTGACGTTCGCGTTCGAAGTGCTCGCCGATCCTGCGACGCACTCCGATCCGCAAATGCGCTGCAAGTTGATCGCGGGACTTGCGAAGGCGTCCGGCGCTGTCGGCATGGTGGCGGGGCAAGCCGCGGACATGGCCGGCGAAGACATCGGCTCGGATCTCATCGCGGTGACGCGCATGAACCGATTGAAGACGGGCGCGCTGATCAATTTTGCCGTCGACGCCGGCGCGTTGATCGGTTGCTGCTCGGAAGCGGAGCGCACCGCGCTCAATCGCTACGCGCACGATATCGGCCTTACATTCCAGATGGTGGACGATCTGCTCGACGCCGAAGGCGTGGTGCGCGACACCGGCAAAGCGGTCGGCAAGGACAAGGATCGCGGCAAGGTAAATTTCGTCACCGTGATGGGCGTCGAAGCCACGCGCGAACGCGTCGGCATGTTGGCCGACCAAGCCAAGCGCCACCTCGCCATGTTTGGCCCGCGCGCACGCGTGTTGGTCGAAGCCGTGGACTTCGTGGTTGAGCGGCGCTTTTAGTTGCGTATGGCGCCAGGGTCGGAACGCGGGCCCATTGGCGTTTGCACGGCGCACCTGCGGCGCGTGCGCGCCCGTGCCGCACGAAAATCCTAGAAATATCCTCGATCCAGCCTGAGCGGCGGCGTCGCTTTTCGCCTCAAACGGGGGTAGCCTTTTGACCAATCTCGGACGTTTAGAGGCTGCATGGCCCCGCAGAATTCGACCCCCTTGCTCGACCAAATCAAGTTCCCGGCGGACCTCCGCAAGCTTGATGCGAACCAGTTGCAACAAGTGGCGGACGAGCTGCGCGCCGAAACCATCAGCGCCGTCTCAACCACGGGCGGCCATCTGGGCGCGGGCCTCGGCGTCGTCGAGCTCACGGTGGCGCTGCACTACGTGTTCGACACCCCGCGCGACATCGTCATCTGGGACGTCGGCCACCAAGCCTATCCGCACAAAATCCTGACCGGCCGGCGCGATCGCATTCGCACATTGCGTACCGGCGGCGGCCTCTCCGGCTTCACCAAGCGCGCCGAGAGCGAATACGATCCGTTCGGCGCAGCGCACGCCGCGACCTCAATCAGCGCAGCGCTTGGCTTTGCGGTCGCGCGCGATAAGCGTGGTGACGACAACAGCGTGATCGCCGTCATCGGCGACGGCTCGATCTCGGCCGGCATGGCCTATGAGGCGATGAACAACGCGGCTGAGAGCACCAAGCGGCTCATCGTCATTCTCAACGACAACGATATGTCGATCGCGCCGCCCGTGGGCGGCATGAGCTCGTATCTCGGTCGTCTGGCGTCCTCGAAGACCTATCGCCGCCTGCGCAAGACGGCGAAATCGGTGGCAGAGCATTTGCCGGCGCCGATCCATGATGTGGGCAAGAAGGTCGAGGAATACGCGCGCACGCTCGTCACCGGCGGCACCTTCTTCGAAGAGCTGGGCTTCCATTATCTCGGGCCGTTCGACGGTCACGATCTCGATACGCTGACGCTGATCCTCAAGAACGCCAAGGAATTCACCGATCGCCCGGTGCTGATCCATGTCGTCACCAAGAAGGGCAAGGGCTACGCGCCGGCGGAGAACGCCGCCGACAAATATCACGGCGTCACCAAGTTCAACGTCTTTACCGGCGAGCAAGCCAAGGGCGCATCGGCGCCGAGTTACACCAAAGTGTTCGCGCAATCGCTCGTGCGCCAGGCCGAGAAGGACAAGCGCGTCGTCGCCGTCACCGCCGCGATGCCGTCAGGCACCGGGCTCGACATTTTCGGCAAGCAATTCCCGGATCGCACCTTCGACGTCGGCATTGCCGAGCAGCACGCGGTCACGTTCGCGGCGGGCCTTGCCGCTGACGGTATGAAGCCGTTCGCCGCGATCTATTCGACCTTCCTGCAGCGCGGCTACGACCAAGTCGTGCACGACGTCGCCATCCAAAAGCTGCCCGTGCGTTTCGCCATGGATCGCGCCGGCCTCGTCGGCGCGGACGGCCCGACGCACGCGGGCAGCTTCGACGTCGGCTTCATGGGCGCGCTGCCGGGCATGGTGCTGATGGCCGCCGCTGACGGCAACGAGCTCTCGCGCATGGTCGCCACCGCCGCCGCGATCGACGATGCGCCCAGCGCCTTCCGCTATCCGCGCGGCGACGCCGACGGCGTGCTCGGGCCCGATTGCGACACGCCGCTCGAAATCGGCAAGGGCCGCATCCTGCGCGAAGGCACGTCCGTGGCGCTGCTCAATTTCGGCGCGCGCATGTCGGAAGCCAACAAGGCCGCCGACAAGCTCGCCGCGATGGGGCTTTCGACAACGCTGGCTGACGCGCGTTTCGCCAAGCCGCTCGACGAAGATCTGATCCGCCGCCTCGCACGCGAGCACGAAGTTCTGCTTACGATCGAAGAGGGCGCGGAGGGCGGCTTCGGCGCGTTCGTGCTGCACTTCATGGCGCGCGACGGCTTGCTCGACCGCGGCGTCAAAATCCGCACGCTCACGCTGCCCGACATCTTCCAGGATCAGGACAAGCCGGAAGCCATGTACGCCGCCGCAGGCCTCGACGCCGACGCCATCGCCAACGCAGCACTGCTGGCGCTCGGCCGCGGCGTGAACGAGGCGCGGGCTTAACTCCTCCCCCGCAAGCGAGGGGAGGGGGAAGTCCGCCCAAACCTCGCGCCACCCCCTCAGTCATCGCGCTCACGCGCGCCGACAGCTCCCCCGTAAACGGTTGAGCAGTTTTCGGAACTAGCGCGCCATCTCCGGGGTTCGCCTTCATCGAAGGAGTCCCATCATGAAATCACGCACGCGCGCCGCACTCTTCATTCTGCTTGGCCTGACAGCGCCCTTGGCCAGCGGCTGTGCTCTCGCCGCCGGCGCGGCGGTCGGCGCCGCCGCCGTCGATTATTTCTCTGACGACAATGACGTCTGCAACGGCCCGAACGACGAAGGCCTGCTCGACAGCGATTGCAACGACAGCAACCGCCGTCCGCCGCAATAAGCGCGGAGGCAGTAGGTGATCGACCCGCTGAAATTCCTATTGCCTAACACCCATCGCCTGCTGCCTAATCTCCGTCGCCCATAGCGACGGAGATTGAATCATGGCGAAAGGCCAAATGCGCTCCAACAAAGAGAAGCGCAAACCCAAGAAGGACAAAGCGCCAAAGGGCGGCACGAGCACGAGCGGCGCCAAGAGCTAGGTCTTGGATTTGTATCCTTGCGGGGGGCAAGCAGGGCGCTGACGCTTTAGGTGCAGTGCGCCAACTGCGTCCGCCCCGTAAGACCGCAGAGGGCGAGGGCTACCCATGCAGACGCGTATCGATGAAATTGCGTCGAGCGTTTATCGCATCGCCTCCGATGTCGATACTCCTGATGGCGCTGGCTTTTCCTTCAACCAATATCTCATCGCCGCTGACGAGCCGCTGCTCTGGCACACCGGCCCGCGCCGTTTGTTTGACGCCACCCACGCCGCCATTGCCCGCGTGCTCGCGCCTTCAAAATTGCGTTGGCTCGGCTTTTCGCATTTCGAGGCCGACGAGTGCGGCGCGCTCAATGAGTTTATCGCCGTTGCGCCCAATGCGCGGCCCGTATGCGGCCGCATCGGCGCGATGGTGTCGATCGGCGACGTGGCCAACGCACCGCCGCGCGCTTTGGCCGACGGCGAAGTCCTGGATATCGGCGGCGCGCGGCTGGCCTGGTACGACACGCCGCATCTGCCGCACGGGTGGGATTGCGGCCTCGTGTTCGATGAGACGCGTAAGCTCCTTTTCTGCGGCGATCTTTTCACGCAAGGCGGCAAGGGCCACGCGCCGGTGATCGAGAGCGACATCCTCGGCCCCAGCGAAGCGTTTCGTGGCCCCTTGGATTATTTCGCGCACGCCCCGCACACCCGCGCCGGCCTCGACAAACTCGCCGCGCTCAAGCCCGAGACTCTCGCCTGCATGCACGGCAGCGCCTGGCGCGGAGACGGCGGGGCCTTGTTGAGGGAGCTGGCGCAAAGAATTGGGTAACACGCGCAAAAGAAAGCCCGCGCTTTCACGCGGGCCGGAGGGGAGTATGCGAGGGGTTCTGTTAGTTGAAGGCGTTTTCGGCGCGCTCGTCAGCTGAATTCAAATCGCGTTGAATGTCGTCACCAGCTTCATCGACTACATTCTCGGCGCGATTGCCGGCTTGGGCCAGCGCATCGCCCGTCGCCTCGACGAGTTGGACGGTTTCGCGATCGATCACGCGGCCGGCGCGTTCGGCCGACATATCGTTCTCAACCCACGCATACGTAACGAGCGCAACGCCCCCGATCAGCGCAAATGTCGCAAACGTCCGGCCGCTGCCGCTATGCGTTGCAGCATGCGCGCCGCCGAATGTGTTGAAGAGCAACGAAAGCACGAAGAGGGCGAGGAACACCCAGAACAGCAGCACAGCAATCCCGCTAAACGCCGATGCGATGCCGCCAAAACCGAAAATCGCTGCAACGAGTGCAGCAACAAAGAAACCAATCGCCCAGCCAAGCATGGGAAATTCTCCGTTCACGAAACTGACGAGCGATGAACGTCAGTTCAGGGGAGAGGTTCCAGGCAGTGGGCAGTGGGCAGTGGGCAATAGGCAATAGAAACGAGCGCAGGCAAAACCTACTGCCCATTGCCCACTGCCTATTGCCGTTAGATCGGCATCCGCAGAATTTCTTGGTACGCGCTGATCACTTGGTCACGCACGGCGATCACGGTTTGCAGCTGCGTTTCCGCCGCCGCAATCGCGGTCACGACATCGACGATGTCAGCCTGGCCTGCAGCGACCGCCAGCGATTGTTGTTCGGCAACGCCAGCGCTTTGGCCAGCCTGGCGCACGGCATCTTGCACGAGCGCGCCGAAATCCATTTGGTCCGCGCCCGCAGCTTCGCCGCTGCGTTGCATCGCCTGCGCGGCTTGTTGATAGGCGCGCGCTGCTGAAAGGGGATCAACCGCCATTTACTTATCTCCGCAGCAATTCGAGCGCGCGATTGGTCATGCCTCGCGCGGCTTCGATCATGTTCAAGTTTGCTTCGTAGGCGCGCGTGGCTTCGCGCATGTCCATCATCTCAACGAGCGTATCGACGTTGGGCAGCCGCACATAACCGTCGCTATCAGCGGCCGGGTGCGTGGGGTTATATTCCTGGCGAAAGTCGCTCATGTCATAGGCGGTGCCCTGCACTTCGACGCCTTGAGCGCCGTTCGCCAGCGTCGTGCTTTCGAGCAGCGGCACGCGGCGGCGGAAGGGCTCTTCGTTCGGATTGGCGCCGGTGGAGTTGGCGTTGGCCACGTTTTCGGCGGCGACGCGCATCCGCACCGTTTGGGCGCGCATGCCGGAAGCTGCAGCGGCGATGGCTGAGTTGATATCGGTCATGGATTATCTTCCTGGCGCGCGCGATGCGAGGCGCACGAGGTCTAGGCCTTTTTGGTAGAGCGCTAAGCCGGTTTCGAATTGCATCCGCGTCTCGGCGGCGCGCGCCATCTGCTCTTCGAGCACGACTGCGTTGCCGTCGATCGTGGTTTCGGAGTCATCACGCGTAACGACCTGCACGCCAGAGCCGCCGCCGCCGCCGCCGCTGCTCATGTGGCCGGGATTGGTGCGGGCGACCGTCACGCCGCCGCTATTGGCGGCCGAAGCGAGCATGCGGTCAAAGCTCGTCGTGTCGAGGTCGCGCGGGCGATAACCGGGCGTCGACGCATTGGCGATGTTCTCGGAAATGAGGCGCTGACGCTCAGACAAATGGTCGAGTCGTTGGCGCAACAATCCGAAGAACGGGGAATTGGCGAGGTCCATTGCGTTCGACTCAAGGGCTGCAAACTTTGCCTAGTTGAGTGCGGTATGGTTAAGCGCGACTTAATTTCGGGTGGGAAAATTAATCCCTCATTTACCAAACCGGCTGAGGTCATGGACGCCTGAACTCCAGAACGGAGGCGTTCCGTGGAATTGTTGGATTGGGCGCGCAGCTTGTTTGCGCTGATTGCGACCCTGGCGCTGATCTTAGGTGTGGCTTACGGCGCGCGGCGGCTCGGCATGCTGCAACCGACCGCACAAGGCCCGCGCCGACTCAAGATATCCGAGAGCCTGATGATCGATCCGCGCCGGCGTCTAGTGATCGTGCGCTGCGATGGACGCGAACATCTGATGCTGTTGTCGCCGGCGGGCGATGTGGTGGTGGGCGAGACCCAAGCTGTTGAAGCTGCGCCGAGCGCGACTGGTGCGGAGAGTGGGGCGTGAGCGCTGATCAGTCGAAGCCGCCCAAGCAGGGCATTTTCCGCAAGCCTGAGTTCAAGGGCGCGGTGCGGACCATTCTGTTCGCCTCGGTGCTGATGTCAGCGCTGTCGGGCGCGACGTATGCGTTTGCGGCGGCGGGGCCGGCGCTGTCGATTGATCTTGGCACCGGCGATGGGCTGACGGCGCGGGTGCTACAGCTGACGGCTTTGATCACGGTGCTTTCGCTGGCGCCGTCGATCATCATCATGACGACAAGCTTCGTGCGCATCGTGGTGGTGCTCTCGCTGTTGCGGACTGCCATCGGCCTGCAGCAGGCGCCGCCGAACGTGGTGATCATCTCGCTTTCTCTGTTCTTGACGGCGTTCGTGATGCAGCCGGTTTGGAATGCCTCCTATGAAGCGGGCATTGGGCCGGTGATGCGCGAGGAAATGCCGCTCGACGAGGCGTTCCCGCGGATTGTGGAGCCGCTGAAAGCCTTCATGGCGTCGCAAACGCGGGAAGACGATCTGGCCCTCTTCATCGATATGGCGCGTCTGGAAACGCCGCCTCAGAGCGCGACGGATGTGCCGCTGCGGGTGATGGCGCCGGCGTTCATGATTTCGGAGCTGCGGCGGGCGTTCGAGATCGGGTTCATGCTGTTCATACCCTTTGTGATCATCGATCTCGTGGTGGCCTCATTGCTGATGGCCATGGGTATGATGATGATGCCGCCTGTGACCGTAAGCTTGCCGTTCAAGCTGATCTTCTTCGTCCTGGTGGACGGATGGCGATTGGTGGCGGGCTCCCTGGTGGAGAGCTTCAACGCGGGTGTCCCGCCGGGCGGATAGGGCCGGCGGGGGCAGAGTTTAGCGTTCGATGCCCAGGTCAGACATCAGCAGCGTCTTGAAGTCGTCGTCCTTGCGACCGAACAGGCCCCGAAAGAAGGCGGCAATGGATTGGAAGGCGCTCATCGGATTTCCCCTAAGTTCTTTTTGTCCGCGCAGATATTCTACGCGCGGGCACGTCCGATAGTTTCCGGCGCGCCTGAACCTAAGATGAGGTGGATTCGGTAAATTGGATGCTTCCAGTCGGAAGATAGTCACAGTGTGATGTGTAAAGCACGTTTTCGTCTGCGTTGAACGCTCGGCGCGCCGGTGTCTCGCCGGCATGCATGGCCTCCGCGCCGTTGATGCTTCGATCGCACAGCTGCCCCACGCACCTAACTCGCGTGCTTTGCTCTCATTCTGGCGCGGATGCGCAAGCTCTTGCCGGCCAGGCGCAGGCGCTCCGGATTAGGCGCGGCTCCAGTCGCGGACGAGTTCGCCCAACACTTCGAGCGGCACTGCGCCATTGGCGAGCACCGCGTCGTGGAAACCCGAGAGCGAGAAGCGCGCGCCCATCGCGGTGCGGGCTGCTTCGCGCAGGCGCAGGATTTCCATTTGACCGACCATGTAGGCGGTCGCTTGGCCTGGGTTGACGATGTAGCGACCGATGTCGCGGGCGGCCTCGCGTTCGCCGGCCGGCTGGTTCGCCAGAATGTAGTCGATCGCTTGCTGTCGGGTCCAACGCCTGGAATGGAGGCCTGTGTCGACGACGAGGCGGATAGCGCGGCGGAGCTCGAGCACGAGGCGGCCGAACTCCGAATACGGGTCCTGATAGCCGCCCATTTCCTTGCCGAGGCGTTCGGCGTAGAGGCCCCAGCCTTCAGTGTAGGCGGTGTAGAAGGTCAGGAAGCGGCGAAAGCGCGGCACGCCCTCCAGCTCCTGGGCGATGGCGATCTGCATGTGATGGCCAGGGATTCCTTCGTGATAGGCGAGTGCTTCGAGCTGGTAGGTCGGGATGGCGTGCACATCGAAGGTGTTGACGTAATAGATCGCCGGGCGTGAGCCGTCGGCGGCGGGGCGCTCGTAGAAGGCAAGGCCCGCGGCGCGTTCGCGGAACGGCTCGACCGGGCGCACTTCCAACGGCGCGCGCGGCAGGCGGCCGAAATATTGCGGCAGACGCGCGCGCATCGCGTCGATCGCGGCGGTGGCTCGGCGCACATAATCGGCGCGGCCCTCGACGGTGTCGGCGACGTAGAAGCGCGGGTCGGATTCCATGAATTGGAAGAAGGCCGCGAGGTCGCCGGTGAAATAGACCTGCCGCATGACGCCGCGCATTTCCTCGTGGATGCGGGCGACGGCGGCGAGACCGGTGTTGTGGATCTCGTCAGCGCTCATGTTCGTGGTGGTGAAGAGGCGCAGGCGGGCCGCGTAATATTCGTCACCGTCCGGCAATTTCCACGCGCCGTCATCGTCACCGGCGCGTGCTTGTTGGGCGGTGAGCACGGCGATGAGGCGCTCATACGCTGGCTTCACCGAATTGAGCAGCGCGGCGCGGCCGTCGCCAAGCAAGCGATCCTGGTCGCTTTGCGCGATCTGCAGCGCGCTCACTTTGGATTGGAAATCGTCCCAGAGCGGGCTGTCGGGGCCTTCGCCGAATGGCGCGCCGGCGATGACGTTACGGCTCGAAGACAGCGTGCCTTCGTAGGAGAATCGCGGCGGCATAATGCCTTGTGCTGCGGCGGCTTCGGAATTGGCGATCAGCTGATCCATCTTGGCGCGCAGTCCGTTGAGGCGCGCGACATAGGCTTCGGCGTCAGAGACGTTGGTGACTTGGTGCGCGTTGATCAGGAACGCGGGCAGGTTCGATTGCGCGCCGGCGTGGTGATTGAAGATGTAGCCGTGATTGCGCCAACGCCAATTCTCTTCCTGGCGCGCGACGCCCATGTCGAACAGGCGATAGGAGAGGCGATCCTGCGGCGTAAGACGCGCGGGGTCGAAATGCGAGAGCATGTATTCGCGCGCGGTGCGGGCGCGCTGCAATTGAGCTTCGGCGAAGGCCTCTGTCTCGTCGTCCCAGCGATCATAGCCGCGCCGGTCGCCGAGTTGGGTCGCGAGCTCTGGGGAGGAGGCGACGACGGCTTCGAATTGCTCCTCGAAGAAGGCGCCTAATTCCGAACCCGGATCGGTCATCTCCGTTGCGGTGCTACAACCAGCGACGGCCAGGGCGGAAGCGGTAAGCAGGGCGTGGCGGCGGGTGATGTTCATGGCGTCTCCCCATTGATCTTTCCGCTTCTTTAGCAGCGCGACGCCCGGCGGAAACCACTCGTTAACCACGAATGGCGTCCTTGGAGCGACGCTCGGCAGAATTTGCCGGGTCCGCGCGGGAGCGAATATGTCCGGAGCAGAAGTCCTCGACCTTGGGCGCGAGGCGATCTGGGTGACGGTGCTGGTGGCGGCGGGGCCGATGATCGTCGGCCTCGTGGTCGGCCTTGTCGTGTCCTTGCTGCAGACGCTCACCCAGATCCAGGAGCAGACGCTCGTGTTCGTGCCGAAGATCCTCGCGATCTTCTTCGCCATCCTACTTTTCCTGCCGATCATGGGCGGCCTTCTCGGCGGCTTCATGGACGGCATCTTCGAACGCATCGCGAATTACTGATGGAGCTCTCGCTCTACGGCGTCGATGTTTGGAGCGCGGCGCTCCTATTCGCGCGCATTGCTGGCGTGATCATGCTGCTGCCCGGCTTCAGTGAACCGGCGATTCCCGCGCGCGTGCGCTTGGGTTTTGCGTTGGTGTTGGCGATCTGCTTGGCGCCGACGCTTGCCGATCGCGTGCCAGATGCGGCGACGAGCGCATGGGGCATGGCGTTTCAAGTCTCGAGCGAAGCTTTGATCGGTATCTTAATCGGCGGGGCTGCGCGTTTCTTGATGACGGCGTTGGCGACGGCGGGTCAGATCGTCGGCCTGGAAATTGGCCTGGCGTTCGCGCAAACGGCTGACCCGACGATGACGCAATCCGGTCAGCTCACGTCGGTGTTCTTGAGCATGCTTGGTCTGGCGCTGATGTTCGCGACTGGCCTGCATCACATGTTTCTGCAAGGCGTTGTGGGCTCGTACGATTTAATCTCGCTAGGAGCGCCGCCACCTGTCGGCGACGCGGCGGATTTGGCGCTGACGACAGCGGCGACATCGTTCCGCGTTGGCTTTCAGATCGCGATGCCTGTGGTGGCGGCGGGACTGATTTTTCGCGTGGGTCTGGGCGTGCTCTCTCGTTTGATCCCGCAAATCCAAGTGTTCTTTATCATCATGCCGCTGCAAATCCTGGGCGGCTTGGTGGTGTTCGCGCTCGGTCTATCGACGGGCATGCTGATCTGGCTCGACAGCATGCAATCCTATGCGTTGTGGGTGAGGTGACGCATGGCCGCTGATGATGATGACAAAACAGAAGAGCCGACACCGCGAAAACTAGATCAGGCGCGCGAGAAGGGCGACATCGTCTATTCGACGGAAGTGGGCGCTGCACTCTCGTTGGTGGCCGCGACAGCGTTCGTCGCGTTCATGGCCGGGCCGATCACAAAGCAGATGGGTGAGAGCTTCATCGGCTTCCTCGCCATGCCAGATCAGCTTTCGACGGACCCGCGCTCGCTCACGGTGATCATGGGCGCGATCGGTATCAAGCTGTTGGCGATCTTCGGGCTCACCGCGATCGCGCTCGCCGTGAGCGGCATCGCCGCGCGCTATGTGCAGGATCGCCCAACCTTCACCGCCGAGCGGTTGCAGCCGAAACTCGACAAGCTCAATCCCATGGAGGGCTTCAAGCGCACCTTCGGCAAGCAGGCGTTTGCGACGTTTCTTAAGTCGCTGGCGAAGCTTGTGCTCGTCGGCGCTGTCTTGGGATGGGTGCTGTGGCCGCACGACGCGGTGATCGAGAATATGTCGCTGCTGGACCCCGGCGCGCTGCTGCCGTGGATTCAGGATCGCGTGGTGGCGATGCTGATGGCGCTGGCGAGCGCGGCGGCCTTGTTGGCGGCTGTGGATTACGTCTTCACGCGGCAATCCTACATGGAACGCATGAAAATGAGCCGGCGGGAGATCAAAGAGGAATTCCGCCAGAACGACGGTGACCCGATGGTCAAAGCCAAGCTGCGACAAATCCGCATGGAACGGTCGCGGCAACGCATGATGCAGAACGTGCCCAAGGCGAGCGTGATCATTACGAACCCGACTCACTACGCCGTGGCGTTACGGTATGAGCCTGGCGAAATCGGTGCGCCGGTGTGCTTGGCGAAGGGCGTGGACGCGACCGCGCTCAAAATTCGTGAGATCGCTGAAGAACATAACATTCCGATCGTGGAAGAACCGCCGCTGGCGCGGGCGCTGTTTGCGACCGCCGAGATCGACGAGCCGATACCTCGGGAACATTACGAGGCGGTGGCCAAGGTCATCGGCTTCATCATGCGTATGGCCCACCGACGCGGCCGGCCCAGAAGAAACTTGTAGCGGAGAACACACATGGCGGATGGATTCCCTACCGCGCCCCAACGTGATCCGCGCCCCGAATCGGGGTCAAGTGCCGGGCTAACAGGCGCGCCAATGACAGATCACGTAGACAATCCACCTCCGCGCGGCGGCGGGCGGCTCGATCCGCTTCAGATCCTTTTCTGGGTCTCGGCTGCTGTCGGCATCGGCGCGGCAGGCGTTGCGATTACGGCGGGGCCAAGTGTGGGCCAGGCGGGCGCGGTGCTGCTCGTGCTGGTCGCGGCTGTCGGCATGGTGCTGTTCTTCTGGATGTCGCGCGGCGCAGGGCGTCAGCACGGTGCGTTTCCAGAGCGTGGCGTGATCGCGGCGTCCGCGCTGCTGGGCGGACGCAACGAGCACGCGATGATCGAAGCGCTCGATGAAGCGGCGCTCGTCACCGACACGCATTTGTCGCCGCTGGTCGCGAACGTGGCGTATTACAACATCGCGGAAGCCGCCGGCGTGATGGGCGAGAGCGATCGCCCGCCGATGATGAGCCGCTTGTTTGGCGCAGACCCGATGTTGTCGGCGCCGATGTTCCGTTTGTCGAAGGCTGCACAGCTCGGCCAAACACGGCGCGAGGAATTGCCGGCGACGGCGGCGCTCACAGGCAAGCACGCGCGCTTTGAAGCCTGCGTTGGGCCGATCCCAGGCGGCTATGTGCTGTGGCGCTTGCGTGAGCTGGGTGCGGGCGAGGCGAGCGCGCCGGATGACACGTCGCGACAGATTTTCTTGGACGATGCGCCGGTTGGTTTCTTCGCCGCGCGCCCAGACGGCACGATTGCGTACATGAACCGCGCGCTGCGCGCGGTGCTCGGCTTGGGTGAAGACCCGGCGATCCTGCGCGTGCGCGATATCGTGAAGGAAGACCCGTCAAAGCTTCTTCGCCGCGATCGCCGCGGCTTCGGGCCGACGCCGGCGCGCGTGACGCTGCGCGGGCTCGACGGGCACGAGACGCAAGTCTCGACGCTGTCATTCTGGCCGGCGGAAGATGTGGACGGCACGTCGCGCTCGTTCGTGTTTTTCTCGGACGCGGAAGCTCCAGAAGCCGCACCCGCTGCGCCAAGTGCGCGCGGTTCAGGCGAGACGGATGAGGTGTTCGCGCAAGCGCCGCTTGGTATTGCCGTGCTCGATGGCGCGGACCCGGCGTCTGCGGCGCTCTTGGATTCCAACGCGTCGCTGATGGAGATGACGCAAGGCCGCGCGACGCCGAGTGCGGCGTTCGCAGATTTGTTTGAAGCCTCGGAAGGCCCGCAAGCTTTGGCGCAGCGTCTGCGTCAAGCCATGAACGACCCGACCGAGATCACGCTGGCAACCTCGCCGCCGATCGCGGTGCACGTACATCTCGCACGCTCGGCCGATGGCCGCAGCATCGCCTATCTGCTCAACGTGTCGCAACAACGCGAGCTTGAGACGCGTTTGGCGCAATCGGAAAAGATGCGCGAGATCGGCGAACTCGCAGCGGGCGTCGCGCACGATTTCAACAATCTGCTCACGGTGGTGATGCAGAATTGCTCGTACCTGCTGCGCCGCCACCCTGTGGGTGATGCGGATTATCCGACGCTGCAGGAAATCTCCGACAACGCGGCGAGTGCGAAAGAGCTTTCGGAAATGCTGCGCGCCTATGCGCGTCAGCAGACATTTGCGCGCGAAGTGTTCGACGTGGGTGATTTCGTTGGCTCACGCCAAGAGCTGATCCGCCGCATCATGGGCGCATCGATCAAGTACGAAATCCGGCATGGCCGCGATCTGCCGTATGTGAAGGTGGACAAGACCCAGCTTGAGCGCGTGCTCATCAATCTGGCGACCAACGCGCGCGATGCGATGACGCCGAAGGATTCGCCGATCCCGAAGGACGGCAAGCTTACGGTGCGCACATCCGTGATCAGTGCGGAAGCGGCGCGCGGCTTGGGCCACAACCCGATCGAAGATGGCCAGTACGTGATGATCGAAGTGGAAGACACGGGCTCAGGCATCAAGCCGGAGCACGCGGCGAAGATCTTCCGCCCGTATCACTCGACCAAGGAAGCTGGCAAAGGCACGGGCCTTGGCCTTGCGACCAGCTACGGCATCATCAAGCAATCGGGCGGCTACATCTTCTTTTCGTCGAAGCTGGGCGTCGGCACGACGTTCCGCATCTTCTTGCCGGTCTATGACCCGACGGCGGAAGAGCTGGAAGAAATCGCTGCGAAGGAGCGCGCGCTGATCGCGCCGCCGCCGAAGGACGTGGCGGGCCGTGGCAAAATCCTCTTCGTTGAAGATCAAACCGCGGTGCGCCGTTCAATCGTGCGCAATCTCAAGGAGTGCGGCTACGAGGTCGAAGAGGCGGAGAACGGTGAAGAAGCGCTCGAAGTGCTCGGCCGCAATCCGGGCGCCTACGACATCATCATCTCCGACGTCTCAATGCCGATCATGACCGGCCCGGAGATGCTGCAGGAAGCCGATCCGGCGATGATTGGCGCCGCGAAAGTGCTCTTCCTCTCCGGCTACGCGCCCGAAAGCTTCAGCCACATGCTGGAGCAATATCCCGTGCACTACATGAGCAAGCCGGTGACGATGGAGCAGCTCGTGGGGCGGGTTAAGGAGCTGCTGGCGGCTTAGGGTGTCAGCTTTGCGTTATGAACACCCCTCGACATTCTGAATGCTCGGGCCGCCCGCGTGTACGGCGGTGACCACGCCTTGCGCGTTGGTTTCGTAGCGGATGCCGCGCGCGTTTGCGTCTTCGACGAAGGGGGCGGCAGCGGTTGGACCGCCGACGCTCCAGATCGTGATGTATTCCGCGCCTTCGATGTATTTGTGCGGCTCGGACACCGCGCTTGCGCCGTAGGCGGTTTTGATCTCGGCGGCGGTGCTGCCGACACCAAAGCCGCGATCGGTGCGGAGCGTCGTGTTGTTGCGCAGGTTGATTGAGGTCAGCACGTCCTGCTGGATCATCACGAGCATGCCTTCGGGCGCGTTGGCCGGGTGGAAGAGATCGCACGCAGCCGGATCGGGGCCGCCGACAGCGCCGGGTGTCACGGTCGCGCCTACTGCGGCGGTGACTTCGGCGCGGGTCATGCCGACGCGCAATGTATTCCAGCCTTCGGGCGTGATTGCGTTAGCGTCAACGGCTGGCGTCTCAGCAGCCGGTGGTTCGATCGGTTCGGGCGGCGTCGCTTGCTGACCGCAGGCGGCGAGCAGGGTGGCGATGGCGGCGGTCGCAAGCAATCGCATGGGGCGTTCCTCGTTTGATTGAGATGCAAAACCGATGGCCGCGCGCCTTGTTCCAGCGGGCGGTGTCAAGCGTGTGCCTTATTGCGCGGAAAGGTCGCGCGCTTATTTTCAGGCCATGAGAAAACTCCTTGCTCTCCACGACGCGCCGCGCCCGCATTGGGTGGGCGATGGCTTTCCGGTGCGGTCGATGTTTTCGCCGCAAACGCATGGCGCGGCCGTGAGCCCGTTCATCCTGCTCGATTACGCGCAGCCTTATGAGTTCGCGCCGGCGACGCACAAGCGCGGCGTGGGCGTGCATCCGCATCGCGGCTTCGAGACCGTGACGATTGTCTATGCGGGCGAAGTCGACCATCGCGACTCGACCGGCAATGGCGGCCATATCGGGCCGGGCGACGTGCAATGGATGACGGCGGCGTCCGGTATTTTGCACGAGGAATTCCACTCGGCAGCGTTCACGAAGAACGGCGGCGCGATGGAGATGGTGCAGCTTTGGGTGAATTTGCCGGCGAAGGACAAGATGTCGCCGCCCGGCTATCAGACCCTGCTCGACGCCCAGATTCCCTCGGTGGATTTGCCGGGTGAGGCAGGCCGCGTGCGGGTGATCGCCGGCGAGTATGCGGGCGCACGAGGCCCGGCGCGGACGTTTACGCCGATCAACATTTGGGATGTGCGCTTCAAGGCGGGCGCGAAGGCGGAGTTCAACCTGCCGGAAGGCCATACGCTGGCGCTGCTGACGCAAAGCGGCAACGTGAAGCTTGAGGATAGCCGGCCTGCTGGGCCGTCGCAATTTGCGCTCTATGCGCGCGAAGGCGGCGCGATCGCGATCGAAGCGGAAAGCGACGCGAAGCTCTTGCTGCTGAGCGGCGAACCGATCAATGAGCCCGTAGTACAATACGGCCCGTTCGTGATGAACACGGAAGGCGAAATTCGTCAGGCGATCACGGATTTCAACGCGGGCAAGTTCGGCGATATCAGCGCGTTCGCCTAGCGGCCGGTGCGTCGTTCGCGGCGGGCGGCGAGGATCGCGAGCTTCTTGCTCGGCGGATAAACGACGACGCCGCCGTCAGCCGAGGTGACGAGCACCATATTGGGGTCGCCTTTCGCGGGCGTCGCTGGGCGCGAGAGTGCGGCCGTCTTCACGCGGAACGAATTCATCGATTCCAACGTGGGCGGATGTCCGCCGCGGGGCGGCAGGGGCGCGAGCGACGAAGCCATCCGACGATCCTCTCATATTCCACCAGCGGAACCATTAAGGCCGGATATGGCCGGAAGGGAATAGGGGGCGCGCTGTTCTCGGGATTGGGGACTAGGGATTGGGGAAGAGAGCCTGCACGACGCGCCAGGTATTGTGTCAGTTGGACCTCTCGCCGGTGCTCGCATGTTCTCCTTGTGTTCCGAGAACAAATAGTGCACATTCGATTCCTGACGCGGACATGCGCAGCGCCTGTAGTCCAGGGCATGGACTCGACCTAGTGGGAGACGGACATATGGCCAAGTTGAAGCTTGTTGAGGCGGAAGTGGAAACGGACAAGCAGAAGGCTTTGGCCGCAGCTCTCGGACAAATTGATCGCGCCTTCGGCAAAGGCTCGGTCATGCGTCTGGGCGAGAAGCCCGTGGTTGAGATCGAGGCGATCTCCACTGGCTCCTTGAGCCTCGACATCGCGCTTGGCATTGGCGGTCTGCCCAAGGGCCGCATCATTGAAATTTATGGCCCGGAAAGCTCGGGCAAGACGACGCTGGCGCTGCACTGCATCGCTGAAGCGCAAAAGAGCGGCGGCGTGTGCGCCTTCGTGGACGCCGAGCACGCGCTCGATCCGATCTATGCGCGCAAGCTGGGCGTTGATCTCGACGATCTCCTCGTCTCGCAGCCGGACACCGGCGAGCAGGCTTTGGAAATCACCGATACGCTCGTGCGTTCGGGCGCGGTTGATGTGCTGGTGGTGGACTCCGTCGCGGCGCTGACGCCGCGCGCGGAAATCGAAGGCGAGATGGGCGATAGCTTGCCGGGCTTGCAGGCGCGCTTGATGAGCCAGGCGCTGCGTAAGCTCACGGCCTCGATCTCGAAGTCGAACACGTTGGTGATCTTCATCAACCAGATCCGCATGAAGATCGGCGTGATGTACGGCAACCCGGAAACGACGACGGGCGGCAACGCGCTGAAATTCTACGCGTCGGTACGTCTCGACATTCGCCGCACGGGCCAGATCAAGGAACGCGACGAAGTCATTGGCTCGGAAACCCGTGTCAAAGTCGTGAAAAACAAGGTCGCGCCGCCGTTCAAGCAGGTGCAGTTCGACATCATTTACGGCGAAGGTATCTCCAAGACGGGCGAATTGATCGAGCTCGGCGTGAAGGCGGGCGTGATCGATAAATCCGGCGCCTGGTATGCCTATGGTGGGCAGAAGATCGGCCAAGGCAAGGAAGCCGCGCGCCGGTTCTTGAAGGAACACAAGGACGTCGCCCTTGCGATCGAGGACGCCATTCGTGGCAAGTCGAGTGCGGTGGCCGACGCCATGTATTCTCCGCCTGAAGGCGACGAAGACAAAGACTAAGATTAAGTCGCCGCGCGCGCGATCCAAGTTTCGCTGGCCGGTTCGGGGCTGTGACCGACCCGACCCCATGCCCTGGTGCATCCCTGGGCCGGCCGGCGGATTCCTTGATCTGATCTCTATGGAGTTTGCACGATGGAGCCGCGCGTTTCCCTGATTACGTTGGGCGTCGCGGATTTGGCGCGGTCGCGGGCGTTCTATGAAGCGCTTGGATTTCGGGCGTCATCCGCGAGCCAGGGCGACATCGTATTCTTTCAAGCGGGCGCGCAGGCGCTAGCCATTTTTCCGCGTGCTGAGTTAGCGCATGACGTCGGCATCGACGTCGCGGGCGGTGGTTTTCGCGGCATGACGTTGGCGCACAATGTCCGCACCAAGCAAGAGGTCGCCGTCGTGCTGGAGGAAGCGCGCGCGGCGGGGGCCGAGATCGTGAAGCAAGGACAGGACGTGTTCTGGGGCGGGCATTCCGGCTATTTCGCGGATCCGGATGGCCACCTGTGGGAGGTGGCCTGGAACCCACTCGCACCGCTCGGCGCGGACGGGGCGTTTGTTCTACCGGAGTAAATAGCGCGACAGGGCCGACAAGGACTTGATGCCGGCTGGAAGCCGGCGGTCCGCTCGGCCCACGTCCAGCCCGCCCGCTTGGCGTTGTGCGCTGCACTACCTATACCAAACCGGAACCCTGATTTGGCCGTCCGCGCAAACGCGGAACGGCTTTGGATACGGCTTGGTAGAGTGATGACGAGCGTCAACGACATCCGTCGGCAGTTTTTGGATTTCTTCGGTTCGCGCGA